>NZ_LS999834.1:0-371472 GCF_900537175.1 Lentilitoribacter sp. Alg239-R112 | reverse complement strand
CGCGCTGCAATTGCGCATCTTTGAGCGCATCTTGCGAGTTTTGTTTCAAATTGTGAGATGTGAGTTCCATGTGATATCTCAATTTCCTGAAATGGGTTTAGTGTCGAGCTTTCCAGCAAGGACTTCTGCAACGTGCCGAACCTCAATATCAGAACCTTCGCGTTTGAGTTTCCCAGCCATATTCATCAGGCACCCCATATCGCCCGCGAGCAACATGTCGGCCTCGGTATTTTTAATTGATTGCGTTTTTTTCTCGACGATCGCATTGGAAATATCGGAATATTTTACACAAAACGTGCCGCCAAATCCGCAACATACGTCACTATCTTTCATTTCTTCAACGTTCAAATCCTTGATGCCAGAAAGTAGTTTTCGTGGTTGTTTTTCAATGCCTAGTTCCCGAAGGCCAGAACATGAATCGTGATATGTAACTGTTTTGTCGAGCGCATCAATTGTTTGGGTTACAAACATAATATCGGTCAAAAAGCTTATAAGTTCGTAGGTTTTATCAGCTAGCGCACTCATTCTTATATAGAGCGGGTCACCTTTTTCAAATAGTTCGATATAGTGTTTTTTGATCATTGCTGCGCAAGATCCTGAAGGCGCAACCACATAGTCGTAATCTTCAAATAGTTCGAGAACTTGAATCGCAATCTCTCGAGTGCTAGCTTTATCACCGCTATTATAGGCCGGTTGCCCACAGCATGTTTGTGCCATCGGTACATCTATTTCACAGCCAGATTTTTCAATAAGTTCGACTGCTGAAAAGCCTACACTTGGTCGGAATAAATCGACCAAGCAAGTCACAAATAATCCGACTTTTGGTTTGTTTTTATCAGTAGTTTCCATAAACGGATTTGCCTTAGTCTTAAACGGGTTGATATCAAAATTGAAGTATTCTGTAGATTAATTTGATCGTTGTTTTAGCCGTAGTTCAGAGATGTATTCTCTTTCGCTAAGTTGGTTCGCTTCGTTGAAGCTGGTGATTATAAAGTCAAGGTGAGTTTCTGCCGCCGCACGAGCAAGAACAGGGTCATTGGTGTTAATCGCATCGATGATCGCAATATGCTGGTTGAACAGCTTCTCACGGGCACCTTTAATTTTATGCACTATCTCACGATTAAAAATTACACCACCTGAAAGCAGTCGATAGCAAGAACGAAGGCTATGAAGCAAAATTACATTGTGTGCGCATTCGCCAATAGCGTTGTGAAGTTCGATGTCTAGGCTTGCTTCCTGTTCGGCATTCTCGTCTTGATGTGCTGCCCGCATAGCATCTGCCAGTCCGGCTAATAGCTTTTTATCAGAAGGTGTGGCCCGTTTTGCAGCAAGTTCTGCTGACATGCCCTCCATTGACTTACGGTACTCTAGATAATCATTTGTCGCTTTCGGGTGCCGACCAATAAGCTCTATCACCGGTTCTGAAAAAACCTGCCCAGTGGTATCTGCAACATATGTTCCGCCACCCGGCTTTGTATATAAAAGCTCCCGTGCTTCAAGATCTTTAATCGCATGCCGTAGTACGGGTCTTGAAATATCCAATTGCTCGGCAAGATCTCTTTCAGCAGGCAATTTGTCGCCGAACCGCAAAATTCCTTCTAGGATGAGCTCTTCAATGTGCTCTGCCGCTTGATCAGCTGTTTTGTGCTGTGATATTTGAGAGAAAATGTTCTTTGTCATGACCCTAACCTAGTGGATAAGTTAGCAAGTCATTTCATTTTGGTCAATTAATTTATCCAAAAAGATAAATCGGAAATTTTATAGGAATTTATGCATGAGACCGAAATTGCGATATTTGATCGGGATCATCCTGCACTAAATTTCTATCCCAATAGGGTATGTTGCCATAAAGGTTAGCAAGATAGTCTATAAATAAACGCACTTTCAACGGGAGAAAAGTTTTGCTGGCATAAATTGCGTGAATAGCAACAAGGCGCGAGCTTTCAAATTGAGGCAGGACTTGTTCAAGCTGGCCTGAATTTAGGCTTTCCCCGATATCCCATGTAGAGCGAAGGGCTATGCCAGCGCCTGATAGAACGGCTTCGCGTACAACTTCGCTTGAGTTTGTTTGAATAGGGCCAGATGGGCGGAAATGAAAAATCTCTTCTTCATTCTCGAGTTTCCATGTATCGCTATTGTGATTTGAAATACATGTGTGGTGTTCAAGGTCGGCAAGGTTTGATGGTGTGCCGTTGTCTTTGAGGTATTCTGGTGTTGCGCACAAAATTCGTCGGACTGGCGCAAGTTTCTTTGCTACAAGGCTTGAATCCTTTAATTCTGCAATGCGGATGGCTAAATCGTAGCCTTCCCCGACGATATCGGTCATGTCATCATGAAGATTCAGATTTATCTGGATGTCGCTATTTTGCTCAAAAAATGCTTTCAGATGAGGTGCAATATGCATGCGGCCAAAAGATGTCGGGGCTGAAATTTTCAACGTCCCCTTCGCTGTATTCGATCGTCTACTTACAAATGCTTCAGCATCTTCTAGTCCGGCAAGTATTGCCAGTACGCGTTCATAAAAACCTTGCCCAGCCTCGGTAAGAGAAATCTGTCGCGTAGTCCTGTTCATAAGGCGGGTACCCAGGCGATCCTCTAACCGTCTTAAGCGTTTTGACACAACCGCAGGAGATAGACCCAGTTCACGGCCGGCGGCGGACATCGAGCCAGCAGAGACCATGCGAGCAAAAACTTCTAAATCACCAAGATTGTTCATGATCGATTCCCTGTTGCGAGCGAAATTATAGACTTTGAGTTTTTTACGTCAAAATTTGCAATATGGATCATTTATTTTTTCATAATATGCACAAATGTGTTGAGATTGCTAATTGCAAAATCATGTGGTAAACATTTTTTACCAATAAATGAGGTGCCCATGACTGAGATTATAAAATTTCTGGAGCCTGATGCTGAAATCATGTCTCGCAGAGGTCAGATTATAAATGGTTTAGCTAACCTTGTGCCAGTTGATTGCTTGATTACAGATGAACGTGAACTTGTCCCCTTTGAGACGGATGCTTTTATCGCCTATCGCCGCTTGCCGTTGGCAGTGGTTTTGCCGGAAACAACTGAACAGGTTGCGGCTCTTATTAAATATTGTCATGATCAGAGTGTTCCCATTGTCCCACGTGGTGCAGGAACATCTCTTGCAGGCGGTGCGATACCCCAGGAAGATGCAGTTGTAATTGGTCTTTCAAAGATGAACAGAATCTTGGAAATCGACCTTGATAACAGATGTGCCATTGTACAGGCGGGTGTTACAAATATTTCAATTTCGCAAGCGACTGATGCGGATGGTTTTTTCTATGCACCTGACCCCAGCTCTCAACTTGCTTGCACAATAGGCGGCAACATCGCCATGAATTCTGGTGGTGCCCATTGCCTAAAATATGGTGTGACGACAAACAACTTGCTCGGCATAAAAATGGTGCTGTTCGACGGAACGATCGTAGAGCTGGGCGGTAAGGCATTGGATGCGTCCGGTTATGATCTATTAGGCATCATCTGCGGTTCGGAAGGTCAGTTGGGAATTATAACAGAAGCAACGGTTAGATTGCTTGCAAAACCTGCTGGCGCGAGACCGGTTTTGTTCGGGTTTGATACTGCTGACGATGCTGGCAGTTGTGTTCGTGATGTTATTGGCGCCGGTATCATTCCTGTCGCAATCGAATATATGGATAAGCTAGCAATTGAAATTTGTGAGGCATTTGCAGGTGCGGGGTATCCTCTCGATGTTGAAGCTCTCCTAATTGTCGAAGTTGAGGGGTCAGATGCCGAAATGCAGGATATGCTTGATAAAATCATTGAAATTGCCAAACAACACAACGTTAAAACGGTTAAAGAAAGTCAATCTGCTTTTGAAGCTGCATTGATCTGGAAAGGGCGAAAATCTGCCTTTGGTGCAACAGGCCGAATTGCGGATTACATGTGCATGGATGGAACGGTACCGCTTGGTCAATTATCTTATGTGCTGGAACAGACAGCTGAGATCGTAAAGAAATATGGTCTGCGTGTTGCGAATGTTTTCCATGCAGGCGATGGCAATATGCACCCTCTTATTCTGTTTAACATGAATGATCCTGAAGAGAGCATAAAGGCTGAGCAAGCAGGTATGGATATTCTCAAGCTTTGTGTGGATGCTGGTGGTTGCCTAACTGGAGAGCATGGTGTTGGGATCGAAAAACGGGATTTGATGACACATCAATATAGCCAAGCTGATCTTGATCAACAGATGAATGTGCGTGCAGCTTTTGATCCGAAATGGATATTCAATCCCTCAAAAGTGTTTCCACTCGACGTAAGGGGAGGGGAATGACCATGCAAAATATAGTCGCACCAACATCATCGGAAGAATTGGTTGAGGTCGTTGCTCAAGCTTACAGAGATGTTGAGGCAATTGAGATCAGAGGCGCAGGAACTAAGAGGCCCATTGGTTATAATGTTGCGTCTGATATCCAGCTAGAGCTGTCCCAGCTATCTGGCATTGTGGAATATACAGCATCTGAACTGGTGATGTCGGCAAATGCGGGAACATCTTTAGATCTGGTGAAGGCTGCATTGGATGAGAACAATCAGATGCTAGCATTTGAACCTGCAGATTATTCCATTCTTTTGGGAACAACAGGCAACCAAACTATGGGTGGCATTTTCGCTGCAAACCTGTCCGGTTCGCGCCGCCTGGTTGCAGGTGCAGCACGAGACGGTTTGCTGGGCATAAATTTCGTTAATGGAAAAGGTCAGTTAATCAAAACTGGTGGCAAGGTGATGAAAAACGTTACTGGTCTGGATCTGGTTAAGTTTTTGGCAGGGTCATGGGGAACTTTAGGTATTATGCGTGATGTCACATTTAAGGTGCTGCCAAAGCAGGAAGTGGCCACAACAATCATAATTCACGGTTTAGGTGATCGTGAAGCGACAGAAGCTATGGCATTAGCAATGGCGCAATCTGTGGAAGTATCAGCCGCTGCCCATCTTCCTCAGTCATTGTCGAATACAGTTCTAGATGGCAAGTTCTCAGGAAAATCCATGACCATGTTGCGTCTCGAAGGATTGGAGCTATCAGTCAAAGTACGGAAAGAAAAGTTACAAGCCATTATGCACAAATATGGTGATATATCGTTCCTTGACACATCAAATTCCGCGGCACTTTGGACGGAGATGTCGAACGTTAAGCCATTTCATGAACGGGCCAAGGCCTCGATTTGGAAAGTATCTGTTGCGCCAAGTGATGGGTATAAGGTCGTCGCTGAGTTAAGTAATATGTCAGATATAGATGCATTTTACGACTGGCAGGGTGGTCTGGTTTGGATTGCAGACAATACCGTTGGAAATGTCAGCGCTGTAAGACAAGCTGTACAAAAAGTGGGCAGTGGATACGCAACACTCCTTAAAAAGAGTGCAGAACTCGATGAACCCGTCGACATATTCGAACCTCAGAACGCAGCTGTTGCTACATTGTCGGAACGTATTAAGCATCAATTTGATCCAAATAATATTCTAAATCCAGGGCGTATGTACCGCGAGCATGATACGTCTCAAAAAGCTGCGAGTTAAATAAATGAGAACAGATTTTTCCCTTGCCCAGCTTGCAGATTCAAATGTCGCTGAATCTGAAAAGATCTTACGCAAATGTGTTCATTGTGGATTTTGCACAGCTACTTGTCCAACATACGTCACACTTGGAAATGAACTTGATAGTCCTCGCGGTAGAATTTATCTCATCAAAGATATGTTGGAAAATGATCGCCCAGCAGACGAAAAAACCGTGACACATCTAGATAGATGCCTTTCCTGTCTTGCCTGCATGACCACATGTCCATCGGGTGTGAATTATATGCACCTGATCGATAATGCGCGTGCATATATCGAGAAAACCTATGACAGACCCTTTGCAGATCGAATGATTAGGGCGTTGTTGGTTAATATCTTGCCATACCCAAAACGTTTCCGTCTGGCTCTGCGTTTCGCGCAACTTGGGAGACCTTTTGCAACGCTGTTTAGAGCTATAAAGCCATTGAAGCCGCTTGGCGCCATGCTAGACCTTGCACCACCTTCTATCTCAAGTGATCAACGATCCTCTGAACCTGGCACTCGTAAAAACACGGGTGTTAAAAAGGCGCGGGTCGCCATTTTATCTGGTTGCGCACAGCCGGTTCTTAGTCCCAGTATTAATGCGGCAACAATAGAGCTTCTCACGCGCATTGGTGTTGAGGTTGTCATTCCAAAAGGCGAAACGTGTTGTGGTTCGCTTACTCATCATATGGGGCGGGAGGAGGCAGCATTACAATCGGCCAAAAACAATGTCGATGTCTGGATGCGCGAAGTTGAGAATGGCGGTCTTGATGCGATCATCATAACCGCTTCGGGGTGCGGCACAACCATAAAAGATTATGGCCATATGCTGCGCGAAGATACATCCTATGCAGATAAGGCCGCAAAGGTCTCAACACTCGCAAAAGACATTACCGAATTCCTTGTTGAAATGGAGTTACCTGAATCAAAGATAGACGAACCGCTAACGGTTACATACCATTCAGCCTGTTCAATGCAGCATGGCCAGAAAATTACAACCCATCCGAAGACGTTGCTTAAAAAGGCTGGATTTATCGTTAAAGACCCGCCAGAGGGACATCTATGTTGTGGTTCGGCAGGAACATATAATATTTTGCAGAGTGAAATTGCTGATAAGCTCAAAGAGCGGAAGGTCAACAATATTATGTCGACCAAACCAGATATCATTGCCGCAGGTAATATTGGCTGCATCACACAAATTGCATCTGGAACAGATGTCCCGATCATTCATACGGTTGAATTGTTAAATTGGGTTTATGGTGGAAACAAACCAAAAGAGCTTAAATAGACCAAGCTGAAAACTGGATAACAAAAAACCCGAACAACTTAATATTGATCGGGTTTTGTATTCTTAAGTTTCAATGTAGCTTATGCGCCGAAGAAACCCTTTTTAGGTTTGTAATATTTAGCGCTTGATGCACCGTCTTTAATCACAATAACTTTTGTACCGATTTTCGCACGCTTATAAAGGTGCTCAACATCCTTGTTGACCATGCGGATGCAGCCAGAGGACATGTTGTGTCCGATTGTCCAGGGCTGGTTTGTACCGTGGATTCTAAAGATTGTATCGCGGCCACCACGGTAGAGGTACATTGCGCGGGCACCCAATGGGTTGTTAATGCCACCCTTCATATATGAAGGAATTTTGCGGCCTTTAGCTGCTTCGCGGCGGATCATTGTTTTTGGTGGTGTCCATGATGGCCATTCAGCTTTACGACCAATTTTGACAGTGCCGCCCCAACCAAAGCCATCGCGGCCCACGCCAACACCATAACGAATAGCTTTGTTTTTCCCTGTAATGTAATACAGATACTTTGTATTGCTATCGATGATGATCGTGCCAGGTTTTTGGCTTGTCTCTATGCGAACATTGCGACGACGGAACTTTGGGTTCATCTTCTTTTTAACAGCGACTTGAACAACATCAGTACTGTTTTCGAGACCCAAAATTCGGCCTGTGTCATATGTAAAAGCGAATGTATGTGGTGTTGCAAATACCATTGCAAGTACAAAGCTTACTGCAACGTAAAATTTTCTTGAGTAACCCATGGCCCTCAGCTCCCCTGATTTGGATTTATCAGAAACTAGCATTGTTTTCTCTAAGTGCAAGAAGGGAAGGTAAGATTTTTGGAAAAATTGATCGACTTTCATATCAATTTCGGCAAGAAAAAAGCGCCGAATGTACTTCGGCGCTCCAAAAGGATTGAAATTTGCCTATTTGCTCAAATGATAGGCAAGCTTTATATAACAGTTACTCTAGCACCAACCTTCACGCGTTCGTAAAGATCAACGACGTCTTGGTTACGCATGCGGATACAGCCAGAAGATACCGCTTGTCCAATTGTCCAAGGTTGGTTTGTTCCGTGGATACGGTAAAGCGTTGAACCCAGATAAAGCGCACGTGCACCAAGTGGGTTTTGTGGTCCACCCTCCATATGGGTTGGAAGAATGCGCCCCTTTTTCTTCTCTCGCGCAATCATTTCAGCTGGTGGTCGCCAGGATGGCCATTCGCCTTTGCGTGTAATTTTTTCACTACCTGTCCATTCAAACCCTTGCTTGCCGACACCAACGCCATAGCGGCGTGCCTTGCCATCTCCAAGAATGAGATACAGATGTTTTGTTTGGGTATCGATAACGATCGATCCAACCTTCTTATCACTCTCGTAATTCACCAATTGAGGTAAGAACTGAGCGCTGAGTTGCGGCTTGACCGCTTTCTTTTTGGCAGCAGGTGCAACAGCAGCCTGACGGATGACGACGCCACTTCGTTGTTCTCCTGTAGTCAATGAACGTCGAACAACACGCTGCTTCTGTCGTCTTTGTACTCGTTGGACAGAGCGACTTCTAACTTGGCCACCATTTAATTGTAATACCCAAGTGGATTCTAAGCTTGGGCTCACTGTAACAGGTGGTTTTGTGCGATAGCGATCATTAGCCATTGTTGGCGAAGCAAAAATCGCAGTTGCTGCTATCAGCAAACCAATTCGGGAAAACTTCATTGAACGTACTCACTACTAGGCGTTAAATAAAATAACTCTACTATATAATGAAATTGTCGCTTAGCTTGGATACCAAATTATGAATCAATGAAGATAATTGATCGAATTTTAAATAAACTCTTTGTCAGGGTTATCAGAAGCTTTAGAAACAAAGTTAATGAAGCTTAAATGATTTGAATTTGCGAGGATCGAGTGATGTCTGATGATACACCTGACGAAGGATTAATTAAAGGCGAAGATGGAATAACACGTTGTTGGTGGCCGTCTGACTTGCCCGATTATATTGAATATCATGACAATGAGTGGGGAGTTCCTGTTGATGATGATGAACGCTTGTTTGAGAAACTTTGTCTTGAAGGGTTTCAGTCTGGCCTTTCATGGCTCACAATTCTGCGGAAACGCGAAAATTTCAGGAAAGCATTCTGCAATTTTGAAATTGAAAAGGTAGCAGCCTTTACACAAGACGACATTGAACGCCTCGTTCTCGATGCTGGTATTATCCGTCATCGGGGCAAAATCAAATCAGCGGTCAATAATGCAAATCGTGCACTTGAGATGCAAAAAGAGTTTGGTTCACTCGGGCATTATTTTTGGGCGCAGGAACCAGATGAGAGCGAACGACCTGATAAATGTGATTATGCAACGCTTCGAACGCTAGGTAAGACCGAGCGATCAACTACAATTTCAAAAGACCTTAAGAAAAGAGGGTGGAGCTTTGTTGGCCCCACAACAGCTTATGCCTTTATGCAAGCCATGGGCATCGTCAATGATCACGTTGAAGGGTGCCATCATCGCGCAATAATCGAGGAAGCCAGGCGTAATTTTAAGCGTCCAACGGGCTAATATTGAGCAATTTCAAGGGTTCAAAAATCAACAACAAAGCTTGCTGCATCGGGCAGGATGCGGTACGAAGCGGCGAATTACAATTATCTGAGATTTCCAGCAGAGTTTCCTATGGCTAAAAAGAATAAGAAAGCACCGAAATTAAGGGCACGTTTGCCGCGTGGTTTTCCTGATCGTACACCGTTTGACATCAGAGCAACCGAAGAGATGCTTGGTAAAATCAAAACAGTTTATGAGCGTTTTGGTTTTGAACCTGTCGAAACGCCAATGTTTGAATATACCGATGCGCTGGGTAAGTTTTTGCCAGATACAGATCGTCCTAATGCCGGTGTTTTCTCTCTGCAAGATGATGATGATCAATGGATGAGCCTGCGCTATGACCTAACCGCGCCGCTAGCTCGCCATGTCGCTGAAAATTTCAACGAAATCCAACTGCCATATCGTACCTATCGTTCAGGTTGGGTTTTTCGCAATGAAAAACCCGGGCCGGGCCGCTTTAGACAATTCATGCAGTTCGATGCCGATATCGTCGGTGCACCGGGCGTGCAAGCCGATGCCGAAATGTGCATGATGATGGCTGATACGATGGAAGCACTTGGAATTAAGCGCGGGCAGTATGTAATTCGTGTAAACAACCGCAAGATTCTTGATGGACTTATGGAAGCCATCGGCCTTTCAGATGAACATAATAATGATCGACGCCTGAATGTTATGCGTTCCATGGATAAGCTTGATAAGTTTGGCGTTGAGGGTGTGAAACTTCTGCTTGGTAAAGGGCGTTGGGACGGCGGTTCTGAAGGTGAAGGGGACTTTGCAGAAGGTGCTGAACTTGAATCTACAAGCATAGATGCTGTTCTCGAGATTTTGACTTCCAATAATCTGGATGACTTGGTTGATGTTGGTGAAAATGGTCTTGAATTTAAAACTCCTGCGCTCGCGCAACTTGAAAGTAATGCAACGTTTGAAGCAGGTTTTCAAGAACTTGGCGCTATTTCAACTATTGTAAATTCATCAGGTTATGATGTTGACCGTATTAGTATTGATCCATCAGTAGTTCGCGGCCTCGAGTATTACACTGGCCCTGTTTACGAAGCCGAACTTCTGTTCGATGTTGTGAATGAAAAGGGACAGAAAGTCCAGTTCGGATCAGTTGGCGGCGGTGGTCGTTACGATGGTCTAGTGTCTCGCTTCATGGGCCAGCCCGTTCCTGCGACAGGATTTTCCATTGGCGTTTCGCGCTTAATGACAGCGCTGAAGAACTTGAAAAAAATTGGTGGTGAGCAAGACGTTGGTCCTGTGCTTATCACGGTTATGGATAAGAAGATGCTGGCTGATTATGCCAAAATTGCCAACGATCTGCGCAAAGCGTTAAATCCACTTGGCGACGATGGACAGCCAATTGGTCCGGTTATTCCTGTTGAACTTTATCAAGGCAACCCAAAGAACTTTGGTAATCAGCTTAAATATGCGGATCGCAGAAACGCGCCAATTGCCATCATCCAAGGGTCAGATGAGAAGGAAAATGGTGAAGTCCAGATCAAAGACTTGATTGAAGGTAAGCGCATTTCTGAAAATATTGAAGATAATGCAGAATGGCGTGCTATGCGCCCAGCGCAAGTTTCTGTGCCTGTTGATCAAATAGCCGAGAAAGTAAAAGAAATTCTCGCAGCACAACAGGCAGACCGTGAAGCACTCGATAGCGGCAGTTAGGAACTAAGCCTATGTATCCTTCAAGCATGAAAAAAATGATGCTGGCGATGGAAGAGAGCCTCGTTCAATGTGGTACAGAGCTCATCGATTGCGATATTGTGCAACCTGCCGAGCCATTTTTAAATATGGCTGGAGAAGATTTACGTCGCCGTATTTTTCTAACCCAAAGCACAAATGGCCAGAACCATTGTCTGCGCCCCGAATTTACAATTCCGGTATGTTCGGATCATATTCAAAATAATGGCAGCGCACCCCAAAGGTATGGATATCTCGGCCCCGTATTCAGGCAGCGGCAGGTTGGAAAAACTGAATTTCATCAGGCTGGTATCGAAGACTTAGGCGATCCAGATATTGCAAAAGCCGATGCGTTGGCAATTTCAGATGCCATGCGTCTGACCAATCAATATTGCAACAATATATCAACGCTCACAACATTAGGTGATCAAAATATCTTTGCCACCGTTTTGCAAGCACTCGGGCTGCCTCTTGGTTGGCAACAAAGACTGCTTCATGCATTTGGAAATCCAGATGCGCTCGAGCTGATGCTAACGACTTTAAGAAATCCGAGCGATACCTCCAATCTTGATGCTAAACTTTCGACCATTATTGAAAATGAAGACCACAAGGCGCTAGCATCTTATCTAGCTAACATTATGCAGGAAACAGGTTATTCCACCCATGCCAGCCGCTCACCAGATGAGATTGCGGCCCGGTTGATTGAACAGCAGCAATTGGCAAAAGTACACTTAAGCGATGAACAATTTTCAATACTGAGTAAATTTTTGTCGATGGAATTGCCCTTGAGCGAAGCACTTAGTTCTCTGACAAGTTTTGCTTCTGAAGCGAATTTGGATATTCAAAAGGCATTTGAGCTTTTTTCTGCACGTATTTCTCAGTTAGAAAACTTAGATATCGATTCATCGAAAATACAATATGTTGCAGCATTTGGCCGACCACTTGATTACTATACTGGTCTAGTTTTCGAAGTGTCCAATAAGGCAAATGATGAGGTTTTGGCAGCTGGAGGGCGATATGATCGACTTATGTCGCTGTTGGGCGCAAACAGTGTCACACCCGCTGTTGGGTTTTCATTGTGGCTTGATAGATTCGAGGTTGCGTAGATGACAATTACCATAGCGCTCCCATCAAAGGGCAGGATGAAAGAAGCCACATTGCAAGCATTTTCAGATGCTGGCATGACAATTCAATCCATCGGCAATGATCGATCTTACCACGGTCGCGTTGTGGAAAATGCTGATATTGAAATTGCCTTCATGTCCGCAAGCGAAATTGCAAAAGAACTCGCAACAGGGGCTGTAGATTTCGGTGTAACCGGTGAAGATCTGGTGCGCGAGCAAATAGCAGATGCAGATGATTATGTGTCCTTTTGCGCACGACTTGGTGTTGGTCAGGCTGATGTGATCGTTGCTGTTCCAGATTTTTGGTATGACGTGACAACAATGGCCGATCTTGGTGATGTGGCCACGGGCTTTCGCCAAAAGCATGGGCGTAGATTGTCCATCGCAACAAAATATTGGCAACTTACGCGAGATTTTTTCTCATCGACCCACGGTATTCAGCTTTATAGAATTGTGGAAAGTCTTGGTGCGACAGAGGGAGCGCCTGCTGCGGGAACGGCGGATATCATAGTTGATATTACATCGACCGGCTCAACCTTGAAGGCCAATCACCTGCGAGTTTTGGATGATGGTGTCATTCTAAAATCAGAGGCTTGCTTCATCGCTTCAAAACAATCCAAAGCGAAAGATACCGATCTTTATAGGAAGCTGAGCACCATATTTCCCGTTACGCATAATTAATCAATATTCTGACTGAACAGTATTATGCAACTTTACTGTCTGAATTTTTGCGCGGGTTCTTTGTGAAAATGCGGGAATATAAACACACCTTTTATAATCGCTTCGGACACGTTCTCGATGATGGATTCCCCGATGACTACAACCGGTTGTTCGTGTCCATCAGTACCGATAATTGTGGTTGAGTACGAAAAAGTTGAATTCTGCGCGCAAACAACATCAAAAATTTCGGTAATACGGTCTCTATCTTCAGGTGTATAACTATTGATAAGCGGAAGTAAGCCGCAAGAGGAGGAGATATTGTGTTGATAGGACGACAAGTCGCCAAGCGTAAAAATACCTGATTCCGCAGACGCGTACCAATCTTCGATTTGGCAATAGTTCGCTAGCAGTTCCAGATCGATGTTCTGGAGACTAGCAGTATGTGGCTGTAATGTTAACAGCGAGCTTTTACTCGATACTTTAAACACGAACCACTGCCCCAGACCCAATTTCTTGAAATGAACATGTATTCAATAACTGAAGTCTGCCAATGAAAAGTTCTAAATCTTTTAGACTTTTCAAGAGCTCATTTATCAGATGGCGCTATTTAGCGTCGGAGGGAGGTTTAATCCTCCCGAATACAACCATAAGATAGCAACCGTTGAACGAAGTATCAAATATATTGTTAATTTAGAGTTAATTCTGAGTTCTTTAATTGATTGTCGTTGCGGGTTGAAAAATGTAAATCAATAAAAAAGGGCGACCAAATGGACGCCCTTTAAAGTAGAATAGTCTATATAGACGAATGACTTACATCATGCCGCCCATTCCACCCATGCCGCCCATGTCTGGCATTCCACCAGGACCTGCCGCAGCTTCTTGTGGAATTTCAGCAATCATTGCTTCTGTTGTGATCAATAGACCGGCAACTGATGCTGCATCCTGAAGAGCTGTACGAACAACTTTAACCGGATCAACAATACCCATGGAAATCATGTCGCCATATTCGCTAGTTTGAGCGTTGTAGCCGTATGTAGCATTGTTTTCGTCGAGGATTTTACCAACAACAACAGATGCTTCATCGCCAGCATTTTCAGCAATCTGACGAGCAGGTGCTTGTAGTGCACGACGAACGATGTTGATACCAGCTTCTTGGTCAGAGTTTTCACCCTTAGCAGAAATACCAGCAGATGCGCGAAGAAGCGCAGTTCCGCCACCAGGCACGATACCTTCTTGAACAGCAGCACGTGTTGCATTCAATGCATCATCAACGCGGTCTTTACGTTCTTTAACTTCAACTTCTGTTGAACCACCAACACGGATAACTGCAACACCACCAGCTAGTTTAGCTAGACGCTCTTGAAGTTTTTCTTTGTCGTAATCAGAAGTAGTTTCTTCGATTTGAGCTTTGATCTGTGACACGCGGCCTTCGATTTCAGCTTTTTGACCAGCGCCATCAACGATGATTGTGTTTTCTTTTGTGATGTTTACGCGTTTAGCAGTACCCATCATGTCCAAAGTAACATTTTCAAGCTTGATGCCAACGTCTTCAGAGATCACTTGACCACCCGTTAGGATAGCGATGTCTTCAAGCATTGCTTTACGACGATCACCAAAGCCAGGAGCTTTAACAGCAGCAATTTTCAAACCACCGCGTAGTTTGTTAACAACGAGCGTTGCAAGAGCTTCGCCTTCAATGTCTTCAGCAATGATAAGAAGTGGCTTAGATGTTTGAACAACAGCTTCAAGAACAGGAAGCATTGCTTGTAGATTAGAAAGTTTTTTCTCGTGAAGAAGAATATAGCAATCTTCAAGTTCAGAAATCATTTTCTCAGTGTTCGTTACAAAGTACGGTGACAAGTAACCGCGGTCGAACTGCATACCTTCAACAACTTCAAGCTCTGATTCAGCAGTTTTTGCTTCTTCAACAGTGATAACGCCTTCGTTGCCAACTTTTTGCATTGCTTCCGCAATGTCAGCGCCGATTTGTGCTTCGCCATTGGCAGAAATTGTACCAACTTGTGCAACTTCTTCAGAAGTTTTGATTGGTTTAGCAGAATCTACAAGTGATGCAATCACGTCTTTAACGGCCATATCAACGCCGCGCTTTAGATCCATTGGGTTCATGCCAGCAGCAACGGCTTTGCCGCCTTCGCGAACGATAGATTGTGCAAGAACTGTTGCAGTTGTTGTACCATCACCAGCAGTGTCGTTGGTTTTAGATGCAACTTCACGCAACATTTGTGCGCCCATGTTTTCAAACTTGTCTTCAAGTTCAACTTCTTTTGCAACTGAAACACCATCTTTTGTGATGCGTGGAGCACCGAAAGATTTGTCGATAACAACGTTACGGCCTTTTGGACCAAGTGTAACTTTTACAGCGTTTGCAAGAACATCAACACCATTAAGCATTTTCTCGCGAGCTGAACGGCCAAATTTAACTTCTTTAGCAGCCATGATTTTTCTCCTTGGGGCGGTTCCTATCTATGTGGAAGTGGCCCTAGATTTAAATGAATTGGTTGATTGGAGGCAAAAAGCCTTAGCCCAAAATACCCATGATGTCAGATTCTTTCATGATCAAAAGGTCTTCGCCTTCTAAAGACACTTCAGTGCCTGACCATTTGCCGAACAAGACTTTGTCGCCAGCTTTAACTTCAAGCGCAACAAGTGCACCTTTGTCGTCACGTGCGCCTGCGCCAACAGCGATGACTTCACCTTCGGAAGGTTTTTCTTGTGCTGTATCTGGGATAATAATACCGCCAGCAGTTTTAGCTTCTGACTCAACGCGACGTACGACGACGCGATCGCCTAGCGGACGGAAATTTGTGTTTGCCATTTTCTCTACCCTAATCTCTCAATACTGGAGTGGACTATTGTTGTTTTCAAAATTAATTTGAATTTGTTAGCACTCTTATACGAAGAGTGCCAAGCGAAGTTGATCTAGGGGTTCGGGAGTAAATTGTCAAGAACATGAGATGATTCTTTCGACATAATTTTAGTTGATTTTGGCTGCATAACCGTGAGAAGGCTCTGCCTACTACCTCAGCTACCCTTTCATATGTAACGGGTTTACTTTGCTAAATTTGTCGTGGGAAGGGTAAGAGTTATGTGTAGAGTTTTATTTTATTGTTCGTACAGATTTGGTCAACATTTAGAAATGCAATCATCACGATCGATAAAGTGTGTATTATGCTGCTGATGATGAGCTCTCGTTCTGCTATGCTCCGATTATTATTGCTAGTAACTCTTACAGTTGGTGGCGCTGTTACCGCGATTGGCGTAGGGATGCCAATTCCGCTGCTGACTGGCCCGGCAATCGTCACAACAATAGCAAGTGTTTCCGGTATCGATTTGCAGTTTCCAATGCGGGTTCGGGATGTAATATTCCTGTTTGCCGGGATAGCAATTGGCGCGACAATATCACCAGAATCGATAGCAGCGCTTACTCGGTGGCCGTTTGCCTTTGCCATTTTGGCAATATCGGTATTAGTAATGATTTTGGTCGGCCAAAGATTACTGCAAAGGATAATGCGAACTGACGCACGCTCCGCGCTTCTGGCAGCCACACCCGGTCACTTGAGCTTCGTTATTGCATTAGGTGAAGATCTCAAACTGGCAACTGATAAAATGGCGGTAGTGCAATCAATTCGATTGTTATCACTAACGTTACTCGTGCCATTTGCATTTAAGTTAAGCGGAGTTGAGACAGGTGTTGGGATAGGACCAACACAAGGAACTGAGATGAGCCTGTTGCAAACGGCTACCTGTGCAGTTTGTGCAGTCGCAATTGTACCTATTATCAAAGTTACAAAATTATCAGCGCCAGTGTTAATGGCGGGCATGGTTGTTGGAGCTGTTGCACGTTTGACGGAGTTTGCACCTGGTGGGTTGAGCCAATGGATAGCATTTCCGGCTTTGGCAGCCATCGGCGCATTGATTGGTACTCGCTTCGCAGGCATCAGCATAACCCAACTGCGAGAATCAGCAGTTGCGGGTCTGGTAAGCACAGCACTTGCTGCAACGTTGACACTAGTGGCAGCTTGGGCAGCAACTGGTATCGTGCAAATGCCATTGACGCATGTCTTTGTGGCTTTTGCACCTGGTGGACTGGAGACAATGGCTATTATGGGCGCAGCTATTGGAGCGAACCCTGGGTTTGTTGCCGCCGCACATGCGGGTAGATTGTTATTATTGTCGGTCGTAATTCCAATATTGATCAGCAGGATGCAAAACTTCTAAGAGATTAACAAATGTTTGAACCCGTATCGTGAATACATGATGTTTTGAAGTATACCGCTTGCAAATCTACATTTTCATACTTTATATAATTAAGGGTTGATTGCGACGCCTAATTTGACCTGATGAATTAAACTATTCCAGGCGAGATTTCAGTCTTTGAAGAGCAAGCTCCCACTTTGCGCCCACATGGACCAAATAGTCATTAGCCTCCTCAAGGCGGGCGGGTTCCAGTTTATAGAGTGTTTCACGACCCGCTTTCTCTGTAGAGACTATTTTGGCATCGGCCAAGACCTTAAGGTGTTTGCTTATCGCTTGTCGGGATACATCTACTCCCTCACAGAGCGAAGTAATTGACATAGTATCTGTTTCTTTCAAACGCTCCACTATAGCAAGTCGTCTGTTATCTCCTAGAGCAGAGAATGTGTTTGCCAATTCCGTGGATGATTGATGTTGGCTAAGACTCACTTTAAATGCTCCTGGATATTTGCTGTTTGAAATTCCCATCCGACTTGATTATCGCGGAAAACTTGAAGACGTCTCTGGTTTGGTAATTTTTCAAATCCACTTTCGCGAATCGTGAGTTTTGAGCCGCCACTATGTGGCTCTAGTATGAACGTGACTAATGTTGTTTTACCCTCAATATTTGGATCATCAGGTTCTATCGTTTCATCTATCGGCCAAGAGAAACTGAAATAATTTGGCTCCTCCATAGCTTCAATTCTAATCCAAAATGGCAAGCCTTCGTGTCCAGGTAAAGTCATTTTTCCGTAAATGACTTTACCTTTCGCAAATTGGTCATTTAGAGTAACTCGAAACCATGTGCCGAATTCCATATGATCTGTAACCGCAACCCACAAACGTTCAATGGGCACGTTTACGTGGATAGAGCGAATGATCTGATTGGTCATTTTATTTATCTTCCTGAATACAAAACGGGGCAACTTGTATGGCCCCGCCCAAAGTGTCGCTGAGGATTAGTGTGTTTCAACGCCATCTATAAGATGAATGATAGATGCCGGATTTGAAATCCAATACCCGTCAAATTCATCTCCTAATGGTTCGATAGTATCGCAGCGCGAGATGCCGGCATTGTTCAAATGATTTTCTGCAGCCGAACTATTGTTTGTTATAACTTGAAGCCAAATCTCAGCTTGGCTGACTGTATTAACGCTGTCGATCCATAAATTGTTTTCCCCAAATTTAAACACAGTACTTTCCTCATTCTGGTTGGGAAGCTCTGCAAGCTGCAACACATCCCGATAGAAAGCTACAGTCGCTTCATATTGATGTGGCGGAACTTTCATTGCGATATTGGGGCCACCTTGAAATTGTGTCTTCATAATAATCATCCTTCAAGAGTCTGTTAGGTATATGTGCAACCATATTATTGCATATATCTTGATCTATCTGTTTATGCAACCCTATGGGTGCATATAATGTGTTTTATTATGTGCATTTTCTCATGGAGGCATAAGTTTTCAGATAATCTGAGCACTGACTGAGCACTGGCATTGTTCTATTACGTGACTAAAAAAGGCACTCTTGGATAAGGTTGATTTCTGTTTTCCTGATAATAGAATAAATTGGGGGAAGTTATGGAGCGAGATTTTTGTTATGGGCATGCTGATAGATGGTAAATGGGATAATGAAGCAGATCGCTCAATGGTGTCTGGTACTTATCGCCGAGAGGAAAGTACTCTTGATACAACCATTGACGAAGAAATATTGCATGCTTTGCAGCATGATGTAGGGCGGTTTATTCTCGTCGTTTCAGCAAGTTGTCCATGGTCACATGGCGCAGTAATTGCTCTGGTTCTCAAAGAACTTTCTGAGAATGTGCCCATACAATGGGCAGGCGGATTACGCGTTGAGGGTTATGGATTGCTGCCAGATGGTCCTATTACGGGGTCTAGTAATATTCAACATGCCCATCAGCTCTACTCTGTAACAGACAAAAACTATACTGGTCGCGCGACTGTGCCGATGCTTTGGGATAGTAAGCGTCAGTCGATTCTGTCTAATTCATCTGCAGATATTATTTTGGCTTTTTCTCATGCTGGGCGCGGTTCTGAATTACGACCCGAAATGTTAGTGAGCGAGATTGATGCCCTAACGAGCGATATATTCAATGGTCTTTCAAATGCTGTTTACCGTGCAGGTAAAGCGGAGCAGCAAGCAGAATATGATGAAGCAGTCGACACCGTGTTTGCGACAATGGATTATCTTGAAGATCGTTTGATGGATCAGCACTTTCTCTTTGGCAGTAATTTAACGACTGCTGATATTCGCCTCTTTGCGACTTTAGTTCGTTTTGATACGGTTTATGTCACACATTTTCGTTGTATAAGAAAAAGGCTGGTGGATTATCCAGCTCTCTGGCGATTCACGCGCCGTATTTTTCAGATGCCCGGTATTCGTGAAATTGTCAATTTTGAAGAAATTCGTTTTGGCTACTATGTGAATGATGGAAGCCACAATCCATTTGCTATTATTGGGCAGCAACCTTTAATCAATTGGGATAATCGCGATGGGCTTGATTGAAAGCTATCATTGGAAAGGCTCTAAAGCCATCATGAGCATGTTTAGAGCAAACATGCTTTAGTGTAATTTTCGTAATATTTGAAATAAATTTACATAGTTTCCATGTTGCGACATTCGTCTTAAGAGGGCTGGTGCACACTCATTTAGCAATAGTTATCGATAACACTTGACAAATGTTACCGGTAACATATTATTCCTTTCATTGGCGTTGAACTTTTGGTTCCGGCCAATTGGAGGAAATATAAGGTGTTGAATTTTAAGCTCAACCCATGCGCGTGGCGTATTTTGGGAAACGGCTTTCTGTTGCCTTTTGGGAGGAATAATGGTCGAGAAGAAGCCCATAATTTCAATGCGTGGCATTGTGAAGAAATTTGGTGGTGTGGTCGCACTCAATGACGTTGATCTTGATGCCTATTCAGGTGAAGTCCTGGCAATCGTTGGAGATAACGGCGCTGGAAAATCTACACTTATTAAAATTTTGACCGGTGTTTATCAGCCAACTCAAGGGTCTATTTCGCTCGACGATAGTCCTCTTGAGATGAATAGCCATGCCGATGCAATCAAGGTTGGTATTGATGCTGTATATCAAACGCTTGCGCTCGCTGATCATCTAGATCCTGCCGCCAATCTTTTTTTGGGCTCAGAACTCACTAGAAACTTTTTTGGAATGACATTTCTGGATAATAAAAAAATGCGCTCAGAGGCCAAGCGCGTGCTCAAGGAACGTTTAGGCGTTACCTTACGTAGTATGGATGCCGAAACATCCAGCCTGTCGGGTGGTCAACGCCAGGCTGTGGCGATTGCACGCGCGGTTTATAATGCAAATTTACGTGTTTTGGTTATGGATGAACCCACTGCGGCCCTTGGCCCGCAGGAAACAGCACGCACTTTAACGCTCATAAAAACACTTAAGGCTCAGGGGTTGGCGGTTATTCTTATTTCTCATTCATTGGATGATGTGATGGAAGTTTCAGATCGTGTTCACGTGATGAGGCGCGGTAAGAAAGCCGGAGTGTTGACCACTGAGA
Source organism: Lentilitoribacter sp. Alg239-R112 (assembly GCF_900537175.1). Lineage (GTDB taxonomy): Bacteria > Pseudomonadota > Alphaproteobacteria > Rhizobiales > Rhizobiaceae > Lentilitoribacter. Next base: position 350,742 of record NZ_LS999834.1, on the reverse strand, counting down.
ATACAAATAATGAAGAAATTTTGGGAATGATCGTTGGCGCGGTCAATGAAGCGGCAGCTTAAGCGCTTTTAGGGAAGAACAATGAACACTATTATACAAGATAACTCAGCGCTGACATTTAAAGATAGGATTGAACCTTATATTGGTTTTATCGGCCCGGTTGCCATGATCCTCGCTGTAATCATCTTCATGGGTATTGTGGAACCCGCTCGTTATTTCCGTGCATCGAACATGGAAATCATTCTGTTGGATGCAGCACTTTATATGCCGATGGCAATGGCAATGACATTTGTCATTACCCAAAGAGGCATTGATTTATCTATAGGCTCAGTTGCGGCTCTCACTGGTATTGTGATGGCGTTTTCGATCAAGGTTTACGATTTTCCGGCTTGGATTGCAGTTTTAATTGGTATCATGTTTGGCGCCATCCTTGGTCTTATCAACGGCTTGGTGATTACACGCCTTAAAGTTCCAGATCTAATTGGCACTTTAGCGATGGATCTGGTTTATCGTGGGTTTGCACTTATTCTGGCAAAGGGTCTAGTGCTATCTCGTTTTCCAGATCTTATTACAACAATAGGCCGCGAACGGATTCCATTTTTCTTGCCGGTGCCGGTTCTTATCGGTATTGCAACCATGATCGGCGGATTCATTTTACTCCGAAAAACCTATTTCGGGCGATATACAATCGCAATTGGATCCAGTCCTGAAGCTGCTGAAATGACCGGTATCTCAGTCGATCGTCATCGCATTTATGCTTATGTTTTGATGGGGGCTGCTGCTGGCCTTGCTGGTGTGATGTTGACAGGAAAACTGAACGCTATTCAGGCGACATCCGCACCTTATTTTAACTTGCATGTTATTGCAGCTGTTGTGGTTGGAGGGACGTCTTTATTCGGTGGTCGTGGTTCATTAATCGGATCGTTTGCAGGTGTTATGTTGCTTGCGATGATGGTCAATGCGTTGGTGACATTGAGGATCGAGTTTTTCTGGCAATCAGTTGCCTCCGGGGTCGTAATTGTTTCGTCAGTTGCTCTTTACACCTGGCTTGAGAAGAAAGATCGAGATGGTGCTCGTGGACTGCTAGCTGGTCTGTTGTCACCCGACGGTCTTAAGACAATAAAACTTGGGGTCGGTCTAATGTGTGGAATTGCAGTCTTACTCATACTGGGATTTCTGTTCGCAGGAGGTGGTGTTCCAAGCAATTAAGCTTGAGATAGCCAAAAGAGGTCTTGTTTGATCGCAAACAGGTCATATTATAATACATAAACGGGAGGAATATTATGAAATACAATATCTTAAAGGCTTTATTGCTGACAAGTGCGATGGCATTGTCTAGCACCGCAATGGCGCAAGATTTGCCGCTTAAAGCAATGGATGGTGATGCAGATCGCGACTATTGGTTATTTGAACAAGTTAACAAAGAAGGTTCACTCGAGGCGTTGCAGGCTGCTACCGGCGCAGATGCTGTAAAGCTTTCTGTTTCACAAGAAAAACCGATTGAAATCGCCTTGATTTATCCATCCGCCGACACATCTGATTTTTGGGCACGTGCATATCTAGCTTTGACAAAACGTCTCGACCAGCTAGGCATAACATACAAAACAACTGAATTTGCATCGCGCCAGATTGAGCATTCTCTTCAGTCAACTTATGCAACTCAGGTTGCGCAAGATAAAGACCTGTATGACTATGTTATTTTTGGTCCCTCAGAGCTGGCAACGCAAGCTGACAATATTGATAAGCTTGCAGCAGAAGATGATTTTGATACATTTGTTTGGGCATTCCATACACCACTTAAATATCTTAAAAACCAGCCTGACATGTGGCTTGATTTCTCATCGGCTTACGGGGCCATAAAAATCTGTGATTATATGGTTGGGCGCCTAGGTAAGGACGTTACCTATGCAATGAACCGAGGGATTCCCGGTATTACGGACAATCAACGTTCTGGTGACTTCAAAGATTGCGTAGCTGAAAAAGGTAACTGGAATGTTGTGTATGAACATTATGGCGAATACCAGCGCGAAGGCGGATTTGCGGGAACCAACTTGATCCTACAAGCCTATCCTGAAGCAACGGTCATCCACAATGCCAATACTGCAATGTCGATGGGATCTGTTGAAGCACAGGTTGCAGCTGGTAAGGAGAAAGATATTTTCTCAACTGGTTGGGGTGGTACAGGCCTTGAGCTAGATGCAATCCGTCGCGGTGAACTTGATGCAACGCCTATGCGTATGGGTGATGATGTTGGTGCCGCAACTGCAGAAGCTATTAAAGCCGATATGGAAGGTCGCAACGATGAAATGCCATTGGTATTTCTCGGTCGTATCACTGTTGCACATGATCAAATGAGTGCTGAAGAGATTGATAATCTTGAAAAAGAAGCATTCCGCTTCTCCGGTGTTGGCGCTTTAGATCGGTAATCTTAAAGTTCAAAAGAGGCGCCCCCCCCCAAGCGCGTCTTACAAACCACGCAACTTGAGAAATCATTTGCGTGGTTTTTCTTTGTCGCTTGCAAGCTTCTTGCTTGAGAGACCAAAATTCAATCTTTCTACTTGAGTTTATCCGCCAGTTGCTTCAAGACAGCATAATCATTTGATAGCTGTGTTTGGAGGCCGCTTCATGCTTGAAAAATTGAAAAGCCTAACTGACCTTGGTGACAAATATGATGTCATTTTAAGTGATGTCTGGGGTGTGCTGCATAATGGCGTGAGTGTTTATGAAGGCGCACCAAAAGTACTGTCGGCTCTACGTGAAGCTGGAAAAACGGTAATTCTAATCACAAACTCGCCACGTCGAAAGCAAGGTGTTGCATCCCAGCTTGAAATGCTTGGCGTTCCCCCAGAGGCTTATGATGACATTGTCACTTCGGGTGATCTAACACGACATCTTATAAAACAGATGCCAAAAAACGTTTTCTTCTTGGGCCCTGACCGTGATTTGCAAATATTAGATGGTTTGGATGTTGTGCGCGTAAAAGCGGAAGAAGCTGAAGCTATTGTTTGTACCGGTATGTTTGATGATAATGTTGAAAAACCAGAAGATTACTCAGATATGTTAGCGGAATTCAAGGCGCGAAATTTGCCATTTGTGTGTGCCAACCCTGACCTGATTGTCGAGCGTGGTGAGCGAATGATTCCTTGTGCCGGTGCGGTTGCCCAGCTTTATAAACAAATTGGCGGTGACGTCTATGTCGCAGGGAAGCCGCATAAGCCGATGTATCAAACTGCCCTCGAAATAGCATCTAAAATTAGAGGTGAGATTGACCAATCTCGCGTTGTTGCGATAGGCGACGGAATGCCGACAGATGTGAAGGGTGCTATAAATTATGGTCTTGATCTGGTGTTTGTTGCCCATGGAATTCATATCCAGAATTATGGCGATAGTGATAATATTGATGAGTTAAAGCTTACAGGCTTTTTAGCCAAACAAGGTGTGCGTCCTAACTACTGGATGGAATGGGTATGTTAGGTGGGCTCTAAGTATGCGGATTAAGCGTTTCTCAGGAGAGACATCCCTTTCTGAAACATTGCGTGGCGGTGTCGTCGCTATTGGAAATTTTGATGGCGTGCATCGTGGGCATCAGTCCGTTTTGGATCGTGCTCTGGAAATTTCGCAAGACGCAAATGTACCTTCATTGGTCATGACATTCGAACCTCATCCTCGAGCCATCTTTCAACCTGAAAATGCGCCTTATCGTTTATCTCCAGCGTCATTAAAGGCAAGAGTTCTGGAGGTTTTAGGGTTTGATGCAGTGATCGAGCAAAACTTTACCCGCGACTTTGCAGGTAAGTCTGCCGATGATTTCATACAGCATGTTTTGATTGAACAGCTTGGTGCATCTCATATTGTTACAGGATTTGATTTCCATTTTGGTAAAGGGCGCGAAGGTGGTCCGGCGTTCCTAATGGAGGCTGGTAAGATAAATGATTTTGGCGTCACACTTGTTGATGCGTTCCGTGATGAGGGTAGCCAGGTCATTTCATCAAGTAGAATTCGATCTTTTTTGAAGGATGGCGAATTGGGCGAAGCAAATTCGCTATTAGGATATCACTTCACGGTTTCAGGCGTGGTTGTCAAAGGTAAGCAACTCGGACGCACGTTAGGTTATCCAACAGCAAACATTTCACTGTCTGATGATGGTGGGCTAAAGACGGGTATTTATGCCGTTCGTTTTAGACTTGATAATGGTAAGCTTTATGATGGTGTCGCAAGTTTTGGCATTCGTCCTACTGTTGAAGATAATGGTGAACCGGTACTTGAGACATATATATTCGATTTTGATGGAGATATATATGGGCAGACTTGCCAAGTAAGTCTTGTTTCATACCTTCGCGAAGAAGCTAAATTCGATGGATTAGATGCTCTTGTTGTTCAGATGAAAGACGATGAAGCTGAGGCACGTCAGGTTCTATCAACTATTTCACCTATAAGTCCGCTTGATCAAGCCATGTGTTTTAATGGCTAAAGAGGTACAAAAACTCACTCTAATAACTGGAGCGAGTTCCGGCATTGGACTTGAGCTTGCAAAATGCCTTGAGCAAACTCACCGTCTTATTCTCGTTGGACGTCGGCCTCTGTCAGATATCGATTATTCCTTTGCCGAAAATGTGTCATATATTCAGGCTGATTTTTCCAATCCTCACGCTGCAGTTCAGACAATATCAAATGCACTTGATGCATTTGGCATAGAAGTTCTTGATCACATTGTTCAATGTGCTGGAATGGGCATTTATGCATCCCCATTTGATGAGGAACTTCTTGGAATTGGAAATACCATCAGCGTTAACCTAACATTCCCGATATTGCTGACCAGAGAGCTTGTATCATTGTTAGAGGATTCTGCTGGCAAAATCACTCTGATTGGTTCTATCGCACATAAGGGTTCGCCTCAAATGGCAAGCTATGCCGCCTCGAAGGCTGGCCTAAACGGGTTTGCCCGCGCCTTACAATCCGAATGGCAAGATAGGATTGGCGTTCAGGTCATTCACCCCGGACCAACCTTAACGCCAATGCTTGAAAAAGCTGGATATAAACTGGGATGGGAGAAACATCTATTTGTTCCAGCAAATGTAATGGCTTCAGAGATCGCAAGATTAATGCAGACGAGGAAAATGAAAGCAACAGTGTTTATGGGCGCTAAGCTAAAGAGCTGGATGTTCTCAAATAGCCAATCGGTAAAGACGCGGACAACGGGGGATAAATCGTGAAAAGGTGGCATAGAGCAATGGTAACGGGTGCGGCAAGCGGCATTGGTCTGGCATTGTGCGAGAAGCTTATCCTACAAGGCGTGGAAGTCATTGCAATTGATGTCAATAATGTAAAGTTACAGAAGAATTTTGATTCTAATCTATTGAAATACATTGATATTAATCTTGTTAACTCAAAATCAGTTAACAAGTTGATTGAGCAACTCAAAAACATCGGAAAATGCGACCTCATTATTCATAATGCCGGCATTTCAGCAACTGGAAAGTTTGAAGAGATTGATCCAAAAGCCTACGAAAACCTTATCAGATTGAATGCAGGTTTCCCAATGCAGGCTTCAATCGCAATGGCTCGGGAGAATTGCTACGCGGACAATACCAATTTGATCTTCATCTCATCGCTTTCTCATGCGACGGGATATCCGGGTGCGTCTGTGTACGGTGCAAGTAAGGATGCAATTGCTATTTTTGCCAAAAGCATTCGCAAACCTTTCGCAAAAAGAGGTATTGCGGTTACGACCATTTTTCCAGGGCCTGTTCGAACAGCCCATGCTGAACGCCATGCCCCAAAGGGTGCAAGTGCAGAAAAGCGAATGATGCCAGAAGAGGTGGCAATCAGAATATTGAATGCGGCATCTCGGAACGCTAAAACTCTTCACCCTGGCGGTGTCGCTAAGATTACTGGCTTTTTAGGAAAAATTGCCCCCAATTTCATGACCAAACTGATGCGCAAGATCATCTATGACAAACTGGACCGCGCCGTTTGGTAAAATCTCTGGTGGCGACCCTATGGTTTTAGACAACAAAAACACTTTTCTTGTAGGCAAAAAACATCTAATACATGTTTGAAATGAACAAGAGATTTGATTTGTTGAGCTTATCATTGAAAATAGCAGTTCGAATAATTCGAATTATGAGCCCGGTCTTCGCGTAATTACATTTGTAATCATAGTGGAGTCCCGGGATTTTGACGTTGCAACGTCGCCCTTCATATCTACGTAAATATCCTTATTGTCTGTGAGCAAAGAAAGCTCGGGCGTAAGGCAGATAAAAAGCCAATATTATGACAGACGAAACATTCGATTATTCAAAAACACTTAACCTGCCCAAAACAGATTTCCCGATGCGCGCTGGTCTTCCAAAAATGGAGCCAAGTTGGATTGCAAAATGGGACGAGATGGGGCTTTACAAAGAGCTGCGCGAAACTTCCAAAGGCAGGCCGCAATATGTACTTCATGATGGCCCTCCCTATGCGAACGGTAATTTGCATATCGGTCATGCGCTCAATAAAATCCTAAAAGATATGATTACTCGCTCATTTCAAATGCGTGGGTATGATGCAAATTATGTACCTGGTTGGGATTGTCATGGCCTTCCAATTGAATGGAAGATCGAAGAACAATACCGCGCTAAGGGTAAAGATAAAGACGACGTGCCAATCAACGAATTTCGCCAGGAGTGTCGTGACTTTGCAGATCATTGGATTGGTGTACAAACAGATGAATTCCGCCGCCTAGGTGTCGAGGGTGATTTTGAAAAGCCTTACAAAACGATGAATTTCTCATCAGAAGCCATAATTGCTGGCGAGTTGATGAAATTCGCACAGTCTGGTCAGCTTTACCGTGGTTCGAAACCAATCATGTGGTCTGTTGTCGAGCGCACCGCGTTAGCGGAAGCTGAAATCGAATATGAGATGTATGAATCTGATACGATCTGGACGAAGTTTCCAATTGTAAAGGGTCCAGAAGACCTCATTGGTTTATCTGTTGTTATCTGGACAACGACGCCTTGGACGATCCCCGGAAACCGTGCAATCTGCTATTCATCTAAGATCAATTATGGTCTTTATGAAGTCGCATCTGCTGAAAACGATTTTGGGCCACAAGCGGGCGATAAAATGATTTTTGCTGATGCGCTGGCGCAAGAATGTGCTGAAAAAGCCAAGGTTGAATTCAAGCGTGTTCGTGATGTGACAAGCAAAGAGTTTGCTTCCATCACATGTGCGCATCCGTTGCGCGGCTTCAACGAAGCTTATACATACAATGTACCGTTGCTTGACGGGGATCATGTGTCTGATGATGCAGGTACTGGTTTTGTGCACACAGCGCCTAGTCATGGTCGTGATGACTTTGAAATCTGGGTAGCTCGCCGCAATGAGATTGAAGCGCAAGGTATCTCGTCTGATATTCCGTTCCCTGTTGCAGACGACGGATCTTACACGGAAGAGGCGCCTGGGTTTGGCGATGTTCGCGTTATCGATGATAAAGGTAAGAAGGGTAAAGCCAACCAAGCAGTGATCACAGCGCTTATTGGCGAGAATAATCTCTTCGCACGTGGTCGTGTAAAGCACGAATACCCACATTCCTGGCGTTCTAAAAAACCGATCATTTTCCGCAATACACCTCAGTGGTTTGTATATATGGACAAAGATGGTGTTATAGGCAATGCATCAACCAGCAATGCAGGAACGCTTCGCCAAACGGCACTTGCAGCGATTGATGAAACTCGTTTTGTACCTGCTGCAGGACAAAACCGCCTTCGTACAATGATCGAGCAGCGTCCAGATTGGGTTCTATCACGTCAACGCGCTTGGGGTGTTCCAATTTGCGTATTCCGAAATCCTGAAACCAATGAAATTATCCCGGGTCCAGATTTTGCTAAATCTGACGAGTTGGCGAGCCGTATCAAAGATGCATTTAAACAAGAAGGTGCCGATGCATGGTTTGCTGATGGTGCAAAGGAACGTTTCCTAGAGGGGATGGTCGCTAATCCTGATGAGTGGGAACAGGTGCGAGATATCTTGGATGTTTGGTTTGATTCTGGCTCCACGCATGCTTTTTGCCTAGAAGAACGCCCGGATCTGAAATGGCCAGCGGATCTTTATCTTGAAGGTTCGGATCAACACCGTGGTTGGTTCCATTCATCATTGCTTGAAAGTTGCGGAACACGTGGCCGTGCGCCCTATGATGCTGTGCTGACGCATGGTTTCGTGATGGCCGAAGATGGACGGAAAATGTCCAAGTCTCTTGGCAATGTTGTAACGCCGCAGGAAGTTATCAAACAATCAGGAGCTGATATTTTGCGCTTGTGGGTGTCCTCGGCTGATTATGCTGAAGATCTGCGTATCGGGCCTGAGATATTGAAAACATCGATCGATGCCTACCGTAAAATGCGGAACTCATTGCGCTGGATGCTCGGCACACTTGCCCATTATGATGGCGAGAAAGTTGCGCATTCAGAATTGCCGGAGTTGGAGCGCTTGATGCTGCATCGTTTGGCGGAGTTAGATGCTGTCGTGCGCAAGGGCTATGATGATTTTGATTTCAAACGCGTTTTTGCAAGTCTTTCGAACTTTATGAATTTGGAGCTATCAGCTTTCTATTTTGATATTCGAAAAGACACGCTTTATTGTGAGGGGCCATCAAGCCTGACGCGCAAAGCCTCATTGCAAACAATTGCTAAAATCTTTGATTGTCTTGTGACATGGATGGCACCAATGCTTCCCTTTACAATGGAAGAAAGTTGGCTATCGCGTTATCCGGAAGCAAAGTCAGTTCATCTCGCACAATTCGCTGATGTTGATTCAGCCTGGGTTGATCAGGCCTTGGCAGATAAATGGCAGAAGGTAAAAACGGTTCGCCGTGTTGTCACAGGTGCTCTTGAAATTGAACGCCGTGAAAAGCGCATTGGTTCATCTTTGGAAGCCGCTCCTGTTGTTTATATCGATGATGATGAGTTGCTTGCAGTCGTTTCGGATATGAACTTTGCTGATATCTGCATCACATCAGATATCAGCATGCATTCCGGTCAGGCACCGGATGGTGCTTTTGTTCTTGAAGATACTGCATCCGTGGGCGTGGTGCCAGAACTTGCAACCGGTAAGAAATGCGCACGTTCCTGGCGCGTAACCAATGATGTTGGCTCTGATGCCGATTATCCAGATGTATCTGCACGTGATGCTGCGGTGTTGAAGGAACTTAAAGCATTGGGGCGTTTATAGAATATACGAATGAAGCTGGGCCTTGATTAATGGTCCTGCTTCATGTTTTGTTATTCGCCTTGGAGTAACAATGACGTAACGATGATTGCGAATTTTGTTCCGATCAGGTAAAAGCTGCCTGAAATAAGCCGGAATCTGTGGTTATTGAGTATTGAATTGGGCGTTTTTGAGTGGGATTGACGGATGTTACTGACTGAAAATATCAAAAAATTTGTTTCAGGTTCTGTATTGCTTTTAGCGTGTTTGTCGCTGAGTGGCTGCTTATCCTCTCCGACTTATGGTACGGATAAAACCTCGTCGGAACAGCTGATAGATGATTTGGGCAATCTTGCGTCGCTTAAGACGCAAAAAGGTGCTGATATTGATTACAAGCCGCGCCCTGATTTAGTTCAGCCGCCTGCAGGGTCCGCTTTGCCTGAACCGCAGACAAGTGTGGTGAAGAACGAGCAAATTTGGCCAGAATCTCCCGAAGAGATCAGGGATCGTCTGGTCGCTGATGCAGATGCGAACAGGGGTAAGTTAGGCTATCGTTCAGCGCTAACTGGTCCGGACCGCGCTAATCAGCGCTTAACTAAAAAGCAACAACGCCAGGCGTATTTGGAAGCTCGGAAGCTACAAAAAGGTCAGTATAAAGACCGCCGCTATTTATCTGATCCACCTGCGGGCTATAAAACTCCTGCAAATACAGCACCTATTGGTGAGCTTGGTGAAACAGAAAAGACAAAAGAACGTCTTGCTAAAGCTGGCGCAACTGTAAAGGGCACCGGTAAGCGCTGGTGGCAAGTTTGGAAACGCTAATAAGTTAGTTTTCCCGTTGCTTTAAGAAGAAGCTCTTTAATATGTCAGCACACATCGCTTCATTAAACCCAGAATAAACCTCCGGTGAATGATGGCAGGTATCTTGTTGAAAAAAACGAGGACCATTTAAGACCGCGCCACCCTTCACATCTTCAGTGCCAATATAAAGGCGCCGAATGCGAGCAAAAGAAATAGCAGCGGCGCACATCGCGCATGGCTCTAACGTTACATAAAGGTCAAGGTTGGTTAGGCGTTCAGAATTCAGGATCTGTGATGCCTGACGAATAGCCAAAATCTCCGCATGCGCTGTTACATCGTTCAATTCTCGTGTGCGATTACCTGCTCTGGCAATAATCTCGTTATCTTTGACGATAACGGCGCCAACAGGCACTTCATCGCGCTGGGAAGCAAGTTTAGCTTCCTCAATCGCAAAATTCATAAAGCTTTCTTTTGCCAATAGAATTATTTCCTTAACCTTGCTGCATGAAACTGATAGGACAGCCCCAAGCAGAGGCAAACACCATATGAGCAAACAAGACAAGCCCCCATTTCGTGGCAATAAAACAAAATCAGGCGACAAAAAGCCATTTAAGCGCGATGATAAGCGTTCTTCTTCTCCTGAAAAGGTGGAATCCGCCCCCGTTCTGGTCGAAGGCCGAATAGCAAAAGTTCTTGCCCGTTCGGGTGTTGCATCCAGACGCGAAGTTGAGCGAATGATTGAAGAAGGCCGTGTGAAGGTCAACGGAAAAGTGCTGGATACGCCTGCACTGAATGTATCGAGCACGGATAATATCGAAGTAGATGACAAGCCTGTCGCTTCAATTGAGCGTACGAGACTTTGGTTATATTATAAACCACAAGGTCTTGTGACGACAAATAATGATCCTGAGGGACGTCCAACCGTATTTGAAAAACTGCCAGAAGAATTGCCCCGCGTGATGTCTATTGGTCGTTTGGATATCAATACTGAGGGTCTTTTGCTCCTAACCAATGATGGGGGACTTGCACGCACTTTGGAACTACCATCCACGGGTTGGCTTCGCCGTTATCGTGTGCGTGCGCATGGTAAGATTGATCAGGCTCAACTAGATGAGCTTAAGGACGGTATCGCAGTAGAAGGCGTGCTTTATGGCTCGATTGAAGCCACGTTAGATCGTGTTCAGGGTTCTAACGTATGGATCACGATGGGTCTGCGCGAGGGAAAAAATCGCGAAATTAAAGTCGTGCTTGGCGCACTTGGGCTTGATGTAAACCGCCTGATCCGTCTTTCTTACGGTCCGTTCCAATTGGCAGAACTTGAAGAAGGAAAAGTTGTTGAAGTGCGTGGCAGAATGTTGCGCGATCAACTTGGACCACGCTTGATAGAAGATTCGGGTGCTAATTTTGATGCGCCACTTCGCGAACATGAGAGCAAGGAAGAGCGTGAGAAAGCTGCGGAGTGGAAACCTCGCCGAAAACTTACAGAAGTTGAACGCAAAGAACGTGCACGTGATCGATTGAGCACAAGGCCAGGCGGTTTTGAAGATCGCAGCAAACGAGGCAAGTTTGATAAAGACGAACCTAAAGAAGAAAAAAAATCGGGTTACAGAGGTCCGCGTGATAGATCCGCTAATGTATGGATGGGTAAGGGGGCACGTCCAACAGTTGAGAAAAAAGAGGATGTAGCTGACCGAGGCCGCGAACCTGCCAAAGGCAATTGGCACCGATCTAAAGATAAGCTCGACCCTCAAAAAACGTTTCGCTCAAAAAAAAGTGGTGATGCGAACGGCAAGACGAGTTCTAATAAGGGCGATACTTCCAAAAACGCTAAACCTTTTAAAAGCAAGATGAAAAAAGGACCAAATGCGGATCGTCGGAGGTAAATATAAAGGGCGGCCCATTGCCGCTCCCAAAAGTAATGATATTCGACCGACAAAAGATCGGACACGTGAAAGCCTGTTTAATATACTCACACACAGCTACTCTGACCATCTGAAAGATGGGCGTGTTCTTGAGTTGTTTGCTGGAACTGGTGCTGTCGGAGTTGAAGCACTCTCACGTGGCGCAGAATTTGTTTTGTTCGTGGAGACGAGTATAGAGGGTCGTGGGCTTCTACGCCAGAATGTTGACAACTTGGCACTTCAGGGCTGCACACGTGTTTTCCGTCGAGACGCGACAAAACTTGGTCCTCGTGGGACTGTTGATAAATTTGACATTCTGTTTGCAGACCCTCCTTACAGTCAAGGCTTGGGTGAGAAAGCTATTAACACCGCAGCCGATCATGAGTGGCTTCGAGAAGGAGCTTTAGTCATCTTGGAAGAACATAGTGACATAGAGCCAAAGCTTGATGAACGGTTTGAGTTGCAGGACGCGCGTTCATTTGGCGAAACCAGAATGTGGTTCTATATTTATAACATCTAATGTGATCATAGATGGAGCTTATAAATGAGTGACAAAACAATTGCAGTGGCATTTGGTGGCGGTGGTGCGCGTGGTTTTGCTCATGTCCATGTCATCGAGGTGTTAGATGAACTTGGCCTGACACCTGTTGCCATAAGTGGCACATCTGTGGGGGCAATCATGGGGTCCGCCATGGCGTCAGGTATGAGCGGGCAAGATATCAGATCTTTTATTGATGATACGCTTAATGATCCAAAGGAAATCGCGACACGTGCGTGGAAAGCAAGGCGCCCCGGTTGGCGTGCCGTGTTTTCAGAAGGTGTCAGTCTCGGGCAGTTTAACATCGAACGGATTCTATCTGCGTTTCTGCCAGAGCAAATTCCACTGAGTTTTGATGATCTAAAAATTCCTACAAAACTGATAGCGACGGATTATTATGGCCATCATGAAACAATTATGGACCAAGGTGATCTGCATTCAGCCATAGCGGCATCGGCAGCTATTCCAGCAGTGTTTAAATCTGTAAAACGAGATGGACGATTTTTGATTGATGGTGGAATTTATAATCCGCTTCCGTTTGATCACCTTGAGGGTGTAGCGGATGTTGTGATTGCAATTGATGTTGCAGGATTTCCAAATGGCGATGACGGTAAAATACCCGGCACGACAGATGCGGCTTTTGGCGCAAGCCAATTGATGATGCAATCTATTATTGATCTCAGGCTCCAAAAATCACCACCGGATATATTCTTGGTACCCGATATCCATGATTTCCGCGTGTTGGACTTCTTGCGAGCCGATGAAATTCTTGCGTCGAGTGTTGGTATAAGAGATGATCTCAAACGAGAGCTAGAACGCGCTTTAAGTTAGAGTGCGGATGCCTTACCGCTTGTGAATGGGGATTGTGCAGCAGGTGGATAATGCAAGCCGTCTTGATCTTCGTGATCTGCTTTCTCGGCAAGTTTTTTGACAACACGTAAGCAAACAACCGCACTCGCTATACCAAAGAAGACTGCTCCTAAACCATAACCCGCAAGAGCACCATTAATACCATAATATTGCGAGCCAATCCAAACAAAGGGGATAACACCCAATGTTGAGCGACCCCAGTTAAATAAGGTTGAATAGAGGGCAAACCCAAGATTATTAAATGCGGCATTTGCAGAAAATAACATGCCGTTGAACAGAAAACTGATGGCTATCCAGAGGCAGAAAAATGTGATGACGTCTCGTGCTTGACCTGTTGCACCAAATACATCGGCTATCGGTTCACGTGCGAGCGCCAGAATCGCAGATACGACTATGACGTAAACGGCGGTAAAGATAAAACTATCCTTAATTGCATCTTCAATCCGGTGGAATTTACGGGCACCTAAATTTTGGCCAAGAATGGGGCCTATTGCGCCCGATAGTGCAAATAACGCACCAAAAGCAACTGGAATAATGCGGCCAACAACAGCCCACCCGGCCACGGCAGAGTCTCCATATTCGGCAACTGTTGCAGTCATGTAGGTGTTTCCAATTGGTGTTGCCAGTTGGGTCAAAATGGCAGGGCCGCCAATAATCATGAAGGGTTTAATCTCGCGAATGATTGTTTGCAGTGTCGGGAATGCAATTAAGTCATGTGTTTTAATTAGGACATAGAACCCGAAGCCAACCATGAAAAAACGCGAAATAACGGTCGCTGTTGCGGCACCGTTTATTCCCATGTCGAAACCAAAAATAAATAGGGGATCTAAAATGGCTGTGAGAAAACCAGCGCCTAGTGTTACATACATTGCACTTTTAGCGTCACCAACTGCTCTTAGAAGCGAAGCGCAACACATTCCTAAGCCAAGAACGGGTAAAGATAATATAACGATTTCCATATAACCTTGGGCTAGAACTGCAGTGTTTCCGGTGGCGCCGATCCAGGCAAGTAGGTCATCTATAAAGGGATAGGCTAGAGCAACGACAATTGCCGAAAGTGCAAACATATAGAATAAAGATGCGCCTGCAAGATTGCGGGCCTCTGCCTTGTCACCACTGCCTAAGGCACGTGATGTGAGTGCAGTGGCGGCAATTGAGAGACCGATATTAAGCGACATTGTGAAAAATAACAGCGTGCCGGCATAACCAATAGCTGCAGCAAGTTCATCTTCACCAAGGAGTGAAATGTAAAACAGGTTAAATGCATCGACTAAAAAGATTGCCACAAGGCCGATGGAGCCGGTTGCCGTCATCGTCATAACATGACGCATTGTTGAACCCGTTACAAACTTCGGTTGGGCTTCAACAACATCTGTTTTTTCGCTCACCATTTAATTGCTGCCTTCTTGATTATCTGGTTTTGGCTTTACCAAGGGTTCAGGTTTGATTGGTTTTGTCAAAATCCGATCGCCTCCTGCAGCAACACCGTCTACTTCTTGCAGAGCAAGGCGTTCTTCATCGCGGTGCCGGACTTCATCAGATATTTCTGATGATAATTGTTCTGTCATACCAAGATGTTCTAGTGTTTTGCGGCCAAATTCGATGCCTGATTCGAAGGTTTCTCGGATTTCGTATTCAACACCCGTCGCTCTCAGTGCCAGCGTGTGTGCACGATCATATGAACGAACAAAAAGCTTTACGTTTGGATATTCGGAACGAATAAGTTCAACGATTTTATCCGTTGTGTCGCGCTCATTTGTGCAGACTGCAACTATTTTTGCGCGTTCAATTCCCGCTGCTTTGAGCACATCGCGGCGGCGGCCATCGCCAAAGTAAATTCGGAACCCAAATTTCCGCGCATTGCGAATACGTTCTGCCGATTGATCAAGAATAGTAACATCCGTTCCGCCGGTTAGAAAAACTTGTGATGCAATTTGACCAAAACGAGAAAATCCGATCATCAAAACATCGGATCCCGCGTCCTTGAAATCTTCTTCCATGCCCTCATCTGCAACATTGGATAATAGCATGTTTCCAACTCTAACAACCAGCGGAGTAAGCGCCATGGAGATTGTAACAATGGCAACAAGTGTTGATGCTGTCGATTGCGATAGTAGTTGATTTGCGGTAGCTGCTGTAAACGCTACAAAACCAAATTCACCGCTTTGGGGTAAAATGCTTGCTACGCGAATTGCTTCGTTTGAGTGCGAACCAAACCCACGACACAATTGATAAATGACGATGGCCTTCACGGACATGATGATCGGGACCGACAAAAGGATCAAAAGCATATTTTCATAAATAACTTGAAGATCGAGAGACAAACCGACAGCCATGAAAAACAAACCGAGTAAAATTCCACGGAATGGTTCGATATCTGCTTCAAGCTCGTGCCGGAATGATGATTCTGATAGCATTACTCCGGCGATGAAGGCACCGAGCGCCATGGAAAGTCCGGCATATTCCATCATGGCGCCGGCAGCTAAAACGACGAACAGGGCCGCAGCAATCATGGCTTCCTTGGCGCCAGTACTCGCAATAACTTGAAAAAGCGGGTTGAGTAAGTATCGACCCGTTAAAATCAAAAAGATAATGGCAAGTGCCGCAATCGTCACGTCTTGCAACATAGAATCGGTGCTAGGGTCTGCACTTGGTGCAAGAATTGCAACCAATGCAAGGAGTGGGATAATCGCAATGTCTTGGAAAAGCAGGATCGAAAAAGCTTTTTGGCCATAGGATCGATTAAGATCACCGCTTTCGTTTAGAATTTGCAGTGTGAATGCTGTTGATGACAAGGCAAGACTAAATCCGATAACAATGGCTGTCGAAATACTGTCTACAGCAAAGTAATAACTAAACGCCATCAATATCAAGCCTGTCACAAGCACTTGTATGCTGCCCATTCCAAGGATGTCACGCCGCATGCGCCAAAGGCGAGAGGGTTTCAATTCCAGACCAATGATGAAAAGAAGGAGCACAACACCTAACTCTGCGACATGCAAAATCTTCTCACTATCTGCAATGAACCCCAGTATAGGTCCGATGACGATGCCGGCTGTCAGGTAGCCTAAAACCGTGCCTAAACCGATGCGTTTAAATAGAGGTGCTGCAATAACGGCACTTCCTAATAACACAATCGCATAATTGAAAAGATTGGCATCAGCTTCGGCCATTTAAATGAATTCCATTCGCGGCAATGATTACAAGTTTGTGATGTAGGACATGATTGTCTTGATATACTCGCTATTAAAGCATAAATGGGCCAATAAGAAAGGCCAATTCCATGAAAGATTCTATACAATCTGACAAACTTCTAAAACGTGCGGAAAAATTAATTGATGCCGCAAGAAAAGCTGGCGCCGATAAGGCTGATGCCGTTGTTGTTAGAGGGCGTTCTAGCTCGGTCTCCGTTCGAATGGGGAAAGTTGAAAATACGAATGCAGCTGAAAGCGATGATTTTAGCTTACGCGTGTTTGTTGGTTCAAAAGTTGCAAGTATAGGCGCAGGCCAAGGTGGCGATGATAATGAACTTGCAACTCGGGCCGTGGCAATGGCCAAAGTATCTCCCGAAGATCCCTATGTAGGATTGGCTGATAAAGACGATTTAGTAAAAGACGTAGAAGACTTAGATCTGGTCGATGACCATCAAGTTTTATCTGAAGAACTAACGGATGTCGCGCTTTCGATGGAAGCGGCTGCAATGGGTGTCAAAGGTGTGGCAAACTCTTTGGGATCTGGTGCTTCATCGGGAATGGGCGGCTTGGTACTTGCCACTTCCGAAGGGTTCTCTGGCAGTTACATGGTCACGAACTTTGCAAGATCTGTCAGTGTTTTAGCTGGTGAAGGCACAGCCATGGAACGAGACTATGATTTTGATAGTCGCCTTTTTTATGCGGATCTGGATAGGCCGGAAGATATTGGCCTGTCTGCCGCGGAACGAGCGGTAAAGCGGTTAAATCCGCGAAAAGTACCTACGAGTTCGGACATGACAATCGTGTTTGATCCTCGTGTGTCGCGTGGAATTTTTGGCCATCTCATTAGTGCTATTAACGGTGGCTCTATTGCACGTAAGACAAGTTTTTTAAGAGACCTGATGGATGAACAAGTGATGGCTGGGGCAATCACCATTATAGATGACCCCAAAATTAAACGACGTAGTTCATCGCGGCCATTTGATGGTGAAGGTGTCGATGGTCAAAAAATGACCATGATCGAAAATGGAGTTCTAAGGAATTGGTATTTAAGCACCTCAATTGCAAATGAACTTGGTTTGAAAACCAATGGTCGTGGCGCAAGAAGTGGCACTGGTATCGGAGCTGCGTCAACCAATGTGATCGTCTCTAAAGGCCAGCAAAATGCAAAAGACCTCATTGGGTCTGTCAAAAATGGGCTATATGTAACAGAAGTTATCGGTCAGGGTGTTAACATGGTGACAGGTGAATATAGCCGTGGCGCATCGGGTTTTTGGATTGAAAATGGCGAACTTACTTTCCCGGTATCGGAAATTACGATTGCATCAAATCTGAAAGATATGTTCAAACGCATCGTGCTTGCCGATGATATTGATCCCAAATATTCGATAGCTGCGCCAACCATTGCTATTGAGGGGATGACCATCGCAGGTGACTGATCTATTCAATCCACAAGACCTAATGCTCATTGAAGAGGCTGCTTTTCAAGCCGGTGCAATCGCTTTGAAGCACTTTAGAAAAGACCCGGAAGTTTGGTATAAAGGTCATGGCCGCTCTCCCGTCAGTGAGGCAGATATAGAAATTGATCAATTTCTTAAGTCCACACTGCTTGAGCTGCGCCCTAACTATGGATGGCTTTCAGAGGAGATTGAGGACGACCTTTCAAGATTGAATAAGGATCTGGTTTTCGTGGTGGATCCAATTGATGGAACACGCGCGTTCATTGCGGGTACCGATCAATGGTGTGTTTCCATTGCGATTGTAGCAGGCGGTAGACCGATACATGGCGTGTTATATGCACCCGTTCAGAACATATTATATAAAGCATCCAGAAATATGGGTTGCTTCATTGATGGCAACTCTATCTCAAAAACCATGGCTGGTGATATAGAACGTTTAAACCATGTAATCGTACCGCATGAAGTTTCCAAAAATGTAGATGTAGAGTTTGATCGTTCTATTACTCGGATTGATGGATCGCGTTCTTTAGCTTTAAGGCTTGCAGGTCTGGCAGAGAGCAAAGCTGATGGGATCTTTGTGCGAAAAAATTCCCGTGATTGGGATATGGCAGCAGCTGATATCATTATTCAAGAAGCGGGTTTTAAATTACAAGACAGTGATCGGAAGGATGTTGTTTATAATACGCCCGATGTCGAGCATGGCCTTTTGTTTGCTACAAGCCCAAGTTATATAGCAGGCATGATAAATGCATTGAAAACTGCTAAATAGATTTACGCCCATTTTTGGGTCGACATTAAGGAACTAGACAAATGGCGAATGAAGAGCAAAAACAACTGTTGCACCTTGTATTTGGTGGTGAACTAGAGTCCCTCGAGGGTATTGAGTTTCGCGATCTTGAGGATTTGGACGTAGTTGGTATCTATCCTAATTATGAGAAAGCACTAGCAGCTTGGAAATCTAAGGCGCAAATGACTGTCGATAATGCGCACATGCGTTATTTTATTGTTCATATGCATAAGTTGCTTGAGCCTGGTCTAGGAGACTAGTATATCTTCGCACTTCTTTGCTTTCCCGATGTGAGAGGAATTTAACTTGGGTAAACCAAGGTTGAGTAAGAGAATATTTCGATCAAAAGCCTTTCAACATATTGTGGGTTATTTGGTGCACAAAACCTTATCCTTTGTGTGTTATTCAAATAAGCTTGATAAAGATCATCAACTGCAACTTGAAGCATCTGAAGCGCATGAGCCGGTGATCTTTGCTATTTGGCACGGTCAGCATTTCCTCATGCCTTATGTTTACCCGCGACATAAACGCAAAAATATGGTTGCTTTGGTATCCAAAAGCAAAGACGCAGAATTTAATGCAATTGTTTTGAACCTTGCCGGGTATGATGTTGTACGTGGTTCTGGTGGGAGAATAAGGGAGGCAACCCTTAAAAAGGGCGGCGTGTCTGCTATACTTGAATTATTAGGTTTTCTAAAAACGGGAAAAAATGTTTGTGTGATTGCCGATATCTCAAAAGGCGAACCACGCGAATCGGGCAAAGGTATCGTCACGCTCGCAAAACTTTCGGGTCGGCCTATTGTGCCTTTGGCAATTGCAACAAGTCGATTTAAGGTGATAGAAGGTAGCTGGGACAAAACCACAATCAATTTACCATTTGGCAAATCCTGTGTCAGAGTTGGAAATCCTGTTTTTGTGCCCGGTGATAGTTCGGGGGAGGAGCTAGATATGTTGCGTAAACAAGTTGATGCAGAATTGAACAACGTTACCCGAGAAGCATATGAGGTTGTTGGTCATAGTATATGAGTAGTTTTTTTGCACGAATGTTATTGCACGGCTATCGTCTCACGGGAGCTGCTGTCTATCCGATGCTTGGACCATACTTATCGGTTAGAGCAGCAAAAGGAAAAGAAGAGCGTGCTCGTCGCAGTGAAAGATATGGCCGTTCAAAGCAAGTGCGACCTGATGGGCCTCTAATTTGGTTCCATGCGGCAAGTGTTGGCGAAACTGTAGCTATCATACCACTAATTGAAGAGGTCGTTCGTCGGGGGATTGCTGTTGTTGTTACAACCGGAACGGTTACGTCAGCGAACATAGCTAATGAAAGATTGGGTGAGGCGGTTATACATCAATATGTGCCGCTTGATTTAAAGCCCGCTGTCAGCAATTTTCTTAACCATTGGCGCCCTGATCTTGTCATTATTTCGGAGTCTGAAATTTGGCCGATGACTATTTTGGAACTGGGCGCGAGACGTATTCCTCAGATTTTAGTCAATGGTCGGATATCTGATAAGTCTTTTGCAACATGGAGTAGATCACCGAAACTCGCCGATGCACTTTTTGAGAACCTCTCTCATGTGGTCGCGCAAACTGAGCTTGATGCAACTCGTTTTTCTTCACTTGGCGCAAACCCAGTTACAGTTTCGGGCAATTTGAAAGTTGATTCAGATCTTCCGCCCGTGAAGGATGAAGATTTCTCCATTTATAGTCATAGTTTGGAAAATCGAACATCATGGGCAGCTATTTCGACATTTGACGGTGAGGAAGAGATTGTTGCTGACGCACACAAATTGGTCAGTAAGAATAATCCAGATTCGATTTTGATCATTGTGCCCCGCCATGTGGAACGTGCTGATGCTATTGAGAAGATGCTCAATGATAAGGGGTTGAAAGTTGCACGGAAATCAAAAGGCGAACCTGTAACAAAAGACATTGATGTATTACTGGGTGATACCACTGGCGAGATGGGGCTTTATCTGAGGCTTGTATCGATTGTTTTTGTTGGAAAATCCATAAAAGGCGAGGGCGGCCAAAACCCAATTGAACCGGCAATGCTTGAAACAGCTATATTAACAGGCCCAAATGTTCAGAATTTCAGAGAAGCATTCCGTACGCTTTTGCAAAATAACGCTGCACGTATTGTTAAAGACACTGACACACTTGCCCAATGCGTTGAGCATCTTATGTCTAACGAAGACGCGCGGCAGGGAATGATTGATGCAGGATTATCAACCGTTCAGAATATGCGTGGCTCACTTGAAAAAACGATTCAAGATTTAGAACCTTATTTGACGCCGCTCGTAATCGAATCTAGCCTTGAGCGACAAAAACCAATCAAACAGTTAAATGGAATGAAGGATGGCGTCTGAAGCTCCTCCATTTTGGTATCAGAAACCTGGATTGCAGGCGGCATTATTGTCACCGATTTCGTGGATCTATGGAAAAATAGCATCCGGTCGAATGATCAAAGCAACGCGGCGAAACGTTGATGTGCCTGTTATATGTATAGGCAATTTTACTGTCGGAGGCGCAGGCAAAACTCCCACAGCTATTGCATTTGCAAAAGCAGCCTTAATGCGAGGGCTAAAGCCGGGTATCCTAACGCGCGGGTATGGTGGAACAGCGTCGTCACCGACATTAGTTGATCTATCTCATCATAGCGCAAAATATGTCGGTGATGAACCAATCCTATTGGCTGAGGTCGCCCCTACCATGGTTTCACAAGATCGTCACGCCGGCGCTTTGGCACTTATAGAGCACGGTGTTGATATCATTCTTATGGATGATGGTTTTCAAAGCGCGCATCTGTGGTTTGACTATTCTGTTCTTGTTGTCGATTCTGTACGCGGTCTGGGCAATGGTAAAGTTATTCCAGCAGGTCCTGTACGTGCACCTTTGAGAGATCAGATGATCTATGCCCATGCATTATGCGTAATCGGTGAAGGAAATACTGCCGACAGTCTTATTCGTATAGCTGCACGATCGGCAAAACCTGTCTACAATGCTGTATTAAAGTCAAAATCAGGTTCAGAATTTGCGGACAAAAAGTATCTTGCTTTCGCAGGAATTGGTGATCCTCAAAAATTCTTTACATCATTGGGAAAAACTGGTGCCAAACTTGAGATAACAAGATCATTTTCAGATCATCATTATTATACTGATGATGAAATTGACGAACTTATTGCACTAGCAAAAAAGTCCGATCTTGAACTGGTAACAACCATGAAAGACTTCGTACGTCTCCAGTCGGGTCTTGGTAAATCAAAAGAATTTTCAGAAATGTTAAAGGTTCTTGATGTCGAGCTGGTGTTTGATGATCCTGCAACGAGTGCGGTTATTATTGATCGGGCAATCAAGAACTTTAAAAATAAGTGAACGTACTCATCTCACACCAGCTGAGTTTGCTCACGCCATGTTTTGTAATTCAGCCGTATAAGAGGCCTGAACATCAATGTATGCTTCCTGACGCGCAACGCTCCAGTATTTGAGCTCATCTACAGGTATCCTTTCACCCGTAATAGCGCATACTACATAACTACCTTGAATTATGACCTGAAAGTCTGCGTCTAGATATCTGATCTTTGCGATATCTGATTTTTCAAATTGGTTCATGTGATCTCCAAGGCGCTCTTTGCTCTAAATGCATATTAGTCAGCTGATGTAACTTAATAATACTCTACTATAATCAATGCAACTTCTTCCTTATACTCAACGTCTGGAGAATAGTTTCTCAATATCATCGAGACCCAATTCAATGTAGGTTGGGCGCCCATGGTTGCATTGCCCAGAACCGGGTGTTTGCTCCATTTGTCTCAAGAGCGCGTTCATTTCATCTGCCTGCATCCGGCGGCCAGAACGTACCGAACTATGGCATGCCATAGTGGATGCGACCGCTTCTAACCTTTGTGCAAGACCAGACATATCATCCCATTCGGCAACCTCATCGCTAAGTTGTTTGATAAGGCCACTTGCATCTATCTCACCCAGGATTGCCGGTGTTTCTCGAACTGCGATTGCGCCTGGTCCAAAGCGTTCAATATATAGGCCCAATGATTTGAAATCTTCTGATAATTCAATAAGTCGATCACATTCATCTTCACTAAGATCAACAATCTGCGGTATGAGCAAGACTTGGGTTTTAATAGCATCACCATAAAGCGCCTTCTTCATACGTTCATATACAATTCGCTCATGAGCGGCATGTTGATCGATGATAATCATCCCATTTTCTGTTTGTGAAAGAATATAGTTTTCGTGAATTTGCGCACGTGCTGCTCCGAGACGAAAAGTTATCGCTACGTCGTTGTTTTCAACTGTATCCATGCGGGCAGATGGCTGTTGAGCAATGTCAAATTGGCTCTGCTGAGTTTCACCAAAACCATCTTGCAATGGTCGGCTGGGTGATGCTTTATGAGACCAATCAGCGGCTGTATAAGGTGCTGCTGTATAAGCAGCCCTGTTGTCAGATGAAAATGTGTCCGCTCGGAATGTGTTCTTTAAATCTTCGGTTGCAGTTGTTGATGAGCGGTCACCTTCATCACCTAATGCTTGGCGAATGGCGCCAATAATGAGACCTCTGACCAGTTGAGGATCGCGAAAACGCACATCAGCTTTAGCCGGATGAACGTTAACATCGACAAGCGCTGGATCCAATTTAATGAACAGAACGGCGACGGGGTAGCGCCCGCGAGGTAAGCGGTCTGAGTAAGCACCCCTCAAAGCAGAAAGAACCAACTTGTCTTGGATAGGTCGACCATTCACATAGGCAAATTGATGAAGTGAATTTCCGCGATTAAATGTTGGTACGCCAACATACCCTGCTAGTTCAATGTGCTCTCGCTCAGCGTCTATCTCAATTGTATTCTGTGAGAAATCTCTCCCCAATATTTGAGCGATGCGTGCAAGATTGTCATTTCCGGCGGATTTGAATTCTAAGGTCGAACGATCTGGGCCGGATAACACAAAATGGATATTGGGAAATGCAATTGCAATCCGGCGCAAGGTGTCCGAGATCGCTGTATTTTCTGCTCTATCCGTTTTCATGAATTTCAAGCGTGCAGGTGTCGCGAAAAAAAGGTCCCGCACCTCGACAATGGTTCCAAGATTTGCCGCCTTCGGTTTGACGTCGGATATTTGCCCACCAATCACTTCAATTTCGTGACCATTGCTTGCAACTTTTGTCCGACTGACAATTTTCAATTTGGCTACCGAACCAATTGACGGTAATGCTTCTCCGCGAAAGCCTAAAGATTTGATCTCGTCAAGACGTTCGGTGACCTTTGATGTGCAGTGGCGTTCAATTGCCAGTCTCAGGTCTTGTTCATTCATGCCATGACCGTTATCAATGACGCGCAATAGTGCTTTCCCGCCCGAAGCCGTTGCAATTTCGATACGTGTTGCGCCAGCATCTATCGCATTTTCGACCAACTCTTTTATCACGCTTGCTGGTCGTTCAACAACTTCCCCAGCAGCGATTTGATTGACCATTGTGTCGGATAATCTGCGAATATTCATATCAAATTGTATCTTATGTAAAATTATTGATGTGCAAACTATATCTGATTCTTTAGAAAGCAATCAGAACATATCTGGCTTGAGAATTGTAATATGGATGAAATATCTTCAATAAACAGACTTGAGCAATTGTTTCTAGAGGGTGTTTCTTTTGCAAATCCTTTAAATTGTGTTCCGGCGTGGTTACCAAACATCTTTGCCTTTGTTGGAAATACAGTTGGTATTGGCGGTAGCGAAGATAATTGTGGTGCTTTTGATTTATTCGATACTCTTCATCGTCCCAAAAACTGGTCTTTCGGCTACTAGTATGCTGGAAAACAACGAGTCTTGCAATTTTTTCTAAACTCAAAAACCTATACAGAACTGGCTCAATTCTAACCTATATCAACGATTTACGTCATATCAGTTTACTATCTTATTATCGATTTTAACCCTCTAAATCATGGATTAACGATAGGATAAAATTAACATTTATATTTTAAAAGCTTAGTAGAGTAGTATTCTGGATAATGCTCTGAAACGATTGAGAGTTTTTAAGTTTCATGGATTTGAATGCCCAAAATGCAGATGTCCACAGAGATGAACGATCCCGTTTTACGGATTCGCTCACGGGTTTGGGCAACAGGTGGCGATTAACTGATAAAATCGCAAGACTTGTTGACGAACGAGCACAAGATCCTGCGCCATTCACTGTTGGTATTATGAACATTGATGGTTTTAAGCCGATCAACGACCTCTTTGGTCATGCTGCCGGAGATGAAATTCTCTGTCAAATTGCTCACCGTCTAAAAAATTGTCTACCTGCTGGCGCAACATGTGCACGGCTGGAGGGGGATGAATTTGGCTTCTTGCTTCCATTGGTTTTCGATCAGGATAGTGCAACAAAACTTGGCAAAGTTCTCGCCGAAGTCCTCTCAGCACCTTATGACTTAGGTGAACGAAACGTTCGATTGTCCTCTTCTTTTGGCTTTTCTATTTATCCATTTGCTGGTGAAGATAATAATACGCTTATGGAAAGTGCAGATACTGCACTTTATCGTTCTAAGCGCCGGGGCCGCAATCAGATCACTGTATATTCAGAGGAAATAGCAGAGCAAATTAAACGTGGCACATTGATTGAGCAAGCATTACGCCGTGCCATTAACAGTGATGAAGTCGAGGTTCATTTCCAACCCATTGTAAATTTGAGTACTAAGATGCCGGTTGGTTTTGAAGCTCTCGCACGCTGGACAGACCGTGAGTTGGGGTTTGTGCCGCCAGATATCTTCATTCCCCTAGCCGAAGAACGCGGGTTTATTGATCAATTAACAGAGGTGCTTTTGCGGAAAGCATCAAAAGTTGCTCAAACATGGCCTGAAGGCATGTTCTTATCATTCAATCTATCATCGGCCCAATTAGTTGATCCTACAACGGCATCAAGCATTATCGCGATTTTGGGCAAGGCCGGTATTGATACACGCGCTGTTGAGATGGAAATAACTGAAACAGCGATAATGAGTGATCCTGAAATTGCTAACAAGATTATGAATGAACTGCGTGATGCAAGAATTGGCATCTCGCTTGATGATTTTGGAACTGGTCAATCAAGTCTTGGTAGATTGCGCGACTTTGCTTTTGATAAGGTCAAAATTGATCGTGCATTTGTCAATGAGATTACGACTGATAAACCCACAGAACATATTGTAAAGGCTATTCTAGCCATGTGCCAAGGGCTTGATCTCGCAGCGGTTGCTGAAGGGATTGAGACTGAAGAACAAGCTGAAATGTTAAATGATATGGGCTGCGGATATGGGCAAGGTTATTTCTTTGGTCGGCCAATTAACGCAAAAGATACATGTGCTTATCTCGAGAGTTTAGGGGTTCTTCCGCGCGGAACAACAATAGCTTTTCCATACTAAGTTATCTGAGTATTCCATATGCGAGTAGTGTATCATTAACTCTTCCATACTCTTGAATACGTGAAATTTTATCCTCAAATAAGGACCAGTCATCGCTCTGCGTAATTGAAGCCCAAATTGCCTCAACTTCGTCAATAATTAGCGTTTGCGCTAATCTTCCTCTTTGCATGAGTTCGCTGCACAAAACATCGTTTGCATCGGAAATAAGTTCGCGTTCGCGAATGGCCTCGATAAGCGGCATAAAACTGCTCTGATGATAGAAGTCTTTTTGTGGACTGGCTTCTAGTCGCTCGGCTTGCGCACCGCAAGTAAGATCAAAAAAGCACTGCTCATAACCAGCTTCGCTATCTCTAAGAGTTTGATAAAATTGCGCAACAATTGGATCTGTATCACTCAATGTTTGTGCAATGCCAAGACGGGCAAGGGTTTGCCTTTGAAGTTGTGTTTCGAAAGTTTCTGAAAACTTGGAGAGTGCTTGTTTTAGGTCTTCAAGCGCGCAAAGAGGTAAAAGACATTCTGCTAATCGAGCCAAGTTCCAATAAAGTGCATCGGGCTGCCGACCAAATGCATATAATCTGGAATGGTCGAAGTAAGCTGCGGTGAATTCAGGGTCAAGGTGTGGCAGGAAACGCCACGGTCCATAATCAAAACTCTCACCTGCTATCGTAATATTATCGGTATTTAGAACACCATGAACAAAACCGGCGGCAAACCATTCAGCGCCCAGTTTGGCAACCTGCTCGACAACAGAAGAAAAGAAAGCTAGCGGTGGGTTATGATGTTCATTTGCATGTGGAAAATAATGCTCGTTCGAGTAACTTACAAGTTGTTCAATGGCGGCATGATCTTCAAGGAACAGTTGTCGTTGGAATGTGCCAATGCGAATGTGACTATGATTTAGGCGAGTTAATACGCTCGATCGGGTAGGGGATGGTTCGTCATTGCGCTCAAGTTTTTCATTAGTTTCTACGAGACTAAAACTCTTGGATGTGTAGACACCAAGCGCTGTGAGCAGTTCCGTTGCCAGCACTTCTCGCACGCCGCCTTTGAGTGTTAGGCGCCCATCTCCTGATCTTGACCAAGGCGTTTGACCGGAACCTTTGGTTCCTAAATCAAGTAAACGATTTTCATTATCTTTAACTTGGGCGAATAAAAATCCGCGCCCATCGCCAAGTTCATGATTGTAGTTGCGAAATTGATGGCCATGATAACGGAGCGCTAATGGTCGCGATAGGTTGTGCTCAAGTGGCTCGAACCTGCTAAAGTGCGAAATCCACTCGTCATTAGCAAGCGTATCGAGCCCAATTGTTTCAGCGGCAGTTTGATTTCGATATCTGAGAATCGTATCTGGAAAATTTGCTGGTTTCACTTCGTCATAGAATTTTTCACCCAGTTTAAGATGAAGTGGAGCTGGCTGATAGTTTTGTGGGTGAACTGGCATGATTTGGCAACTTAATTAGGGGCAATATATGAGATATATCATCCAATCTTAATCAGCTCGAGTGGTAAATGGGAAAACCCACTCTCATTAATGCAAAAAGGCGCCCAGTAATTGAACGCCTTTATCGTGCTAACGGTTAAATGGTGGTTAGACAAAACGATTTATCAAGTTCTCCAAATATTCTTGTCTACCTGATTTTGGTTCTGGATTGACATCGGCTTGCTCGACATACGATGCAATGTCGTCCAGACTATATTCGCCTTGAAGCATTTTTTGTGCTTCTTCACCATTCCAATTGGAATAGCGTTCAGCGACAATTTGGTCGTAAGTGCCATCTTCAATGATCGCTGCCGCGGCCTTTAGGCCGCGAGCGCAGATATCCATGCCTCCAATATGCCCATGCAGTAAATCTTCTGCATCAATTGATTGGCGCCTAAGTTTTGCATCAAAGTTAGTACCACCTGTTTTCAGGCCGCCATCTTTCAGGATGTGATAGTAGGCAAGTGCGACTTCTGGCACATTGTTCGGAAATTGGTCTGTATCCCAGCCAGATTGGTAGTCGTTACGGTTCATATCTATGGAGCCTAAAATACCCAAGCTAGCGGCTGTCGCAATCTCATGTTCAAAAGAATGACCAGCGAGTATTGCATGACCTTGTTCCAGATTTAACTTTACTTCTTTCTCCAATCCATGCCGTTTTAAAAAGCCGTAACAAGTCGCGGCATCATAGTCATATTGGTGCTTGCTTGGCTCTTGTGGCTTTGGTTCAACTAAAATCGAGCCTTTAAACCCGATCTTATGCTTATATTCAACGACCATGTTGAGCATCCGGCCCATTTGCGCATCTTCCTGCGCGAGATTTGTATTCAGCAGAGTTTCATAACCTTCGCGGCCACCCCATAGGACGTAGTTTTCACCACCCAGTTTATGTGTTGCATCCATACATGATTTGATGGTCGCCGCAGAATAGGCAAATACATCCGGATCGGGATTTGTGCTTGCACCAGACATGAAACGTTTATGGGAAAATAGATTTGCGGTACCCCAAAGAAGTCTGATGCCAGTTTCTTCTTGTTTATGAGCAAAGATATCAGTGATTTCTTCTAAGTTTCGCCTGCTTTGAGCAAAATTATCTCCCTCTGGGCGGATATCAGCGTCATGGAAGCAATAATATGGTGCGCCCAATATTTGAAACATTTCAAATGCAATATCAGCTTTAATTTTGGATTTGCCCATATTGTCTTGCGGATACCAAGGACGATTAAATGTTCGTCCCCCAAATGGATCGCCACCTTCCCAGGCAAATGAATGCCAGTATGCTACGGCAAAACGAAGATGATCTTCCATGCGTTTTCCCATGATCACTTCATCAGGATTATAATGGCGGAAGGCTAATGGGTTATCTGAACCTGGTCCTTCATATTTAATCGTGCCGATGTCATTAAAAAATCCAGTACTCATTAGTGCTCCTTTATGCGCTCAATTGTATATCCATTGCGAATTACAAAGATGCCTAAATGCAATTATTCTATTTCAAGATTGATTTCAGAGAATAGATGTTTCATTTAATTTAACCCTTAAAGTATTGCATGGTTCTTTATTAACGTCAATCATTATTGTCTGTGATACAGCTGGCACTATCGCTGAATAAAAAAATATGATCTTTATGAAACATGCGGAAAAGTTAGGATTTGAATTTGAAAACAAACCTGTATCTGTCTGATGATGTGCGAAAGCAAAACCGTCTTCGTGTTCTCTCCCAATTTCGTAAAGTTGGCCAAGTTTCGCGTACTGAACTTGGAAAACAAACTGAACTTAGTCCGGGAACAGTGACAAATGTTACGACCGGGCTTTTGTCCGAAAATGTTATTCAAGCAGCTGATAATGATGTAAATTCTACTCAATCTCATGGTCGGCCTCGGGTTCAACTCGGCCTCAATCCTAATTACGGGTGTGTCATTGCCGGGTCGCTCAATTTTAATGGCCTAAAGCTTGATGTCATTGATTATTCGGGGCGCAAGATCGTACGTATTGATGAGCCGATTAAATTTGGGAAATCTGATGCAAAAAACCTTGGTAAAAAGATCTACTCTTTGGTCGAAGGTTTAGCGTTAGCTCGAAAACCCGACATATATGTTATCGGTGTTCAAGGGCTGACCAGCAATGATGGACAAGACATATTATGGTCGCCAATCTTGGACGATGCGGGCAATGGATTTGCATCCATTTTATCTGAACTTAGCAATGCGAAAGTGATCGTGGCCAATGATTGTGCTATGATTGCACAAAGTCTTTCGAAGACTTCAAATGAGGAACATCCATCCTTCGCAGCAGTTCTGATGTCTTACGGTATTGGCATAGGACTATATATTGACGGCCAACCGTTTCACGGAATTAAATCTTCCGCCTCCGAACTTGGCCATATATCCTATCGACGAGAGGATGGTGCACTTTGTCGTTGCGGAAAGCATGGATGTGTCGAAGCATATGCGAGTGATTATGCAATATGGCGGATGGCAAATGAGAAGGGTAGTAGCTTTCTTCCTGAGTTTGAAATAAAAGCCTCGGACATTTCAGATATAGTGGCAAAAGCCCGATTAGATGACGGACCAGAACGTCGGGCAATCAAACAAGCTGGTCGTGCCTTAGGATATGGACTTGCAACTATGTTTAGTTTTTTCGACCCATTTCCGGTGACCTTCGTTGGTCGCGGAGCACAGGCACTCGACCTTATGGAAGATGATATACGGCACTCTCTTTCAGAGAATTTCAGATTTCAAAAGGATATAAATGTTCCATTTTCACAAGACCTTGATGCCCAACAACATATCGAAAACGGATGTGCAATCGTCGCTTTGGAACTTATGGACCAAAGTGCTGCTTTCGAAGTGATTAAGGTGTAGTTTAAAATTGGCAAATTATCGTTCAGAGAATGATGCGCCAAATGATTTGAGAACAGGTTTGAGCATATATCTCATGAGTGATTTTGATCCGGTTTTAATTTTGGCATCAACAACCATACCTGCATGAAGGAAACGTTTCGTTTGCTTCTCGCCAACGAAATTATCATCCAAACTAATGATTGCTTTATAATATGCATCACCACGTTCGGTCACAAAAGTAGACGGAGATAACACCGTGATTTGTCCGTTGGCAATTCCAAAGATACTGGGATCAAATGTCGAGATGCTGATCTCAGCTGTGTCACCAGGTTTTATGTGACCTATATCATAGGGATCAACTTTAACTTCAGCGACAATCTTTCGTTCTTGAGGAACAATCTTTGCTACAAGTTCTCCGGGGCTGACGACTTCACCTTTCGTTTTCTGTGCAAGTTCCTGCACATATCCGTCTATAGGTGATTTAATAATTAAACGCTCGTTTCGATCAACCTGCTTGGTGAGCTGCGAGCGGGACTGAGAAAGTTCGGATAGAATTTGAGTTTGCTCTTCCAAAAATAACTTCTTATCTTGAGCAATTTTACTTTCCATAACGCGTTCTGCTTCCACCGATTGCAATGTGGCAACATCTCGCTGACTTTTGGCGGCATCAAGGCTTTGTGAGAGGCGTTCTAGATTAGACTTAGAGTCCAGATATTCCTGGCGAGATATATGTCCGGCCCGCAACAATTCTTCAAGGCTATTGTTGCGCTCTTGTTCTATTTCAAGTTGACGCTGAAGACTTATGATATCATTTTCAAATGATGAAATTTCAAGCGTTTTCAATGCGACATTGGTTTTAAGGCTTGCAAGCTCTTTCTCGATAAATGTCGCGCGCGCCTCGTGCGCAATGCGTTCTTTCGCGACAAGATCCGGATAATCATCGCCAACCTTACCAAAGTCTAACTCTTGTCGATCAAGAAGGGCCTCAAGTGATTTTAATTTAAGTTCAAGACTTACACTTTGAATCTCAATTTGATTAAAGTCCGCATTTGTCGATATGGGGTTTAGTTCAAGTATTGTATCCCCAGCTCTAATTTTTTGTCCTTCTTTCATCATCACTTTATCGACGATACCGCCCTCACGATGCTCTATGGAGCTGATCCTGTCAGTGGGAATGATTTCACCATTCGCAACCACCAATTCATCTATTGGAGCGAAGATAGACCAGATGATTGCAGCTAGAACGATCAAACAAATGAAGTTAGCCCGCCGGCCCATGACTGCGATTGATTTATCATCGTCAAGTTCGGCAGGTAGAATAAAATGGTTTCCCGAGACTTGGTCTCTGTTACTCAACGCATCTATTCCTATTTCTACTTAAAATTGCAAAAATGAGCTTGCAAACTTGTTTCCATAAAGCCTCAGGACTGATCATTACGAGTCCACCCCGATACCGTATGTGTTATGTCTTATCGTTATAATGCCATTAACGTTAAAATTCAGCTAAATTTGTCTGATAAATCAACCAGCTTTTGTAGTTTGTGCTGCTTTAAGAATTTGTGGTACAATTTTTTCAGGATCAGCATCTGCAAGCAATTGTCCTTCTTTAAGCAAGAGTACCCGATCTGCCAGATACATATGGCTGGGGCGCTGTGTCGCAAGAATAACTGTGGCAGTCTTTTGAAGTGTCTTTAATGCTTCCATGAAGCTTTTGTCTGCTTGCGGATCGAGATCGCTGCCAGGGTCATCGAACATATAGATCGAGTTGTTGGTAAGGTAAGCTCTTGCAAGAGAAAGTTGGCTGCTGAAACTTTTTGTAAGTTGTCGCTGCAAGGTCGCATTAAGCCGTGTCTCAATACCCTCAGGTAGTTGTTCAACGATCTCCCTTGCACCTGCAAGGTCTAAAGCCCGCTCCAATTCAGCCAATGTTGCAACTGGATTTGCAAACATCAAATTCTGCGCAATCGTGCCATGAAAAAAATCCGCTTCTTGTGAAACATAACCAATTGCACGACGATACTGATAAGAATCGATTTGTCGAAGGTTGAGCCCATCTACGCCGACCACCCCGGTTTGCGGTGTGTAAAGGCCAGCCATTAGTTTTAACAGTACCGTTTTTCCAG
The DNA here is from genome assembly GCF_900537175.1 of Lentilitoribacter sp. Alg239-R112. GTDB lineage: Bacteria > Pseudomonadota > Alphaproteobacteria > Rhizobiales > Rhizobiaceae > Lentilitoribacter. The sequence goes on along the minus strand of NZ_LS999834.1, from coordinate 318,150 downwards.
AACCAGAATCACCGGTTATGGCAATGAACTCCCGAGGCGCAATATTTATAGAGAAGTTAAAAATACTCGGACTATGGGCACCTTGGTGACGAAAGCCAACTTTATCCATCGTAATCTGACCGGTAAAGTTGCGTAATATATTTGGGCGCTTGCTTTCGACACGTTCCGATTTCAGACGCATTAAATTATTGATTTGTTTAAAGGTTCCTAGCGTTGCATTTATGCGACCAATACCCAAAAATACAGTTTGAATTGGCGATAGAAGACGCCAAATAAGTGTTACAAGCGCAATAAGCGCACCAGCTGAAAGAGTACCCTCAATCACCTTCCCCGCACCCAGACCAATTGTCAGGATACCCGTAACCATCACAAGCAACTGAGATAGGTTTTGTAACAAGGCTTGAAATTGTTGCGCCTTAAATTGTGCGACTAGTGACTTCGCTGATAATTCGTTCTCTCGTTCCATCCACACATGTTCAGAATTATTATCCATCACTGTTTCGTGCTTCTCAATGGTTTCTACAACAAAGTTCCGATGGTTCTTCTTGTGGTTTCCGGAAATTTTCATAAAACGTGTACCAAGTGGCATCAAGGCAATCGCTGTCACAATATAAAAGCATAATAATGCTAACGATAAGAAGCCTAAATTGCCTCCGATGATGAAGATTGCTGCAAGAAATACGACAATAAATGGGGCATCTAAAATCGCACTGCCCAAATGTCCCATAAAGATATCGCGAATTCCCACGAATTGTTTAAACCTGGAAAGCTGCTCACTTGATCTAGCGCCTTCACTCATCAAAATGGGGAGACTCAGGACTTGTTTAAATGCTGCTAAGGTGACTAATCCCTGAACGCGCGCGCCGAGGTAAGCTATTGTTTGTGAACGAATCTGACGAAGAACTAAGCTTAATGAAATGGCAAGTAACAAACAGCCAATAAATGTGACTAGAGTTGGAAAGGATTTGTTCCCAATCACCTTGTCGTAAACCATCATAATGTAAAATGGTACGCCAAAATCTAACAGGTTTATGGCGAAGGTTAGAGCAAATAGTCGAAGGAACAGGCTCTTAAAGCTCGATAAAAGAGATTGAAACCAACCAAACTTGGAATCATCGCTATTTGCTTCAACAGGATCAAACTTCTCTATAACATAGAGAGTAAGCTGTTCATTGGCTATATCTTTATAAGCAAACTTTTGTTCTTTTCCGTTATAAACAAGCAGCTTTCCATTATCAGCAATATCAATGAGAATTTGTACATCCTCATTGTTCTCTCCGATCATGAGTGCAGGTAATTGGCCCTGCTTCACTTTATGAGATAAGATCTGCTTTTTTTGGGTTTTGTAGTTCAGGCGAACCAGTAGACTGCGCAAATCTTCAACGGTATGGAGTGTATCAAAGTGAGGCATCACCTCCTTTAATTGTCGTGTTGATCCAACCCATTCCAACAGTTTTAGAAGTGGATCAATACAGGCCGCCGCAGCACTTAGATCTTCGTCTTTTTTGTCCTTGCGATCATAAGCATTGTAAATTTTTTGAAGAGAATGCTGAATGACATTGGCACCCTCCAGCAGGGTGTTTGTATTTAATTTTCGTTCAACAGTTTCTTTCTCTTCATTCATGCTGATTTCACCTGATCAGTTTTGACAGCCTGTTGTTTAGCCCATTCGTCAGGAAGAAGATTACCATTCTCAAGTTTGAACCTTTGATCTGAGATTTTTAAGAAAGAAGGGCGACTGCTGAAATACACAGCGGTCATCTTACCTTTAAGTGTCAACAAACCTTCTGTCAGAAGTTTATCCGACCGCATGTCCACTGAACTATTTGCACCATCAAATATGAGCAATGTTGGTTTCCGCATGAGCGTTCTTGCAATTTTAATGCGTTGAAGAAATCCCGGTGAAAGGACCGAGGTCGAGCCAGCACTTAGGACCGTGTCATAGCCGTTTGGCAGTTTGAAAACATCATTTTCGAGGCCAATGGTACGGGCAGCTTCGCGTGCATTATCGATAAGGTTTCCGCTACCAAACATGGTTATATTATCGATAATGGTGCCTTCAAATATTTCTGATTTTGCTGATACAAATCCAACCTGTTCGCTGATGCCAAATTCGTCCCATTGCTTCGAAGAATAACCATCAAGGAATACACTTCCGCTGGTCGGGTCGTTGTAACCTCTTAATATATTTACAAGTTCTGTTCGCTCTGCTTTTTCTTGACAATGAATACCAATAAATTCACCAGCTTTTACATTGAGTGAAATTGGTAATCGCTTGTTTGAACAGTCACCTTTTGTGAGCGTGATGTTACGTGCACTTAGTGAGCCGGAAATTGACTTGGGATCGTTAGTTTTAGTCGTCGTCGTTTCCTGTTCGCTGCTCTGAAATACATCGCATCTCGATTTTGCAAGTTTAACATTTTGCAGCTCGTGAAACAGGGTTAACGCCTTTGCAAATGGTTGAACCATACGACCAGTTAGTAAGGAGCAGCATGCAAGAGCTGCCATGCTCATATCGCCGTTGATAACGCGAACCGCGCCGAAGGAGACGACGCAGATCATCATCATATTTGAAAACAATGTGCCCTGCGTTTGCAGTTTGTTCGTGCTGATAATTGCATTGTAACTTGAGTAAGTTGATGTTTTTTGTAACATCTCGAACCTACGAAGAAGTTGGCTTTCGACCGCGAGGCTTTTTACCGTTTGGATATTGGCAAAGCTTTCCAGTAAGAATTCATTTTGTCGATTATCTTGTTGCGAACGATTGTCGAGAAATTTTTGCACCTCATTACCTTGTAAGTAACTAAAGATGCCAAATGCGATTATCAGGGCAATGGGGACGAGAACCAAAATTCCGCCAACCATTGCAACCACGCCCAAGAATATGAATGCCATTGGGATATCTATCAGGATGATACGGTTTTGGCTTCCCTGAAAAGAGCTATATTCAGCAATTGCATCAAATCCATCGAGCCATTTTGACATAGCCGTTGCTTTGTCATCTGACTTTGAGAGCATTCGGTTCATCGCCATTTGCTGGGCTCTATGGCCATTTTTAAGTGCGGCCCAACCTAATATATATGACCTTAGCGTGCGTAATAATGTATCGATAACTACTGCGCCTAGAAGACCAAAAATCAACCAGAATAGTGTTGTAGTAGATTGGTTTGGCAGAATGCGATCATAGACTTGGAAAATCGCTAGTGGCATCGCTAAACCCATAAGATTTGCTACAAAGGATACAATAATAATTTGTTTTGTTAATGGCGTCTGCGCAGTCTTCAAAATCTTGTTATCTTCAATAGAAGGCATGATCCGACCTCCATCCATTCCTGGATGTTTCTTTTGAAAAAAAATTTCTCAGGTCGTGGCCTACTTTGTTCATTTCATCATTAGCCAAATCATATTCTGTTGAGAGAATTAAGATTTATATTCAAAATCTTAGCATAGTATTAACCATCCAAAGGTTGCCGGAAGCTTAATTTTCAACATTCTTTGCTGGATTTCATTAGAGTGATCACTTGTAGAGTCTTTTTGTTAACCTTTTGCTCAATTTAGGGAAACTTGTAGTCACCCAATCAATCTTTTGAAAACCTTTTTGCTTATTATGGCCCCCAACATGCTGCAGGAGCTATTATGAGCAAGACTGAAACAGGCGCTGGAAACACTGGTACTCCGGTAAAAAAGAGTAAAACAGATACCGAAAATCTGGATTTGGGAAACGAAGCACCCATTGATAGAATCGAAGTTGTTTTGCCCGGTGGTGATGAACTACATCAAAAAAATGTCGATCTTGTCACTGAAAATTCAGAAAAAGAAGTTAATTCTGACTTGGAAAACAATGGCTCCAGTTCAAATCAAGCTGCAAGTCATGAAGTTTTTAATCCTGAGGATGTGAACTTTGAGACTGACCTAGCGTCCAGTGAAGATAACAGCAGTTCAGATATAAGTGGGAATGAGAATTCTAGAGCAAGCTCCTCGCAAGTGAATCAAACTCAATTTCAGGAAGCGCCAAAGATTGAAATATCAACCGCTGAAATTGAGCAGAACGGTTCAAACCGTGAGGGTGTTCCGGGCGTTGCTTCTCTGAATCAGCAGGAAGCAACTGTAGACGTTGCACCAGTGGATGAGCCAGCCATTGAGAGTGGCGGTGAAGCCGTAGATAACAATTCTGCACCCCAAGATATTTCCGTCTCAGATACAAGCATTGAAGAAAATTCTGCTGCCGGAACCATTGTCGCGACACTTTCAACAACAGATTCTGATGTAGGGGATAGTTTTTCTTATACATTGCTTTCAGATGTGTCGAATAATTTTGAAATTGTGGGTAATGAAATTCGCGTGAAATCTGGTGCCAATTTAGATTACGAAAATGAACTATCGCATGAACTCATAATTCAGGTCACAGATTCTGCAGGAAATACTTATTCAGAATCAGTCGTGATTGATGTCGCCAACATTAATGAATTTTCCACCTCAACGGTCACCGATAGCAATGGTAGTGCAAACAATATTGATGAGAATGCCTCTGCGGGTTCTGTGGTTGGGATTACGGCTGTTGCGACAGATGGTGATGCGACAGACAATGTCAGCTATTCGCTGTCTGATGATGCAGGTGGATTGTTTACCATTGATGCCAATACCGGTGTTGTGACGACCACAGGGTCTTTGGATGCGGAAAGTGCGAGTTCACATAATATTACCGTTGTTGCGACCTCAGATGATGGATCGACGTCTAATGAGACSTTYACGATTGGTGTGAATGATGTGAACGAGACATCGATCACAGCGATCAGTGACACAGATGGGTCTGGTAATAGTGTTGCTGAAAACGCCTCCATGGGCTCCGTGGTTGGTGTGACGGCGTTTGCCTCTGATGCGGATGCGAGCGATCATGTGAGTTATTCATTATCGTCCAACCCGGGCGGGTTCTTTGCCATTGATGCCAATACGGGTGTGGTGACTGTGGCCTCTGGCCTTGATTATGAAACAGATACATCTCACACGATCCAGGTGACAGCGACCTCAACAGATGGCACAACATCTGTGCAGGACTTCACCATCCAAGTCGATGATGTCAATGAAGGCCCAACCGATATGACCTTTGACGGTAATGCTGGATTGGATATAGGAGTATCAAATACAATCGGCGCCGGTTCAGTTATTGGCGGTGTCGATTCTGTTATCGATGTTGATTCTGGTGAAACGTTTACGTTTGCTTTGACAGACGATGCTGGCGGCAAATTTGAAATCGACACAAACACTGGTGATATCAAGTTGGTTGCGGAACATGACGCATCTTCGACTTACAACGATACCATTGACGTTCAAGTCACGGATAGTGGTGGCAATACCTATACAGAAACCGTTGGAATTCAGTTAGGCACTGATGGTGCTGAAACTCTCACAGGCACATCAAATACTGATATTATGCATGGGTTTGGTGGTCAGGATACATTGAATGGGGGGGATGGCGATGATGTGCTTATCGCTGGAGATGCCGATGGAATGGCAACAACTGGCTCCAACCTCATAACGAACGGTGGATTTGAGAATACCTCTTCGGGTTGGACGTTGAATTCTGGTCCGGGTTTTCAGTTTTATGCCGATGGCCAAAGAAGCGTCAATACTACTGAGGGTAACTACTATCTTGATATGGATGAGGCTCCTGGAAACATTGATATTGAGCAGGCATTATCTGGTTTGTCGACAGGTACATCATATCAATTAAGTTTTGATACAGCTGCAACGGGTGGATATGACGCGAGTGTGGAGGTCTACTGGAACGGAGAACTAATTGACACAATAACTTCAGGTACAACGACAATGTCTTCCAATTCCTTCACCGTTGTTGGCGGGTCGGGCGATGGTAGTAATACTATTCAGTTTGTTGAGGTTGGCAATGTTGACTATGGTGGAACAGCACTGGATAATGTTCAACTGTTTGAAATGACACCGGCCATTGGTGACACCCTGAATGGTGGAGATGGTAATGATATTCTCATAAGTGGAAGCGGAGCTGATACTTTTGACGGCGGGGCCGGAACAGATACAGTCGATTATTCAAATGCGACTGCGGGTGTTGATGTGGCTTTTCAAGATACAGATGGTCCCGGTTCTGGCGGTGTGATGCAAAATGTAGCTGCAGGCGGACATGGTGGCGAAGCCGATGGCGATAGCTACACAAGTATTGAAGGTTTTGTCGGATCGGATCACGCCGATAATGTGTATGGCGGATCCAGTGATATGAGTTTTCAGCTAGGTGCTGGTAATGACACTTTCGACACAAGTAACAACACGGCGATCGTTGATACTGTTGATGGCGGCGCAGGTAACGACACCATTTGGGGTGGTGGTGGAAATGATATTCTAACCGGCGGAACTGGTAACGATAATCTCTATGGCGAAAGCGGAAGTGATATGTTCTTATTTTCCGAAGGTGATGGAGCTGACATCATCAGCGGCGGTGAAGGTGGCGGATGGACAGATACTATTCAATTATCAGATACTGGTGGTGATCTGGGCGAGTATGGCACGGATTGGACAGTGTCACTGACATCTGGATCGATTGATTCACAAGATGCAAACAGTCTTTCACTAAGTGATGACGCCGATGGTATCATCACGCTTGATGATGGTTCGACAATCAACTTCCTTGATATCGAGCGCATAGAATTTTGAAAGGGTAACATGAGCAGTGATTAAGCTTATGAACCTTCCGGAATAAAATTAGACTGAGCGAAACCTGAACCCAATATGAATTGGGCGCTCAAGTGTTGTTCAGTTTTTCTTCTCTATGTTGGGTTCAAGATTAATTCTTGAACTCCTTGGAGGGGACTATGACAAATATTAATTCAATCGCTAAGAACACAATTGTTGCCCTTGTAGCTTTCGCGGCTACACTTCCTTTGACGACAGCAAGCCACGCCGGTGGCTACAAAGCAGGATACCACGCTTATGTGGATGGTGTTGCTTCTTGGGATGTTTTGAACATGCGAAAATGGCCGGCTTCCTATTCACAAAAAGTAGCTGCAATCCCGGACAACGGATGGGGAATTTGGGTTGAGCGCTGTATCTATAAAGAAGACGCTAGCGATTGGTGTAAGGTCAAATATGCTGACCAGTGGGGCTGGGTGAATAAGAAATATATCACCGAATATGAATATTGATAGAGACGGAGGCGGTCGCTCTGACCGCCTTTTTTATTTCATCTCTTCCATTGCGTGCCAGCCATGCAATGGTTTTTTTGTGTTGATATCGAAGGCAAAGTAATTTCCACCGCCGACAGCACCAGTATTGGCTGCACCTTGGTCAAACTTACGGTGAATTTCATTTCCTGATAATGCGCAATATAACAATGTGCCAACGCCGCCATGTCCGACAAAAAGAACATCGTCGTGTTTATGAGAACTGAGACTTTCATTCACCTGTTGTAATATGCGTGTTTGCGCGTGTTGAGCCGTTTCCCAACCTCGAGCGCTTACATCAGGGTTGGCGAAAAATTGATCGGCTACCCTTTCAAATTCATCAGGTTTTAGAAAGCCAGTTGAGCTGCGGTCATTTTCATGCATGAGAGGGCAGATCGTTAATGTGCAGCCCAAAATATCAACAATTGGTTCGGCGGTTTCTAATGCTTTTGTTTCGTTGCTTGAAATCACATATTTCGTATCGGAAAGAATGCCATCCTTTGTGATGCGCTCTGTAAGCTGCCTCACCCGCGCTTGCCCAATTTCATTCAGGCTCCATTTTGGAACATCTTTGTCCGGGTTAATTAAAACTTGGGGATGAGAGAGATATCGAGCAATGGGCATATTAGATTAGCCTTCGCGTTAACTGAGTTTCTTACTGTCGCGTATCTTATATAGCAAATTGGTAAACTAAGGTTCTGTCAAAAACTGAGTTAATAAATAATGAACGCTAGATGAATAGCACCTTCAGTTTTCGTTCAATTGCTCTGTTCTAAAGATGAGTTGCATTAAACAATACAACTCAATTTTAGGGAAAAGAAAATGACACATAAACTCGTAATCACAGCAGCAATCGCACTTGGCATCTTCGCAAGTCCAGTTATGGCAAATGATGTTTCCATCCAACAGTTCGGCTTTGGTAACAATGCCGGTGGCGGACAAATTGGCGTTCATAATATAATTGGTGTTTTTCAAGATGGCATTAATAATGACGTAACCAGCACGCAGGATGGTCATCACAACACGGCTGCAACTGGTCAAGTAGGCGTGAATAATGCGTCAACGACGGATCAGCTTGGAAGCTTTAACTCGGCTGGCGTTGGCCAATTTGGTGCCAATCATACATCAGTTCTAACACAAGATGGCCATGGCAATATCGCCGCTGGTGTTCAGGTTGGTAATGGTTGCTCTGCGGATGTTGATCAAAATGGCGCAGGTAATACGGCAGCCTTTGTTCAAGTTTGCCCCTAATGGATTTGGCTCTATCCGGTGATGATGAAACCCAATCACATCACCGGATAATGATAAAGGAGACAATAAATGATTATTAAAAACAAAGTCGTTCAAGTTGGTTTTTTGGCAAGCATGCTACTACCAGCAATCGTGGGTTATTCCGTCGTTACCGTACAGGCCTTGGAAGCAAATTCTGATGCTGCATTATGTCAAATAGAAGCAACACAACAGGGTAATACGTTTTTGGTTAAAGCAACAGTTGAAGCCGAACACGCCGGCTTAGGACGTTATCAATTTGGTATTAGTAATGGCACTGGCGTAAATATCACTCAAGGTGGGGAATTCCTAACTTCTAATGGTGAACAGCAAACATTGAGCCAGGTTGTCGTGAGTAAAGGACAGGCTGCATATAATGCAAATCTGCATATCATATTTGACGACCAAGTTGCTGAATGTCAGGAGATAATCAAATAGTGCATATTCAGATTTTTGACTTTCCATAAACCCCGCTCACCGCGGGGTTTGTTGTTTCGTACACCGGCAATAAGGGATATTGTATGGTTAATGGAATATGAACAAGGTGTTGGGATTAGGTTCAGTTGGTGGGTTGTAGATTGAAGTCATCAGATAATTTATATACTAGGGAAATAGATCATGACTTCACTTACACGTAAATCAATGACTTCAATCGCAACTGGCATTACAGCTATTACACTGGTTTCATTGGCAGTTCTGCCCGCGCAAGCAGGTGGTCAAATTCAAATCGATATTGCTGCACAAAACTCCCAAGATGCAAATGCTATCAAGACAGGGCTAGCATTCTATTCAATTGTTAAAGGCATTAAATCTCAAGGTGGCATCACGCAAAATGGAAATGGCAACAATGCTGGCGTTGCGCAAAATGGATCAGGCAATCAGGGTATTGTTCATCAACACGGCAACGGTCACAACGGAACCGTTCAGCAAGTGGGTAACAATAACTCTCACGGTTTGTTTCAGTTTGGGAAAAATACTGATGCGCATGCCAACCAAAATGGTAATGGCAATGCAGGCGCAACATTTGCCTTTGGCTGGTAGGTCGTATTCACAGTCTTATAAATAACCCCACTATATAACTTGATGGTGGGGTTAATTTTGCCTGCTGCCAATCAATTAGAAATCTTCGCCAGTTCGGTCGCAAATTTCGCTTTTGTCAGACATTCTTCATATTCAGATTTCGCGGTTGATTCCAATGTCACGCCGCCGCCCACGTTAAACAAGGCGGTCTGGTCATCATATAGACTAATCGTGCGAATGGGCACATTAAATTGCATCGCTCCGGAGGGCGCTATCCAACCAATTGCACCGCAATATACATCGCGTGGCTGATGGTCTTCAAGCTCGGTCAATATTTCCATTGTTCTAATCTTCGGAGCACCCGTGATGGACCCGCAAGGAAACAATGCTTGTACTATATCGGCAAAGCGTGTTCCGGCTTTCACCTTGCCCCGAACGCGACTAACCAATTGGTGCAATGTTGCATATGTTTTCAGCTCATATAACTGTGGAACACAAACAGAACCGGCGTCGCATATATGCGAGATATCATTTCTCAACAGATCCACAATCATAACATTTTCACTGAGGTTCTTAGGGTCATTCTTAAGTGTTGTAATGATAGCTTGATCTTCAATTTTTGTAGTGCCACGTGGCGCTGTGCCTTTCATGGGTCGTGATTCAATCCAACCCTCTTGATCGACTTGAAAGAACATCTCTGGCGATCGGGACAAGATGATCGGTCCACCAAGATCAACAAAAGCTGCATGGTTCACAGGCTGAATGTCACGCAATCGTTCGAATAGCTCAAATGGGTTGCCCTGCCATTGTGATGTCATCGGAAAGGTTAAATTCCCTTGATAACAATTCCCGATTTTCATATGTTGCGTTAGTTGATCGAACTTTTCGGCATAGGTATCAAAATCCCATAGTGGAACTGGTCTGTCGAAACGTGTGCGATTGGTATCAGCTGGCGCTTGGGTTGCTGGTGTGGTGCTTGAGGAAGGGTTATCAAAAATGCCAAAACAGGCAAGCGGTGCACGCCTGTTGCTCGGGATAATTTTTTTTAACTTTTCTTCAAAGCAATACCCGGCCTCATAACTTAGATATCCAGCAACCCAATTGCCCGATGCACTCTGCAACTCAATTTCCCGCAAAACATCTATGAGTTCTTCCGGCGTGTGTGCCGTTATGATGTCATGCGGGCTCTCAAAGGACAGAGAGGTTCCTGCAATTTCATCACGGAACATAATATGGCGAGTTGAGATATCCATCTAAGGCGTGGCTATAAAATTGACCTTCTAATAATACAAGACCTTCCGCCGATTTCCGCAGCGGAAGGTTTGGTTAAATTTTGACTTCGTAAACTCTAGAACAGGCCTTCGATCAAACCTTCTTCATTAAGCATAATCTGTTCTGCCGACGGCGTACGAGGCAGGCCCGGCATTGTCATGATTTCACCGCAGATAACCACAATAAAGCCAGCGCCGGCGGATAAACGAACTTCACGAACAGGCATTGAGTGGCCAGTCGGTGCGCCACGAAGACTAGGGTCTGTTGAGAATGAATATTGAGTTTTGGCCATGCAAACAGGTAAATGGCCATAGCCTGCAGTTTCCCAAGCTCTAAGTTGGTCTCGGATTTTTTTGTCTGCAAGAACCTCATCAGCGCGGTAGATGCGTTTTGCAATAGTTTCGATTTTCTCGAATAATGGCATGTCGTCAGGGTAGAGCGGGTGGAAGGCGGCCATATCACTTTCAGCCATTTTCACCACTTGATGGGCAAGTTCCTGAATGCCGTCAGAGCCATGCGCCCAATGTTTACAAAGTATGGCTTCTGAACCTAGGCTGGCCACATATTCTTTAACCGCTTCAACTTCGCTATCGGTATCAGTCACAAAATGGTTGATCGCAACAACGACCGGAACGCCAAATGATTTCACATTTTCAATATGGCGCCCTAGGTTCGCACAACCGTTTTTCACGGCATCGACATTTTCACTGCCAAGATCAGCTTTCGCAACGCCACCATTCATTTTCATTGCACGAATTGTAGCCACAAGCACAACGGCATCCGGTGCGATGCCTGCTTTGCGGCATTTGATGTTCATGAATTTTTCAGCGCCAAGATCAGCGCCAAAGCCTGCCTCTGTAACAACGTAGTCAGCCAACTTAAGAGCTGTTTTTGTCGCAACAACAGAGTTGCAGCCATGAGCAATATTTGCAAATGGTCCGCCATGCACAAAGGCGGGATTGTTTTCTAATGTTTGAACAAGGTTTGGCTGCATCGCATCTTTGAGCAGAACAGTCATCGCACCATCGGCTTTAATATCGCGGCAATAAATTGGTGTGCGATCACGGCGATAGGCAACGATGATATCGCCAAGACGCTTCTGCAGGTCTTCCAGATTATTGGATAGGCACAAGATTGCCATAACCTCTGATGCGACTGTGATATCAAAGCCAGCTTCGCGTGGGAAGCCGTTGGCAATCCCGCCGAGAGATGCCGTGATTTGGCGAAGGGCACGATCATTCATATCCATAACGCGGCGCCAAACAATGCGTCGAATATCAATCCCTTGTTCATTACCCCAATAAACATGGTTATCAATCATGGCTGACAATAGATTATGCGCTGATGTGATGGCATGGAAATCGCCCGTGAAATGAAGGTTCATGTCTTCCATTGGAACAACCTGTGCGTATCCACCACCAGCTGCGCCACCTTTCATGCCAAAGCATGGTCCTAATGAGGCTTCGCGAATACAAATCGCTGCCTTTTTGCCAATTGAATTAAGGCCATCACCTAAGCCGACAGTTGTTGTCGTTTTGCCTTCTCCTGCTGGTGTCGGGTTGATCGCCGTAACCAGAATTAGTTTGCCGTCTTTTTTACCCTCCTGAGCTTTGATGAACTCGGCAGATACTTTTGCCTTGTCATGGCCAAACGGTAGCAGATCATCATTTGGGATACCTAGCTTTGCACCAATTTCCTGAATGGGTTGCTTTTTTGCTTCGCGCGCAATTTCGATGTCAGTTTTGAAGGCCATGATGTGCTCCCTGAAAATGTGATTTTAGGTAGCGTAGGAGCAATCATAAATAACAGCTTGTCCAAAAAAGACGATAAATAATGAGTATAAGACTTATTGATCTGATATGCACGACATGTCAAAGTGGTTCTGGAAATCCAACTAATTCAAGGCAATTTACGAGAATGATCATGAAATCTTTTTTATCTACAATATGCGTGACGCTTATTCTGTCTGTAAGTTCAGGGGCAGTTCACGCTGATAACATACCTTACTATAACAAAGTCACATTAAATGTAGGTCAAAGTGCTGTCTTGAAGGGTGTAAGGCATAAGAATTGTGATTCAAAGCGCGCGCCTGGTAGTTTTGGAAAGTTACCAAAAACCAAGTTAGGGAAATTTAAACGAGGTAAGAAAGGCACTATAAATAGTGTGAGTTGCGGAAAAGAAGTCCCAGCTAGGGAACTAATATTTGTAGCGCGTAAACGTGGCACAGAAAAGCTGATAGTCAAAGGCGATCCTATCACAATAACAGTGAAATAGTTTGGATGCATCTAAGTGGAATCTCTTCTATTTTTCCAAATTTCATAGGAATTTTTAAGAAACCAAATATGCAATGAGTTCTGGTGAGTGTTTCAGATGGTTGATGATAACAAAATTTATTTGAGCGGTTATTTGGATGTTCCCGCTGAGCGTTGGGATGCTGTTATGGATGCGCTACCAAAGCATATAGAGCTGACTATGGCGGAAGCTGGCTGTATTTCATTTGATGTAAAACCATGCCCGGATACTGCAAACCGTTTGCTTGTTGCGGAGGTCTTCGAGGATCAAGCTGCTTTTGATTTCCATCAGGCGCGCAATAAAGCTTCTGTTTGGTTTCAAACCACGTTGGGCATCGCACGTCATTTCAATATAGAAGTTGGCACACCTTAATAAGTTCATTTAAGGCCGATGTATAGGTAGAAAGATTTGGCTTAATCAGCGAACTTAGTCACAATCGCAGCATTTGCTTCAAGCGTTTTATGAACGGGACATTTGTCAGCTATTTTGAGCATCTTTTCTCGTGTTGCTTCATCGAAATCACCTTCTAACGTAATTGCGCGTTCGAAACGGTCTATTTTGCCGGATGCTGCATCATCAAGTTCACAAGCTTCGCAATCTTGAGCATGAACCTTATCGTGTGTCACATTCACAGAAACTCGGTTCAGTGGAATTTTCTTAAAGTCAGCATACATGCGGATGGTCATGGATGTGCAGGCGCCAAGTGCGATATTCAAATAGTCATAAGGTGTTGGGCCAGTGTCATGCCCGCCAACGCTTTCAGGTTCATCTGCAATCAATGAGTGGTGCCCAACTCGAATAGCATTCTGAAATTTGCCTTCTTTGGTTTCTGTAACATTAACGCCAACGACCGTTTCGCCTTGTGCGGCAACATGATCATAATCAACGTAGCGCGATGCCCAAGCGGCGATAACTTCTGCAGTATAGGCAACGTCTTTCGGGTTGCTCAAAAGGTGGTCTGCGGTATCAAGTGATACAAAACTTTTGGGATGTTTTGCAGCTGTATAAATTTCTGCCGCATTTTCAATACCAACAGTAGCATCATTTGGAGCATGTAAAACCATGAGGGCTTTGTTCATTTTGGATACACGTTCGGCAATTGTTTGATTGCGTAAATCTTCAACAAACTCGCGTTTGATTTTAAATGGTCGACCGGCGAGTTTGAGCTCGGCCAGACCGTTAACTTCAATCTCATCAAGATGATCTGAGAAATTATGGATGACATGATCAGCATCGGCAGGGGCACCAATGGTCGCAATGGCTTTTGCTTCAGGCACATCATTAGCCGCTGCAAGCGTTGCTGCCCCGCCAAGCGAATGTCCAATCAGTATTGATGGAGCTTCGTAGTTTTGACGTAAGTAGTCCGCAGCGGATAGAATATCTCCGATGTTCGACGTAAATGTTGTATCTTCAAAGTCGCCTGCAGATGCGCCTAATCCGGTAAAATCAAATCGCAAGAGTGCTATTCCGCGTTTGGAAAGCTCATCAGCAATCTTGCGTGCTGCTAAAATATCTTTTGTGCATGTAAAACAATGAGCAAATATCGCATAAGCACGTGTTGGCCCATCAGGTAAGTGTAGCTTAGCAGCCAATGATGAACCCAAAGATCCATTGAATTTTATGTTTTGAACTTTTGCCATATGTGTTCCCACCCCAAAAAGAGAAATGCCGTAATTATTTATTGTATTTATATGTATGTATTCGTCTGGGAAGTGAAATCACTTCACTTCGCATAATCGTGAGATGTTTGTGAGGGGGCACGCATGTTACAACGCGCGTTGTTTATCCACCTGTGCACAAAATTCATCCGGTGGCATTGGTTTTGCGATGAGATAACCTTGCCCTTGATCCACACCAAGTTTGGTAAGGATTTTGGCTTGTTTTTCTGTCTCAACACCTTCGGCAATGGTTTCCATTTTCATCCGTTTAGCGAGCTGAACAAGGATTTGTACAATTTCATCACCCCCATCATCAGAGATGAAGTCTACGAATTTCTTATCAATCTTAATGATGTCGGCCTGCAGATCTTGAACGTAAGAAAGCCCGTTATGGCCTGTTCCAGTATCATCAAGCGCGACACGAAATCCGAGGTCTTTTAATATTTTTATCTGTTCAACCGTTTTCTTTGTGTCTTCAATTTCTTGCCGTTCCGTTATTTCCAAAACAATTTGTTCCGGGCGAACATTGCAGCACCCAACAATACTCATAAGATCGTTGACGAAACAATCTGAGGCCAGATCAGCAGGTATAATATTAAAGGAAATTTTAAGCGATTGGTCGCGATTAAGAATATCACCCACTTGTTCAAGTGTCTGCTTAATGATGGTACGCGTCATTTGTACGATTAAGCCGCTATCTTCGGCAATTGGTATGAACTTGTATGGTGGTATCATCTCACCATCTGGTTTGACCCAACGCATAAGCGCTTCGCCACCGATTATTTTGCGGCTCTTTAGATCAAACAATGGTTGAACGAACGGAATAAATTCATCTCCTTCGATGCCGCGTTTGATGAGTGTGACCGGGTTATCTGGGCGGCTCAGTAGTTGTGCAACAAGTAAGCTGAATATGATGCCCAAGATGCCGCCACCAACAATGAAAGCCAGCTCATTCCCACGTTGATGTGTAATCAGTTGCTCTTTTTTGACCGATAACTCGACAAAGAGCGGATATCGTGAAGATGATGCACTGTATGTGACAAGGCTTTTCTCGGAGGCCATCGCATTATCGCGCGCACCAATTGGATTTTCGCTGTTAAAGCCAATGCTGGCAACGGAATTATCACGCCAGTCAGATGGGAAAACATCAAAAAGCAATGTATCAAGATTTATGAGTGCCATCAAACCGCTGTTTTCGAATTGCCAAGATATGCCTATCAGTCCATTCTTGCCTGTGCCGATTTCCAGAAACTTGATGTTTTCATTAAGTGAGATAAAGGTCTTTTTCTCAGACAGGTTAAAATCAGCGACCGCGCTTTCACTTGCAATCGCGGTGCAACGTATGTTTCCTGCTTTATCCAGGATTGCAATGTCTTTTATATTTCCGCGGGAGTATAAAATATCGGAAAGACGATTTATGCTTTCAACATCACATGTGCTGGCGGCATTTACGTTCGCCTCATGAAGTGCCAAAATTGCGTAATCTGCTGCAAGTTCTGCCCTTACAAGCAATCGTTGACTGAGGTCTTGAAGATAGGTTTTGTTTTGTTTGAAGTGGAAGTATTCGTAAGCGACCTTTGTGCCAAATAGTGCTGATATACTCAACACCAGAACAACGGAGAAATATCCCAGCTTAGTCTTGAAAAAGTTGCCCATCTTCACTTCGTCCCTAATCGCTGTCGATAGAATTCATTATCTCCATATCATTTAAATTCGAATGCGATAAAAACGAGATTGATTGAATGATCCAAGCCTGCGATAACTACTTCAGTTAAATAAAACCCTGCGTATATTTGGAAGTATTAGCCGAAAAAGGTTAATATTGGTTCACTGAAGTATTGTTAGATGAATTACCCAAATAGTGCACCGAGAGGATATGAAATGCGCTACGTACACACAATGGTTCGAGTAACTAACCTAGAAGATTCGCTTGATTTTTGGTGTAACAAAATGGGGTTGATAGAGACCAAACGTTCAGAAAACGAGAAGGGCAAGTTTACACTTATTTTTTTGGCGGCCCCAAAAGATCACGCACATGCGAAAGAACATGGTGCTCCTGAATTGGAGCTAACCTATAATTGGGGAAGCAAAGAAGTTTACGAAACCGGGCGCTCCTGGGGGCATTTGGCTTATAAAGTCGATGATATTTACAAAACATGTCAAGATTTGATGGATAAAGGTGTTGTGATCAATCGTCCTCCTCGTGACGGACGTATGGCGTTTGTTAAATCGCCTGACAATGTCTCGATTGAATTTATTCAAGAAGGAGATAGCTTGCCTATTCAGGAGCCTTGGGCTTCAATGGAAAATGAAGGTAGTTGGTAATGGGACTTAAGTTTTATCAGTTTGCATCGCCTCCGATGGACAATTACGGCGTGTTAATTCACGCCGAAGAAACTGGAGAAACAGCATGTGTTGACGCTGGCGATGCGGCGGCCGTCATGGCTGCACTTGATGAAACAGGCTGGAAACTAAGCGAATTGTGGGTCACACATCACGATTTTGACCACACGGATGGTATCGCGGAAGTCAAGGAAAAAACAGGCTGCCACATTATTGGTCCTGCAAGCCAACCAACTGGGAAAATTAATGGTCTCGATCAAAAAGTTTCCGACGGTGATGAATTTTCATTTGCTGGTAGAAATGTTCAAGTTCTGCACACACCGGGGCATACGCTTGATCTGATCAATTATTACCTGCCTGATGATAATACGCTTTTTGCAAGTGACACAATGTTTGTTATGGGTTGCGGTCGCATCAAAGAAGGCACGCCAGAGCAGATGTGGAATAGTTTACAAAAGCTCATGAGCTTGCCGCCGGAAACCATCATTTACTGTGGTCATGAATATACGCAAAATAATGTCGAATTTGCCTTAACCGTTGACCCCGAAAACGAAGATTTAAAAAATCGTAGCGAGTTAATTTCAGCCCTAAGATCACAAGGTGAAAGTACTGTCCCGACAATGCTGAGTATTGAGCTTGCGACGAATCCTTTCTTGCGTGTGTCAGACAAATCTATCCGCGCCAATTTGAATATGGAAAATGCGACCGATGAGCAGGTTTTCACAGAAATCAGACGCCGAAAGGATCGATTCTAGACTGATGTTCGCAAAAGTTAAGAGTATCGTCGCAACTACCGCTATTATTTATTTGATTGCCGTAGCATCTGCACTATCGGAAGATGACTTGTCAGTACCTGTTCCCGCAGATGCACCTTTACCGCAAGTGACAAATCCAGCTCAAGCAAAGAGTAAGGTGGTTTCAAAGTTTAAAGGTGCTCAAAATAAGCCACCTTTTACCCTCGCGGCTGCAAAAAGATGTGAGGCGGAATTAAAAAAGAGGAGAATTAAATTTATCCTTCTCGATAAGATTAGTGACCCTAAGGGTTGCTTGGTTGAAAGACCACTAAAACTCTCAGCGCTTGGTAAAGGTATCGCCCTTTCAAGTGAAATTACCGCACGATGTGAAGTTGTTCTTGCGCTGGATGACTTAGTTTCTGATGTCGCCGCGCCAAGTGCTAAACTGCATCTCGATAAAAAGTTGATCGAGATAAAAACGTCAACAAGCTACCAGTGCAGAACGCGCTATGGTGCGAAAGGCACCAAAGTCAGCGAACATGGTTTTGCCAATGGGATTGATATTACCGGATTCAAGTTCGCAGATAAAAAAGTGATGCCTGTGTCGCCTAAAACAGGAGTGGTTTCCGGTCATGCTTTGAATGCGGCCAAGTTTCAAGCCGCAGTTCGTGCGGGTGCTTGTGCATATTTTACGACTGTTCTAGGTCCGGGAACCAATGCAGCACATAAAGATCATTTTCATTTTGACCTTGCTTACCGCAAAGGTGGCTATCGTTTGTGCGAGTAAGGTCTAAAACTATATTGACAGAATATATTTATACCAATATATCATGATATATGGATATAAATACTGCAACCATCTCATTCTCGGCATTATCTCAAGAAACACGATTGAGTGTTTTTCGTCTCATGGTAAAGGCGGGTGATAAGGGTATGCTCGCCGGAGAAATTGGTGAGGCGCTGAATGTTAAACAAAACACTATGTCTGCGAATTTAAACGTATTAATGCAAGCTGGCTTGCTTAAAAACAAGCGAGAAGGGCGAGGAATTCGTTACTTCATAGATTTTCAGAATATGGGACACTTATTGGCTTTCCTATTGGAGGATTGTTGCGGTGGAAAGCCAGAGGTCTGTAGGCCTGCAATTGAGAAGATATTGAAGTGCTGTTGAAACGAGATCTATTTATCGCGAGGCGTAAATGACAGTTCCTGTTGATGTTGGATTTAAGAATGAGAGCAAGTGTTGCGGTGGTTCGCCGACTGAAAACACGAACGCATGTTGTCTGGAAGATGAAAAGGCAAAAAAATTGGGAAAGGAAGGTTGCGGATGTACCGTTAAATCTGAACCTACTTCTGAAAATGTAAAATGTTGCAGTTAGTTATAATTTTAGAAAGCATTTAAATGAGCATTGTAATTCACCATAATTCTGCCTGCGGCACATCTCGCAACGTGTTAGAGATGATTCGCGCTGCTGGCGAAGAACCTATCGTTATTGAATATCTCACCGAAGGCTGGACGCGCGCTCAATTACTGGCGTTGTTTGCAGCGGCAGATCTCACCCCGCGCCAAGCGCTGCGCACATCAAAATCCCCTGCCGAAGAACTGGGGTTGCTCGATGAAAGTGTTTCAGATGAAGCGTTGTTAGACGCCATGCTTGAGCATCCGGTTCTCGTTAACCGTCCGATTGTGTGTTCCCCAAAAGGCGTAAAACTTTGCCGTCCGTCCGAGAAGGTTTTACCCCTGTTGTCAGGTGAGATAGGTGCATTTACCAAAGAAGATGGTGAGATTGTTAAATAATGGATGAGTTGAAAAGTTTGGATCAAGAGCAGTTCCATCAAGTTAAAATTGAACAGTTAGGCGGGGCGGATAAACCACCACACCCACCACGAATTTTGCTGCTTTATGGCTCGCTCCGAGAGCGCTCATTCTCACGCTTTGTGGCCGAAGAATCCAAACGCCTGCTTGAGGCGTTGGGTTGCGAAGCAAAGATCTTTGACCCGCGTGATCTGCCTTTGCCCGATGCGGTCGAAGCAGAAGATAACGAAAAGGTGCAAGAGTTGCGTAAACTAGCCATGTGGGCCGAAGGCATGATCTGGGTGTCACCTGAACGACATGGCGCGATGACTGGCATCATGAAAGCGCAAATCGATTGGATTCCGTTGTCCGTTGGTGCTGTTCGCCCCACACAAGGTAAAACACTGGCCGTGATGCAGGTTTGTGGTGGTTCGCAAAGCTTCAACGCTGTGAATCAAATGCGAATTCTTGGCCGTTGGATGCGGATGATTACGATCCCCAATCAATCATCTGTTGCCAAAGCATGGGCAGAGTTTGATGAAAATGGGCGCATGAAGCCATCCGGTTTTTACAATCGCATTGTCGATGTGGTCGAAGAGCTGGTGAAATTCACCCATCTCACCCGAAGCCGGTCCGATTACCTCGTCGACCGCTATTCCGAACGGGTGGAAACAGCTCAGGAGCTAATGAAACGCGTAAATCAACGCTCGATTTAACCTTCTTGCGCTTCAAAATATTCGGTAATCGCATCGATCATGCATGCGTCTTGTTTTCTGGCAGACGAAGTTGCTTCCAGCACAAACTCAGTTAAGGGAAGCGGCGACAGGCCAATTTTTTCTGGCAGAACCTTGCAATCTGCTGGTAGTGTCCTTTGTTCGAGGCATGCGATGCCCAATCCCGCTGAAATGGCTGCCTTCACGGCAAACACATTTGACCCAATGAACACCTCTTGCCATGGAATTTTAGCCGCGTTGAGCGAGTTAATCGCCATTTGCCGCAGTGAGCAGGGTGAGCCCAAAGATACCAGTGGAACTGGTTTGTCTGGCTCATACTCAAAGTCCTTAGAGGCCATCCAGACAAGCTTACCATTAAACAGACTTTGGCCCTTATGGTCTCCAGTAAGTCGTTTTGCGACAATGGTATCTAGTTTCAGGCGGGCAAGTCCTGCATATAGTTCCTCCGAACTTAACACGCTGACGGACATTCTATATTGGGGAAGCTTCTCGCTTAGTATTCGTAAAAGTTCGGGCAGGTTTTGATCTATTCCATGATAGGTGACGCCGAGCCTGAAACTTTGTTTCTCACTTTGCTGGGTGATGCTGTGCAGCGTATTATCGTGTGCTCCCAGAAGATCTTTTGCCTTTGGGATGAAGTCCGTTCCGAAATTGGTCAGTTCAACACCATGTGGTGAGCTGTCAAACAATTTGTTGCCTAATAATTGTTCCAGCTTTTTAACGCGCATTGAAATTGTTGATTGTGTTGCGCCCAAAAGTTCTGCCGCTAAGGTGAAACTTTCTTTTTCTGCAACGACGCAAAACGCGCGAAGATTTCCGATATCAATATTCATTAGCTAGCCATATCTATTATTGTTATTCGAAATTCAAATTTTGATTATTTGTTATATTCGTTTCACAAATGATAAGTCAACTACTATGTTGGATTCAAATTCAACAGGAGATTAAGATGTTTCATTCAAATATAACAACTGGCTCTATCTATAAAGTTCAACCGAAACAGACAATGTTTCAAGCGTTACGTACAGCATTCCAAAAAGCATTTTTCTATTCGCCTGAGGATAAGTTCGTCCAAACCAAGCAAGCAGCAGATCAGCTTGAAGCTTTATATGAGATGCAAGCCAGTGAAGAGCACGATATTGCGGATTTTGAAACGCCCACACCAAAGTTCACATTTTGGGTATAAATGGTTGATGTTCCACCCCTTACATTTGCAAAAATGACACCTATATTAATCAAGCTTCATCAAATCATTCAAAAATGACATAAATTACTTGCGAAACGGCGCTTAAAGTCTTATCAGGCTGGCACTTCGCATTTGTGGCTTATGTTAGTTTTGATGTGAAGCCATCGTCGGCCTTAGGCCGTTATTTTTGCCCGATAAACATAAGGTAGGACATCATGGCAAAGGAAAAGTTTGAGCGCAATAAGCCTCACGTAAACATTGGCACGATTGGTCACGTTGATCATGGTAAAACGAGTTTGACAGCTGCTATCACGAAATTTTTTGGTGATTTTAAAGCTTACGACGAGATTGATGGTGCTCCCGAAGAGCGCGCACGTGGTATTACGATTTCGACAGCTCACGTTGAGTACGAAACAGAGAACCGTCACTATGCGCACGTTGATTGCCCAGGTCACGCCGATTACGTTAAAAACATGATCACTGGTGCGGCTCAAATGGATGGTGCTATCCTTGTTTGTTCAGCGGCTGATGGCCCGATGCCACAAACACGCGAGCACATTTTGCTTGCGCGTCAGGTTGGTGTTCCTGCGATCGTTGTTTTCCTGAACAAAGTTGACCAAGTTGATGATGAAGAGCTACTTGAACTTGTTGAAATGGAAGTTCGTGAACTTCTCGACAGCTATGAGTTCCCGGGTGATGATATTCCGATCATCAAAGGTTCTGCTTTGGCAGCTCTTGAAGATTCAGACAAAACAATTGGTGAAGATGCTATTCGTGCATTGATGGCTGAAGTTGATACTTATATCCCAACTCCAGAACGTCCAATTGATCAGCCATTCCTTCTTCCTATTGAAGATGTGTTCTCAATTTCAGGCCGTGGTACAGTTGTAACGGGTCGTGTTGAGCGTGGCGTTATCAATGTTGGTGAAGAGATCGAGATTGTTGGTATCCGTGATACATCTAAAACAACATGTACTGGTGTTGAGATGTTCCGTAAGCTTCTTGATCGTGGTGAAGCTGGCGATAATGTTGGTGTTCTACTTCGTGGTATCGACCGTGAAGGTGTTGAGCGTGGGCAAATTCTTTGTAAGCCTGGTTCAGTTAAGCCACACACAAAGTTTGCTGCAGAAGCATATATCTTGACTAAAGAAGAGGGTGGTCGTCACACACCATTCTTTACCAACTACCGTCCACAGTTCTACTTCCGTACAACTGATGTGACTGGTGTTGTGTCTTTGCAAGAAGGTACAGAAATGGTGATGCCAGGCGATAATGTAACAGTCGACGTTGAGTTGATCGTTCCAATCGCGATGGAAGACCAGCTTCGCTTTGCGATCCGTGAAGGCGGTCGTACAGTCGGTGCCGGTATCGTTGCATCAATCACTGAATAATTAACAGTTAATTAGGGCGCGCGTCGTACATGTCGCGCGCTCATCTCTTAAACAAGGATTCGCCCAATGAACGGCCAAAATATCCGCATTCGCTTAAAAGCGTTTGATCACAGGATCCTCGATACGTCTACACGTGAAATCGTGTCGACTGCTAAGCGTACAGGTGCACGAGTTCGTGGTCCAGTTCCGCTTCCTACACGTATTGAGAAATACACTGTGAACCGGTCGCCGCACGTAAATAAGAAAAGCCGTGAGCAGTTTGAAATGCGCACACATAAAAGGCTTTTAGATATCGTTGATCCAACTCCGCAAACAGTTGATGCTCTTATGAAGCTAGACCTTGCGGCTGGTGTTGACGTAGAGATCAAACTTTAAGATCTCAGATAAGTAAGCTTGTTCGGAGCGTTTTAACATTTCGAGCAAGAGGTTTGAACAAACAATTCTTTACGAGCTCAAATTTGGCAACATCGTCAAAACAGCTCCTCTTGGGAATTAAAACTAATGAGTGATGTGAGGCTTCTCACAACATACTCTAAAAAGGATGAACCAATGCGTTCAGGTGTAGTTGCACAGAAAGTAGGGATGACCCGGGTCTATGATGACGCCGGAGTACACATTCCTGTTACTGTTTTACGTCTGGAGAACTGCCAAGTGGTAGGTCAACGGACAGAAGAAAAGAATGGTTACACAGCCGTCCAGGTTGGTGTGGGCAAAGCAAAAGTTAAAAACACAAATAAGGCCGAGCGTGGTCAGTTTGCTGTTGCAAGTGTCGAGCCTAAGTCAAAAGTTGTTGAGTTTCGCGTTTCCGCGGACAACTTAATTGAAGTTGGCTCTGAGATTGTTGCAAGTCACTTTGTTGGTGGTCAGCTTGTTGATGTTACGGGTACTTCAATCGGTAAAGGTTTTGCTGGTGCTATGAAGCGTCATAACTTTGGTGGTTTACGCGCTTCTCATGGTGTTTCGATCTCCCACCGTTCACACGGTTCAACGGGTGCTTGTCAAGATCCTGGTAAGGTTTTCAAAGGTAAAAGAATGGCTGGTCACATGGGGCAAACCCGAGTGACTACTCAGAACCTAGAGATTGTATCTACTGATGTTGATCGTGGTTTGCTTTTGATTAAAGGTGCTGTGCCTGGTTCTAAAGGAACTTGGGTTACTGTTCGTGATGCGATTAAAGTTGCACTACCTTCAGATGCTCCTATTCCGGCAGGTCTTCGTCAAGCTGCTTCCACAGAAGCTGCAAGCGAGGGAGCTGAGTAATGGATATTTCAGTAAACACATTGGCTGGTAAGGAAAGTGGTAAAGTAACGCTTTCTGATTCAGTATTCGGTCTAGAGCCGCGTCAAGATCTTATTCAACGCGTAGTTCGTTGGCAGTTGGCCAAAAAACAACAGGGCACTCATAAAACATTGGGTCGTTCTGAGGTTAACCGCACTGGTGCGAGATTGTACAAGCAAAAAGGTACGGGTAAAGCTCGTCACCACGCTGCAAGTGCGCCGCAATTCCGTGGTGGTGGTAAGGCTCATGGTCCAGTTGTTCGTGATCATTCACATTCAATGCCTAAAAAAGTCCGTGCACTTGCTCTTAAGCATGCACTTTCTGCGAAGGCTGCTGCGAATGAACTGATCATCATGGATGAGTTGGCTTCAAAAGATCCAAAAACAAAAGGTCTAACTGTCGCGCTTGATAAAATGGGCATTACGCATGCTCTTTTCATTGGTGGTGCAGAGTTGGATAATAACTTTAAGTTGGCTGCGCAAAACATTCCTAATGTTGATGTTTTGCCTGTTCAAGGTATCAACGTTTACGACATCTTGCGTCGTGGCAAACTTGTTTTGTCAAAGGATGCAGTCGCAGCTCTTGAGGAGCGTTTAGCATGACGGATCTTCATCACTATGATGTAATTGTCTCACCGGCGATTACGGAAAAAGCAACTTTGGCTTCAGATAATGACCAAGTCGTTTTTAATGTTGCACGTACAGCTACCAAGCCAGAAATCAAAGCAGCAGTTGAAGCTTTGTTTGGCGTTAAGGTAAAAGCAGTTAACACTCTTGTTCGCAAGGGCAAGGTTAAGCGCTTTAAAGGTATCGTAGGCAAACAGAGCGATGTTAAAAAGGCAATCGTAACATTGGCTGAAGGCCAATCTATCGATGTCTCTACGGGTCTATAAGGAACAGTAAGATGGCATTAAAAAGCTTTAATCCAACGACCCCTAGTCAGCGCCAGCTGGTTATCGTAGATCGTTCAGCCCTTTATAAAGGTAAGCCCGTCAAATCTTTGACAGAAGGTCTTACTGGGAAAGGTGGCCGCAACAATATGGGTCGTGTGACAGCTCGCTACATTGGTGGTGGTCACAAACGTACATATCGTAAAATTGACTTCAAACGTCGGAAATTTGACGTGCAGGGCACAGTTGAGCATTTGGAATATGATCCAAACCGCACAGCGTTTATTGCTCTTGTTAAATATGATGATGGTGAACTTGCATACATCTTGGCTCCACAGCGCATTTCTGCAGGCGATAAAGTTATTGCTTCTCAGAGCTCTGTCGATGTTAAACCTGGTAATGCAATGCCATTGGCAGCAATGCCAGTTGGTACAATCGTACACAATGTTGAAATGAAGCCAGAAAAGGGTGGTCAGATTGCTCGCTCAGCTGGTACATATGTTCAACTTGTTGGACGTGATCAAGATATGGCGATCCTTCGCCTGAACTCTGGTGAAACACGTTTGGTTTCTGGTCGTTGCATGGCAACAATCGGTGCTGTGTCTAACCAAGATCACATGAACACGAATGATGGTAAAGCTGGCCGTACACGCTGGCGCGGTAAACGCCCACATGTTCGTGGTGTTGTTATGAACCCGGTCGATCACCCACATGGTGGTGGTGAAGGCCGTACTTCTGGTGGTCGTCACCCGGTTTCTCCTTGGGGTAAACCAACAAAGGGTAAACGGACACGTAAAAATAAGGCGACGGATAAATTTATTATGCGTTCTCGCCATCAGCGTAAGAAATAAGAGAGGAAGTCTATATTGGCTCGTTCAGTTTGGAAAGGTCCTTTTGTTGACGGCTATCTTCTCAAAAAGGCTGAGAAGGTTCGCGAAGGCGGTCGCAGCGAAGTGATTAAAATGTGGTCTCGCCGTTCTACGGTTCTACCACAGTTCGTAGGTCTAACATTTGGTGTCTATAATGGTCAGAAGCACATTCCAGTGATGATCTCAGAAGACATGGTTGGCCATAAATTTGGTGAATTCGCTCCAAGCCGTACCTATTATGGTCACGGCGCGGATAAGAAAGCGAAGAGGAAGTAGTTATGGGCAAGGCAAAGACAGAACGTCGGCTCGCAGATAATGAAGCGCAAGCAGTTGCTCGCACGCTTCGTATCAGCCCGCAAAAGCTCAATCTTGTTGCGGAATTGATCCGTGGCAAGAAAGTAGATGCAGCATTGGCTGATCTTGAGTTTTCTCGCAAACGCATATCTGATCAAGTGCGCAAAACACTTCAGTCAGCAATTGCTAATGCTGAGAATAATCATGATTTGGATATTGATAATCTCATTGTTGCAGAAGCATACGTTGGTAAATCAATCGTGATGAAACGTTTTCGCGTCCGCGGTCGTGGTCGTTCAACGCGTATCTTGAAACCATTTTCTCACTTAACAATTGTCGTGAGAGAAGTTCAAACTGAGGAGGCTGCATAATGGGTCAGAAGATTAATCCAATTGGTTTCCGTCTTGGTGTGAACCGTACATGGGATAGCCGTTGGTATGCCGATCAAGGCGAATATGGTGATCTGCTTCATGAAGATATGAAAATTCGTGAATTTATTGTCAATAAATTGAAGCAGGCTGGTGTTGCCAAGGTCGTTATCGAACGTCCTCACAAGAAATGCCGCGTGACAATTCATACAGCTCGCCCTGGTCTTATCATCGGTAAGAAGGGTGCTGACATTGAAAAACTGCGTCAGAAATTGTCTGCAATGACGAATTCTGAAACACACCTGAACATTGTTGAAGTTCGTAAGCCCGAGATTGATGCAACTCTTGTTGCTCAATCAATTGCTCAACAACTTGAGCGTCGTGTTGCATTCCGTCGTGCTATGAAACGTGCTGTTCAATCAGCTATGCGTTTGGGTGCTTTGGGCATCAAGATCACAAGTGCTGGCCGTTTGGGTGGTGCTGAGATTGCGCGTACTGAGTGGTATCGTGAAGGTCGTGTGCCATTGCACACACTTCGTGCGGACATCGATTATGGTGTTGCAGAAGCTCTTACTGCATATGGTATTTGCGGTATCAAAGTTTGGATCTTTAAAGGCGAAATCCTTGAGCATGATCCTATGGCTTCAGAGCGTCGTGCATCTGAAAATGATAATGCCGGTGGCAATCGTCGTCGCGAAAAAGCGTAAGCGATAGGTTCGGAGAAATATAATGTTACAACCAAAGCGAACTAAATTTCGCAAACAGTTTAAGGGCAAGATCAAGGGTGCTGCAAAAGGCGGTTCGGATCTTAACTTTGGATCATATGGTCTAAAGGCGCAGGAACCAAATCGTGTTAACGCGCGTGAGATCGAAGCTGCCCGTCGTGCCATTACACGTCACATGAAACGTGCTGGTCGTGTTTGGATCCGCATTTTCCCTGATGTTCCGGTGACTGCAAAGCCAACCGAAGTCCGTATGGGTAAGGGTAAAGGTTCCGTCGATTATTGGGCGTGCAAGGTTAAACCTGGCCGCGTGATGTTTGAAATCGATGGTGTGAATGAAGATATTGCTCGTGAAGCGTTACGTCTGGGATCTGCAAAGCTCTCTGTTAAGACACGTTTCATCCAGCGTATTGCTGATTAGGAGAGATTATCATGAAAGCTAATGATGTCCACGCAATGAGCGAAGATCAGCTTGGTGATGAACTTGCAAAGCTAAAGAAAGAGCAGTTTAACCTGCGCTTTCAGGTTGCAACTAGCCAACTTGAGAATACATCTCGTGTGAAACAAGTGCGCCGTGATATTGCGCGCATTAAAACAATCGCCCGCCAGAAGGCGGCCCAAGCTAAGGCTTAAAGGAATAAGTTATGCCTAAACGCATTCTACAGGGCACTGTTGTGAGTGACAAAAACGATAAAACTGTGGTCGTCCGCGTCGAACGTTCGTTCCCGCACCCAGTTTTGAGAAAAATTGTACGCCGTACAAAAAAGTATAAGGCGCATGATGAAGCAAATCAGTTCAAAGCTGGTGATTCCGTTTCTATTCAGGAATGTGCACCAATTTCGAAAGATAAGCGTTGGACTGTTGTAACTAGCTAATTTTAGCGGTTCAGCTTCTAAAACTGTGATAATCGGGGCAGGGTATTTACCTTTATGTCCCTTTTTTCATAAAAATGACATTTTAGGTCAGATTTTGGTTGAAAAAAATCTGACTTGTTCTAAGACAACTCGAATAGTTGGATAAGACTGCGGGCAATGGGGCCTTGGAGTAACTGTCCAGCATAAATAAGAAGGCGTTCTGACATGATTCAGATGCAAACAAACCTCGACGTCGCGGATAATTCCGGCGCCCGTCGTGTCATGTGCATCAAGGTGCTAGGCGGTTCTAAGCGTAAATATGCTTCTGTGGGCGACATTATTGTATGTTCGGTCAAAGAAGCTATTCCGCGTGGCCGTGTGAAAAAAGGTGACGTAGTTAAAGCTGTAGTTGTTCGTACAGCCAAAGACCTGCGTCGTGCTGACGGAAGTGTTATCCGTTTTGACTCAAGTGCTGCAGTATTGGTTAACAATGCTGGTGAGCCTATGGGTACGCGTATTTTTGGACCAGTTCCACGTGAACTTCGTGCTAAAAAGCACATGAAGATCATCTCGCTGGCTCCTGAAGTGTTGTAAGGAACGGATCTCATGCAAAAAATTCGTAAAGGCGACAACGTCGTCGTATTGACTGGTAAAGACAAGGGTCGTTCTGGCGCTGTTTTAAAAGTTATTCCAAAAGAAGGTCGTGCTGTTGTCGCTGGTATTAACGTTGTCAAACGTCACCAGAAACAAAGTCAGACAACTGAAGCTGGTATCGTTACTAAAGAAGCTCCAATCCAACTTTCAAATATAGCAATTGCTGATCCGAAAGATGGTAAGCCAACACGTGTTGGTTTTAAAATTGAGGGTGACAAAAAAGTACGAGTGGCTAAGCGTTCCGGAGAAGTGATCGATGGCTAAGGAAAATTATATCCCTCGGTTTAAGACCGATTATCTAAACCGTATCCGTGCAGCAATGCAGGAGCAGTTTAAATATAAAAACGAAATGCAGATTCCTAAAATTGATAAGATTGTTATCAATATGGGTGTCGGCGAAGCAACTGCTGATTCTAAGAAGCCAGCGATTGCGGCTAAAGACCTTGCAGATATTGCGGGTCAAAAGCCAGTTATTACGCATGCACGTAAATCTATCGCGGGCTTTAAAGTTCGTGAAGAGATGCCACTTGGTGCGAAGGTTACACTTCGCGGTGCGCGTATGTATGAATTCATGGATCGTTTGGTGACTGTTGCGCTTCCACGCGTACGTGACTTTCGTGGATTGAATCCAAAAAGCTTTGATGGTCGTGGCAACTTTGCCATGGGTATTAAAGAACACATTGTGTTCCCTGAGATCAATTACGATAAAGTTGATCAAATCTGGGGCATGGACGTCATCGTTTGTACGACGGCTAACACGGATGATGAAGCTCGCGCTCTTTTAAAAGAGTTCAACTTCCCATTCCCTGAACAGTCGTAACGGCATACGTAGAGAAGGAAATTCAACATGGCGAAAAAAAGCGCAGTTGAGAAGAATAATCGTCGCCGCGGCCTAGTCAGCAAAAGTGCTGCTAAGCGTGCTGCTTTAAAAGCGACAATTAAAGATCAATCAGTGCCGATGGAAGAGCGTTTTAAAGCTACTCTTCAATTGGCTGAATTACCTCGTGATGGTTCGAAAACTCGTATTCGCAACCGTTGTGAAGTGTCCGGTCGTCCACGTGGTTACTACCGTAAACTTAAAATGTCTCGTATTGCATTGCGTGAGCTTGGCTCATTCGGTCGTATACCTGGCCTTGTTAAGTCCAGCTGGTAAGGGAGCATAGTATGTCTTTATCTGATCCTTTGGGCGATATGCTCACTCGTATTCGTAATGGTGCCGCTCGCGGTAAATCTTCTGTAAATTCACCAGCGTCTAAATTGCGTTCACGCGTATTGGATGTTTTGGAAACTGAAGGTTATATCCGTGGTTATTCACAATCCGAATTCGAAAATGGTAAGTCTGAGCTAAGCATTGAGTTGAAATATTCAGACACAGGTTCTGTGATCCGGGAAATCGGTCGCGTTTCTAAGCCTGGTCGTCGTGTTTACGTCTCAGTGAAATCAATTCCGCAAGTAGCGAATGGTCTTGGTATTACGATTTTGTCTACACCTAAGGGTGTTATGGCTGATCATCAGGCTCGTGAAGAAAATGTAGGTGGTGAGGTTCTTTGCTCCGTATTCTAACGGAGCAGGGTTCTTTTCAAAAGAAGGTTGAACAATGTCTCGTATAGGTAAAAAGCCAATTGCGGTCCCAGCCGGCGTCACTGCTACAGTCGAAGGCCAGTCGGTTACTGCTAAAGGTCCAAAGGGCGAGTTGAAATTCGTTGTAAATGACGAAGTGCTTGTCAAAATGGAAGAGAATGAAATCGTAGTCACACCCGTTGATAAATCAAAGGACGCCCGCTCTAAATGGGGTATGTCGCGTACAATGATTTCCAACATTCTTGAAGGTGTTGAAAAGGGTTTTGAACGTAAACTTGAAATCAACGGTGTTGGTTATCGTGCTGCAATGCAGGGTAAGGGTGTCCAGCTCTCGCTCGGTTTTAGTCATGAAGTTGTCTACACGCCACCCGAAGGCGTAACAGTTGCTTGTCCAAAACCAACTGAAATTGTTGTTACAGGTATCGACAAACAAGCTGTTGGTGAAGTTGCTGCAAAGATCCGTCAATATCGTAAGCCTGAACCTTATAAAGGTAAGGGTGTGAAATATGCCGAAGAGCGGATTGTCCGCAAAGAAGGCAAGAAGAAGTAAGGAAGAGGCGAAATGGCTAGCATTAAAAAAGACATCGCGCGTCGTAGTGCACGTGTTCGTCGTAAAGTCAAAGCGGTCGCAAATGGTCGTCCGCGTTTGTCAGTACATCGCTCTTCAAAGAACATTTACGTTCAGATTATTGATGATACTGCAGGTACTACACTTGCAGCAGCATCAACATTAGATACTGATCTGCGTAAATCTTTGAAGACAGGTGCCGACACATCTGCTGCAAGTGCAGTGGGTAAACTTATTGCTGAACGTGCTGATAAAGCCGGCATCAAAGATGTTGTTTTTGATCGTGGTGCGTTCTTGTACCATGGGCGTGTAAAAGCACTTGCAGAGGCTGCTCGTGAGGGCGGACTTAAATTCTAATCAATCTGCCGATTGAAACCGGAAAAAAATAAGGACAAGGACAATGGCAAGAGACGATCGTCGCGGAAAAGGCGGCAGAAAAGAAGAGGAACAGAGCGAATTCGTTGATAAGCTCGTTCATATTAACCGAGTTGCAAAAGTGGTCAAAGGTGGCCGTCGTTTCGGTTTTGCAGCTTTGGTTGTTGTTGGTGATGAGAAAGGCCGCGTTGGCTTTGGTCACGGTAAAGCACGTGAAGTGCCTGAAGCAATTCGTAAAGCAACAGATGCTGCAAAGCGCGAAATGATTTTTGTGCCATTGCGCTCTGGCCGTACTTTGCACCACGATGTTCGTGGTCGTCATGGTGCTGGTAAAGTGCTTTTGCGTGCTGCTAAACCTGGTACTGGTATCATTGCTGGTGGCCCAATGCGTGCGGTTTTTGAAACACTTGGTATGCAAGACGTTGTTGCGAAATCAACAGGTTCTTCGAACCCATATAACATGGTTCGTGCTACTTTTGATGCTCTTAAGCACCAAATGCACCCGAAAGATATCGCAGCGCAACGTGGTATTAAATATTCAACGCTTCAAGCTCGCCGCACTGCTGCGGGTGTAGAAGATCAATAGGCTTAGCGCCGATCGATAGGAGGCCTTATTATGGCTGATACAAAAAAGGGCAAAACTGTTACTATTGAGCAGACTGGTAGCCCACTTCGTCGTCCTAACGTTCAGCGCCAGACACTTGTTGGTCTTGGCCTGAATAAGATGCATCGTCGTTCAACACTCGAAGATACACCAGCTGTACGTGGCATGATTGCTCGCGTTAGCCACATGGTTCGTATCGTCGAAGAGAACTAGGCGGGAGAGTATTCATGAAACTGAATGAAATTCGTAACAATGAAGGTTCAAGCCAAGCACGCAAACGCGTAGGTCGTGGTATTGGATCTGGTACTGGTAAAACAGGTGGTCGTGGTGTGAAAGGTCAGAAGTCTCGTTCTGGTGTTTCAATCAAAGGTTTTGAGGGCGGTCAAATGCCTATCTACCGTCGTTTGCCTAAACGTGGTTTCAACGTTCCGTTCCCGACGGATTATAATGTTGTATCACTAGGTCGTTTGCAGGAAGCTGTTGACGCTAAGAAACTTGATCCTAAGGCAACGGTTGATGCAGCTGCTCTTAAAGCTGCTGGCGTTATCTCTAAGATTAAAGATGGTGTTCGTGTCTTAGCAGATGGTGAAATTAAGGCTAAGTTGAAGCTTGAAGTTGCTGGCGCATCTAAATCAGCAATCGCAAAGCTTGAAAAAGCTGGTAGCTCGATCACGGTTCTTTCGCCTGCAAAAGAAGCGAGCGAATAGTAATAATATTCCGCGCGTTGATCTTTAAATCGACGCGCGGTTTCCCCATATTGGGAACTATGTTTCCACACGAGGCAGTTTGCGGCTTGATTTCTCGATAAATTACTGCGATCCAAATGTCTCTCACATCAGGAATATTCCTGACCAGAACAATTCGCGGAGAATGGCATGGCATCGGCAGCCGAACAGCTCGCATCTAATTTGAACTTTTCTGCATTTTCAAAAGCAGAAGACCTTAAAAAGCGCATCTGGTTTACACTGGCGGCGCTTTTGGTTTATCGCCTTGGTACTTATGTTCCAATCCCAGGTGTTGACCCTGCAGCTTTTGCGCAGGCTTTTGAAAGACAAAGCCAAGGTGTGCTTGGTTTGTTTAATATGTTTGTGGGTGGTGCAGCGGAGCGCATGGCGCTTTTCGCTCTTGGCATAATGCCTTACATTTCATCTTCCATTATTATGCAGTTGATGACATCTGTTGTCCCATCTCTTGAACAGCTCAAGAAAGATGGCGAACAGGGGCGCAAGGTTATTAACCAATACACACGTTATGGTACTGTCATTCTTGCGACAATGCAGGCTTATGGGATCTCTGTTGGACTTGAGGCCGGAGCAGGGGTTGTGACAGACCCTGGTTTGTTCTTTAAAATATCTACTATTATCACGCTGGTTGGTGGCACGATGTTCCTCATGTGGTTGGGTGAGCAGGTAACAGCGCGTGGTATCGGTAATGGTATTTCATTGATCATTTTTGCTGGCATTGTTGCGGCACTACCTTCTGCCATTGTGGGAACACTGGAGTTAGGTCGTACCGGATCTATTTCAACGTTCATCATCATAGCAGTACTTGTTTTGGCTGTTGCTTTGATTGCTTTGATTGTGTTTGTTGAACGCGCGCAACGTAAATTGTTGATCCAATATCCGAAGCGTCAAGTTGGCACTAAAATGTTCCAAGGTGATAGTTCACACCTGCCACTTAAGTTGAACACAGCAGGCGTTATCCCAGCAATTTTTGGCTCGTCTTTGTTGCTTCTACCCGCAACTTTGGCTGGTTTTTCAGACACGTCATCGCTACCAGATTGGGCGACAGCTATCTTAGCGTCTCTTGGTCACGGGCAACCTGCTTATATGGTGTTTTATGCACTCTTGATTGGCTTCTTTGCGTTCTTTTACACAGCGATCGTATTCAATCCTAAAGAAACAGCGGATAACTTGAAGAGCCATGGTGGCTATATTCCAGGTATTCGCCCTGGCGATCGTACAGCTGAATATATTGACCGTGTTTTGACAAGAATTACAGTAGTTGGTGCCATATATCTTATTTTTGTATGTCTATTGCCAGAGTTTT
Organism: Lentilitoribacter sp. Alg239-R112; assembly: GCF_900537175.1. Lineage (GTDB taxonomy): Bacteria > Pseudomonadota > Alphaproteobacteria > Rhizobiales > Rhizobiaceae > Lentilitoribacter. The sequence goes on along the minus strand of NZ_LS999834.1, from coordinate 284,165 downwards.
TGATCGCAAGAACTGGTGTACCATTTTATCTAGGGGGAACGTCGCTTCTGATTGTTGTTAGTGTGACGCTCGATACTGTGGCGCAAGTGCAAGGGCACTTGTTTGCTCAGCAATACGAAGGCTTGATTAAGAAATCAAAACTTCGCGGAGGGAAGAAGCGTAGATGAGATTAATTCTGTTAGGACCACCAGGTGCGGGTAAAGGTACGCAAGCTCAGCGTTTAGTTGATAGATATGGTATACCCCAACTGTCTACTGGTGATATGTTGCGTGCAGCGGTTGCTGAGGGTACCGAATGGGGTAAGCGTGCTAAGGAAATCATGGATGCAGGCGGGCTCGTATCTGATGATATCGTGAACGCCATTATTTCTGAGCGTATTGAAAATGAAGATTGTAAAAATGGCTTTATTTTGGATGGCTATCCGCGAACATTAAGACAAGCCGATGCAACAGAAGCATTGCTCGCGTCTAAATCTATGTCTTTAGACGCTGTTGTTGAACTTGCAGTTGATGATAGTGTGCTTGTTGAACGTATTTCCGGCCGCTATACTTGTAGCAATTGTGGTGCAGGCTATCACGACCAAAATCTTAAACCAGAGAAAGATGGTGTATGTGATAAATGTGGCGGAACTGAATTTAAGCGACGCCCGGATGATCGCGCTGAAACAGTGGTTGATCGTCTTCAAACATACTATAAAGAAACAGCGCCTCTTGTTGGTTACTATTACGCAAAGCGTCTTTTGCGTTCTGTTGATGGTATGGCTGACATTGATGATGTGACATCGCAAATTAACGCTTTGTTCGAAGGAAAGTAACTTAGCATCAAATTAATCTCATAATGACTTGACGAAATGCCGACTCATCCGCTAATAACCGCTCAACTCGCGAAAAATTGGCGGTTGGTGCGTCTCTCCTAAGAGGAGGTGCGGTACTGATCGTTTTTGTCTGTCGTGGATTATAAATCACGTAGCGTAAATGCTACTAAGTATAAGCACCGGTTTTAATCGGTTAACAAGGAGAACGACGTGGCCCGTATTGCTGGCGTCAACATTCCCACAAACAAGCGTGTTGTTATTGCGCTTCGTTATATTCATGGGATTGGACCAAAATTTGCTCAAGAGATCGTAACTAAAGTGGGTATTCCTGCTGAGCGACGTGTAAATGAGCTTTCAGATGCAGAAGTTCTGCAAATTCGTGAAGCAATCGATCAGGATTACCAAGTTGAAGGTGATCTTCGTCGGGAAGTTTCTATGAACATCAAGCGTCTTATGGACCTTGGCTGCTATCGCGGCCTGCGTCATCGTCGTGGTTTGCCTGTTCGCGGTCAGCGTACAAGTACAAACGCGCGTACACGCAAAGGACCAGCAAGAGCAATCGCTGGTAAAAAGAAATAATTCCAATCAAGTTTACCCTGTCTTTAAGAGATGGGGTTCTTTTTGATTGGGGTGGAGCCGCTGGAATTACGGCGGTGTTGATATCAAGGAAGGATACACGATGGCAAAAGATGCCACACGCGTTCGTCGTAAAGAACGCAAGAATATTGCTACGGGCGTTGCCCACGTAAATTCAACGTTTAACAACACAATGATTACAATCACTGATCAGCAAGGCAATACGATTGCCTGGTCATCTGCTGGTGCTAACGGGTTTAAAGGCTCTCGTAAGTCTACACCGTTTGCTGCGCAGATTGCGGCTGAAGATTGTGCGAAAAAAGCTCAAGATCATGGTATGAAGTCGCTTGAAGTTGAAGTTTGTGGCCCAGGTTCTGGTCGTGAATCTGCACTTCGCGCTTTGCAGGCTGCTGGTTTTACAATCACGTCTATTCGTGATGTGACGCCAATTCCGCACAATGGTTGTCGTCCACGCAAACAGCGTCGCGGTTAATCAATATTGTCTGTCCGTCTTTTTAGGCGGGCGTCTTCTCACATAGCTGACACGATTGGATGGTGCAGCAATAGGAAGGTTAAAAAATATGATTCAGAAAAATTGGCAAGAACTTATCAAGCCTAATAAAGTAGAATTTGCTGTTTCAGGCGAATTGAAAGCGACACTTGTAGCAGAACCGTTGGAGCGTGGCTTTGGCCTTACTCTTGGTAATGCATTGCGCCGTGTTCTTCTTTCATCGCTGCGTGGTGCGGCTGTAACTGCTTTGCAGATTGATGGCGTTCTGCATGAGTTTTCCTCTATTCCGGGTGTTCGGGAGGATGTTACTGACATTGTTTTGAATACTAAGGAAATCGCGATCCGTATGGAAGGTGATGAGCCTAAACGTATGGTCGTTCGCAAACAGGGTCCAGCAGTTGTGACTGCAGGTGACATTCAAACTGTCGGCGATATTGAAATTCTAAATCCTGATCTGGCTATTTGTACGCTTGATGAAGGTGCAGAAATTCGCATGGAGTTCACAGTTAAAAACGGTAAGGGCTATGTACCTGCTGCTGCTAACCGTGCTGAAGATGCTCCAATTGGTCTTATTCCAGTTGATAGTCTCTATTCTCCAGTCAAAAAAGTTTCTTATAAAGTTGAAAATACTCGTGAGGGTCAAGTTCTCGATTATGATAAGTTGCTTATGACGATCGAAACAGATGGTTCGGTTACTGCGGAAGATGCTCTTGCATTTGCTGCGCGTATTCTTCAAGATCAACTTTCAGTCTTCGTAAACTTCGAAGAGCCTCAAAAAGCTGAAGAAGAAGATACAGTTGCAGAACTTGCATTTAATCCGGCTCTTCTTAAGAAGGTTGATGAATTGGAACTTTCAGTTCGTTCGGCTAACTGCTTGAAAAATGATAACATCGTTTACATCGGCGACCTTATTCAAAAAACAGAGGCAGAAATGCTTCGTACACCAAATTTCGGGCGTAAGTCTTTGAATGAGATCAAGGAAGTACTGGCTTCTATGGGCTTGCATCTTGGAATGGAAGTTCAAGCATGGCCGCCAGAGAACATTGAAGATCTAGCGAAACGTTACGAAGAACAATATTGATTTAAACTTGCGGATTGAAAACCGCTTTGAAGGAGAAAGCTCATGCGCCACGGAATAGCAGGCCGCAAGCTCAATAGAACATCAAGTCACCGTAAGGCGATGTTTGCCAACATGGCTGCATCTCTTATCGTGCACGAACAAATTACGACAACATTACCTAAAGCCAAGGAAATTCGTCCATTCGTCGAAAAACTTGTTACTTTAGCGAAAAAAGGTGATCTACATTCACGACGTCGTGCAATTGCGATAACTCGCGATCAAGATGCTGTTAAAAAATTGTTTGATACAATCGCAGCTCGTTACGCAACTCGTAATGGCGGTTACGTCCGCATTATGCGTGCAGGCTATCGTCACGGCGATAATGCACCAATGGCTGTTGTCGAGTTTGTAGATCGCGATATTTCAGCTAAAGGCGCCGCCGATAAAGCACGTGTTGCTGCTGAAGAAAATGAAGCGGAAACTGAAAACGCATAAGTTTTTGGTTCGTTAAAATTTTGAAAGCCGGGTAGCAAATGTTACCCGGTTTTTTCGTTTGATATGAAATTTTATTTCTGGAAGATTATTTGGAGCAGGCCCAAACTCTTGGGGTACAATTTCGGCCATTATCCATGCAGTAGTTCATTGCCTCGCTTTTTGCTGCTTCCATGTTTCCATTCCAAGCCCAACCCCAGGCGCCATTGGGTGCAGAAGCTATAGAGCCACAGGTATTATAGAACGTCTTTATAGTGGAGCATGGCCCGTTACAATTATTGCGAACTGAATTTATAGCTCCGTTTTCTGATGAGTAGCTGTGGCTCCATGCGTGACCGTTTGGACCTATCGCTACAGCACCCAACAGCGTTCATAGCCGCATGAGCCAGCATGTGAAATGTTAGTTAATGTAGCGGTCATAAGTGTTGAAATAACCAGCATTTTATATTTAGTTTTCATGTTTTCCCTTAAGTAAAAAGCAGTCTAACCATAGAAATATGGATGACGCCATGAAAATTCCATTTTATTGCGTGATGGATTTGATTACATATAGAATCTATAGATGGATGAACGGAATTCGATTAATGGTCAAAATGATAATGCCCCGAAATTACATCATATTATTTTGTGCAATATTACTGCTCCTGATTGCGCAGCTTTTGTCTTCTGGGTCAGCGTCGAATGCGCAGTCTTTGAAGAAAAATCCGCCGTCTCAAGCTGAGATGCAGCTTTCATTTGCACCATTGGTCAAGCAAACAGCAAATGCTGTCGTAAATGTTTATGCTGAGCGGATGGTGCGCCAAAGGTCGCCTTTTGCTGGTGATCCTTTCTTTGAGCAGTTTTTTGGCCAAAAGTTTTCCAATCGTACTGAAAAACAATCATCGCTTGGTTCAGGTGTTGTTATCGATAGTTCTGGTATCGTCATTACTAACCATCATGTAATTCAGAGTGCCGATGATATCAAAGTCGCATTCTCTGATGGACGTGAATATTCAAGTCGTATTCTATTACAGGATAAAAGCGTCGATCTTGCTATCTTGCAGATTGAGGGAGGTCGAGGTTTTGCCGCGCTGGAATTCGGCGATTCGGATGCATTGGAAGTTGGTGATCTTGTGCTGGCGATAGGAAACCCTTTTGGTGTTGGGCAAACCGTAACCAGCGGAATCATTTCAGCATTAGCGCGTAATCAGGTTGGTGTTTCTGATTTTGGTTTTTTCATTCAAACAGATGCAGCCATTAATCCTGGCAATTCGGGTGGTGCGCTTGTTGATATGAATGGTAAGTTGATCGGCATTAATACTGCAATATTCTCACGTTCTGGCGGGTCTAATGGAATTGGTTTTGCAATCCCTGCTAATATGGTTCGAGCTGTCACGACGGCTGCAATTGGCGGGAATGATAAATTTGTACGGCCGTTCATTGGTGCAAGCTTTGATCCCATAACGTCTGACATTGCCGAAGCGCTTGGACTGAATGTTGCCAAGGGTGCGCTTGTAACCGCGATTGTGCCGGACGGACCAGCCGAGCGGGCAGGGCTAAAGGTGGGAGATTTAGTGTTTGGCTTTAATGGGCAAGCGGTTGAGCACCCAGATGCTCTTGGTTATCGGCTATCCACATCATTGGTCGGCGATATTATCGAACTAAGTATTCGCACCAGGGGTGAAAACAAGGGTTTGAAAATAAAACTTGAGGCTCCGCCGGCAGGAGGTGTGTTTAATACTTCTATTTTAGAAGGCAATAATCCATTTGCTGGAGCTGAAGTGGCATTGTTGACCCCGTTTCTTGCAAATGAGATGAAGATTCCCAGTAATATTAAAGGTATCGCCATTTTGAAAATTGAACGTGGTGCTCTTGCGGGGCGTTATGGATTTAGGGCGGGCGACATTATTACGTCTGTATCTAATCGGGAATTGGAGAGTGTTGCACAATTGGAAGAAATTTTATCGGCTGGTGCAAGCTTTTGGCGGTTAGAGATCATACGCAATGGCCAGCGCATACGCCAGGTCCTCCGATAAATGGCAGATCTATTCGGTTCAAACGATAGTAAACAGACCGATGATGTGTCTCGACCGTTGGCAGATCGTTTGCGACCGGGGGATTTGTCTCAAGTCTCCGGGCAGGAACACCTTACGGGTCCAGATGGTGCGCTTACACGGATGATTGAAACCGGAGTCCTGGGTTCAATGATATTTTGGGGGCCGCCAGGTACAGGTAAAACAACGGTCGCTCGGTTGCTGGCTGGTTTTGGTGATTATGCATTTGTGCAGATATCAGCTATTTTCTCCGGTGTCGGTGAGTTAAAGAAAGTGTTTGAGTTGGCGCGCGCTCACCGCCAGTCGGGGAAGCAAACATTATTATTTGTAGATGAAATTCATCGCTTTAATCGCGCTCAACAGGATAGTTTTCTGCCTGTTATGGAAGATGGAACAGTTATTCTCGTCGGTGCTACGACAGAAAACCCGTCTTTTGAATTAAATGCTGCGCTTTTATCGCGTGCTAGAGTGCTGAGTTTTAAATCTCATAATGATGATAGTGTTGCCGCACTTATTAAGCGGGCGGAAGACGTCGAGGGAAAGAAGCTTCCACTTGATGATGAAGGTCGCGCAAGTCTTATTCGAATGGCCGATGGTGATGGGCGTGCGGTCCTCACGCTTTCTGAAGAAGTTTGGCGGGCTGCTCGCGAAGATGAGGTTTTTGACGCTGAAGGATTAGCAGAGATCGTGCAGCGTCGTGCACCTGTTTATGATAAAAGCCAAGATGGACACTATAATCTCATCTCGGCCCTGCATAAAGCGGTTCGTGGCTCGGACCCAGATGCAGCACTATACTATCTAACGCGCATGTTTGATGCAGGTGAAGATCCACTATATTTGGGTCGGCGCCTTGTTCGCATGGCATCAGAAGATATAGGCCTTGCCGACCCACAAGCGCTTCTAATCGCAAATGCTGCCAAAGATGCGTATGATTATCTTGGCTCACCAGAAGGCGAGCTGGCGTTGGCGCAGGCCTGTGTTTATTTAGCAACCGCGCCCAAATCCAACGCTGTCTATGTGGCCTATAAAGCTGCAATGCGCGATGCTAAACAACATGGCTCACTGATGCCACCGAAACATATTTTAAATGCACCTACTAAACTGATGAAGGATGAAGGGTATTCGGATGGGTATCAATATGACCATGATGCGCCAGATGCTTTTGCAGCTCAAGATTTTTTCCCGGATAATTTAGGCCGTCAGGTTTATTATGATCCACCAGAACGTGGATTTGAAAGAGACATACGTAAGCGGCTTGATTTTTGGAACAAGCGGCGAAATGAAACGTAGGTAGACTTAAAGCTCCTGAATAGAACTTCTCGCTTGGTTTTTGATAGTTGATCGTCTATCAGATCATTTATGATTAAAAATCTTGTTCTCGTAGCAGTTGGCGGCGGTTTGGGCGCCTCTTTACGGTATCTAACAGGCATTGCTGCGCTGAGGTGGTTTGGCCCGAATTTTCCCTGGGGGACTTTGGTCGTTAATGTTATTGGTTCTTTCTTAATGGGAATGATTGCGGAGTTTATTATCCGCCGCGTTGGAGTTGGAACAGATTTACGGCTATTCCTGATGACCGGTTTACTGGGTGGCTATACAACATTTTCTGCTTTCTCGCTCGATGCCATATTATTGTTTGAACGTGGAGCTTTGTCAGCAGCGACTGGGTATATCTTGCTCAATGTTATTGGTGCGATATTGGCGCTTATGTTGGGCCTTGCTTTGGCGAGAAATATTTTTTGATAGATCGTTTGGGATCTAGAAAGGGCCGAGATGGCTGGCGTTGAACTTAAAAAAGTTGAAGATGATGAAGCCGGAATGCGTCTTGATCGCTGGTTTAAGGATCATTATCCGGGGCTTGGCTTTGGTAAGCTGCAAAAATTGATCCGTTCCGGTCAAGTTCGTATCGATGGAAAACGAGCAAAGTCAGACACCCGTGTTCAGTCCGGTGAAACTGTGCGTGTGCCGCCCTTGGATGTTGACCATAAAAGCTCAAAACCGATCACTGAAAAAACGATGAGAAATCATGGTGATGGCGATTTGTTAGCGCAGATGCTTATACACGAAGATCCGAAAGTTTTAGTTTTTAACAAACCTTCTGGTTTAGCAGTGCAGGGCGGTTCAGGTCTTGTTCGTCATGTCGATATGATGCTGGAATCATGGCGTAATAAAAAGGGTGAGAAGCCCCGTCTTGTTCATAGGCTTGATCGAGATACATCAGGCGTACTGGTCGTTGCAAGAACACGTGGTGCCGCGCAAGCATTAACAGCTGCGTTTCGTACGCGCGATGCAAAGAAAACCTATTGGGCACTTGTTCAAGGTGCGCCGTACAAAAGCGAAGGGCGTATTTCGACGTGGCTTTTGAAGCACCAGACACCAGATGGGGATAGAATGCAGGTTTGCGAACATGGCGAGCCGGGTGCTGATCATGCAATTTCTCATTATCGCACAGTGATATCTGCCGGTCGAAACCTGACATGGTTAGAAATGGAACCCCATACAGGTCGAACTCACCAGTTGCGCGTTCATGCTCAATATTTAGAGACACCAATTATTGGTGACCCCAAATACATCACGAAAGACTACAACTGGGAATTTCCAAACGGCATTCAAAAAAGATTACACCTCCATGCGCGACGAATTTCTATTCCTCATCCGTCTGGCGGCATGCTTGAAGTTACTGCACCACTACCACCGCATATGGTCCAGACATGGAACTTACTCGGTTTTGATGAGAAAGATGCTGAGGAAATAGATGGATGAAGTTAGTTCTTTTTGATTGCGATGGCACGCTTGTTGATAGTGCGCATGTGATCCATCGTTGTATGCAAGCAAGTTTTGAAGATCACGGCTTTGTCCAACCGAATTTGAGTGAGACTAAATCAATTATCGGCCTGTCGTTACATGATGCGATTGGTATTCTTCTTAAAGACCAAACGACCAATCAGCTTGATAAGATGGTTCAGAATTATAAGGATCATTTCTTTAAAATCCGTACGCAGGAAAATTTACTCGAACCATTATATGCAGGTATTCGTGATGTACTTGATCAAATGAAACAGCGAGACGAACTTATCTTGGGTGTTGTTACGGGTAAATCTACACGTGGGCTTATTGCTATTTTGGAGGGGCATGGTCTAAGAGATCATTTCCTGCCCATAAGAACAGCTGATGACTGCCCTTCAAAACCACATCCTGCAATGGTAACTGAATGTTGTGCTGAAGTTGGAATTGATGCCTCATCAACATATGTGATTGGTGATTCAACTTTTGATATGGATATGGCAAATCATGCCAATGCGAAATCTGTTGGCGTGGATTGGGGCTATGCATCCGTTTCAGAATTGGAAAATTCAGGTGCAAACCATATTATTAGCAATCCATCAGAATTAATTGATATTATTGGATAAAACATGCGTGATATACTGAACGATATGTCGGATAAATCCGAACAAGAAAAGAATCCCATGCGTGATGTGCAAAAGCAGACCGCGCTGCCGAAAAGGTTCTATACAGATGTTTCCGTTGTAGAAGAAGCAGATCAATTCGTCATTCAACTTGATGGAAAATCAGTTAAAACACCGGCAAAAAATTCACTCTCATTGACAGATAAGCTGATTGCCGATCAAGTCGCGTTGGAGTGGAAGCAACAGGAAAAGAGCATTGATCCGGCAAAGATGCCGTTAACGCGAATGATCAACACAGCGATTGATGGCGTTAATGACAATACAGAGGCGGTCTTTGACGAGATCGTAAGTTTCTCCGGTACTGATATGCTTTTTTACAGAGCTGCATCTCCTGCCAAGTTAGTTGAACTTCAATCAAAAGCGTGGGATCCAATCATCGAATGGGCACGTTCATCGTTAGGTGCGCCTTTTGTTATCACTGAGGGCATTATGCATGTCGAGCAGCCGCCTGAGGCAATAGAGGCATATTCCAAGGCGCTTAAACGGCATACATCAGCCTTTGTGCTTACCGGTCTACATAGTGCCACCACGTTGACAGGTTCTGCTTTGCTGGGCTTATCTCTTGCAGAAGGAATAGTTTCTGCGGAAGAAGCATGGGCGGCAGCGCATGTGGATGAGGACTGGAATATTTCTCAATGGGGCACGGATGATGAAGCAGAAAAACGCAGATTATTTAGATGGGCTGATATGCGGGCGGCGTGCCTACTTTTAAATTGTAAATAGTTTGTCTGTTTTCTTTGGTATTATTCTCCCGAGTTAACCCTCAGTTAAGCATAAAATGAAATCCTTCATTAAGAATTATCTTATGAGGGAATCACCCGTGACATCGCTTGGTTATCGTTTTAAATTTGTTTCTACAATTATATTGCTGATTGCAAGTGTGGGTGTGCTTTCCTCTTGCGCGAGTAAGAAGAAGGATTATTCTTCTAGAGATAATCGGTTCCCTCTAAATGTTATCGAAGTTGATGTATCTTCGCTCGATCCGGCTGGGGATGAATTTGCAAGGCAGCTGGAATATAACTTAAAACAGTCCGTTGGTAGTCCATCCTTCACGGCCACACGTAATGTAACGTTAAATGTGCAGACGCATCCTAACGGCGTTTTGGACAAATCAACGAAATCACTTTTTCGACAAGTTACATCACTTGGTGGAACAAGCGTGACTGCTACCGTGCGTGTTATGGACAGTACAACGGGCGCTTCTCTCCGCTATGAACAAATAACCAGTAGCTCTACAAAAGACGATATCGAAATTGCAAATTTGTTTATTGAAGAAGATCTTATAGCTCAAATTAGATCGATTCTTGGTTTAACACTTTATCCTCCCCGTCCGATTTCCTATGTCGCGACATCGATCAATAACTCAGCGGTTCAGAGCAGGGATGACGTTAAACTCGTCTACTCGCCTGAGCAACAAGTTGCTGATCCATTGCTTAATGGTCAGATTACGCCTGAAACGCGATCCGATGATATCATGGAGCAGGTTAAAGAGATGGACAAAAAGATGTCCGCTGATGCAAAGGAGATGAAGCGTAAGGTCAATAAAGAAGCCAAGATGGTCAAAGATGCTCTTATGGAAGATGTAGTTGCTCCAGAGAAAAAAACAACTATGGATGAGGCCGCGCCATTGAAGAAGATGGATAAGAACATGATGAAGGATGATGATGTGGAAAAAGCTGTCGCTGGCGAAAGTGACTTATGCATCGTCACAGTCGATAATGATTGCCTTGGGCCGAATGTCGTTCCGGAGTAAATGGCTGAAATTTACTTAAGCCGCTCCATATGCCAATTAAGATGATCGTCCATAAAGGTCGAGATGAAGAAATAGGAATGGTCATAACCTGGTTGCAAACGTAGTTGCAGCGGAATATTTGCTTTCTCGCAGGCTTCTTGTAGTAAATGTGGGCGCAAACCATTTTCTAAAAATGAGTCCGCATCACCTTGATCTACTAGAAATTCTGGAAAAGTTGCTCCATCTTCAATCAAAGCTGTTGCATCATATGCGCGCCAATCTTGTTTATTTGCGCCGAGATAGTTCTCAAATGCTGGAGCAGACCAATCCGCAGTCATGGGCTGGGCAATGGGTGCAAATGCTGAGCAAGACTTAAACTGATCAGGATTTTTGAGAGCAAAGGTGAGGGCACCATGACCACCCATTGAATGACCAAATATACCTTGCTTTTTCATATCAGCGGGAAAGTTATCTGCAATGATTTCAGGCAATTCAGCGAGTATATGGCTTTCCATCTGATAATTCTTCGCCCACGGTTCTTGCGTTGCATTGAGATAAAAACCTGCGCCTTTACCCATTTGCCAATTATCACTTTCATCGGGCACAGCATCACCACGAGGGCTAGTATCAGGGCACACGATTATGAGACCTAATTCAGAAGCACGTTTGCGATATTCTCCCTGATCCATAACATTTGCATGAGAGCACGTAAGGCCTGACAGATACCACAGAACAGGGCATGGTTTTTCTTTTGCAATAGGTGGAATGAAAACTGAAAACGTCATTTCGCATTTACATGCATCAGATTGCATTGAGTAAACGCCTTGCACACCGCCATGAACGGTACTTTCAGAAATAGTTTTCATGTTTTCCTCATCGTTTCTAAAGTCGTTTGAGACCAATACTATTGTCAAATTAGTGTAGTATGAACAAGTGCCAAATATGGGTCTGTTGTTGAGGCTTAGAATTCACTGATTTTACTTGCCAAACTAAATTGCCCGGAATGCATTTGCTAAATCTAGCATGGTCTTCTTCGAATCATAATATCAGTTCTGAATTCGTTAGGAGTTAACTCGTATCGGATTTTATATCTTGTTCGGTCGGGCCGAAGATACCCTCAAATGATGAGCGCAGGGATAGATCCAGATCATTCATCGTTACGGGCAGTCCAAGATCCACAAGACTGGTGACGCCATATTTCTGTACACCACATGGGACAATTCCGGAGAAGTGTTCTAGGTCTGGCTCTACATTGATCGCGATACCATGAAAACTAACCCATTTTCGCAGTCTAATCCCAATCGCGGCTATTTTTTCTTCGTTTATGCTTCCGTCTGGGAGTTTGGATTTTTCAGGGCGCTGGACCCAAACGCCAACACGATCTTCGCGGCGTTCTCCTTTGACGTTCATGTCTGCCAGTGTTTCAATAATCCACCTTTCTAAAGCTGAGACAAAAGCGCGAACATCTTGTTTGCGGCGCTTCAGGTCGAGCATTACATAAGCAACACGCTGACCCGGTCCGTGATAGGTATATTCGCCGCCGCGACCCGTTTGGTAAACGTCAAACCTGTCAGGAGAAACAAGATCATTTATGTTAGCACTTGTTCCTGCCGTATAAAGAGGTGGATGCTCAACAAGCCAAATGAGCTCATTTGATTCTCCATTCGATATTTTAGTTGCTTCATTTTCCATGAAAGATAAAGCATCTTCATAAGGTGTAATGTCACCTTCAATGCGCCATCTCACTGGTGGTGAGCCATCCAGCGCCAAAAAATCAACTTTTATCTCATCACGAAGCATTTAATCTATCCATTATTAGAATATATGTTTTTTTCGTCAAACTTGACTTGTGTCAAGTACCTGCTTTTGCTAAGTGCTGCATCGCTGGCTTATTAATACCTCAGAGTTCAGTATAGTGTGCGGCCGTGGCGGAACTGGTAGACGCGCAGCGTTGAGGTCGCTGTGGAGTAAAATCCGTGGAAGTTCGAGTCTTCTCGGCCGCACCATTTTTCAAAAGATTTGCAAAATTGAGTTGGTCTATTATTTGAACTTGGCGGCTCCAGGCTTGATTGACGGTACCCTTTCGCAGATTTTCCAGCGTTTAAGTTTGTGCATTCAACGAGTGTAACCAAGGTGATGATTTTGGTTCTCGCGTTGTTGAGCTTTTTCCATACAAAGATTTTGCATGTCTTTTAATGTCATCTAAGGTTGAGTGAATTTGCCATCTTTGTAGTAAATTGAACAATATATTGGGTTATCCGTATCAGCACTATTGGTTTCAGGGCCTTGCTCAAATTGAGCTGAGCAACTTTGCAACAATGTATTCATAAATAGATCGACACTTATGCGTTTTCGAGTGATCAATGGCGTGTTTTGCTTTCGAGAGGAGTCAAAAAACAGTTAAAAGTAAATAGCCATAAGCTTCGCGAATGTTGGTATGTTTAGTAATTGTGTTTAATTTACATGCTTAGAAGAATGATTCTCTTCATAAAATATTGGGCGGGTTAGTTCATGGAAGTTGAACAAGAAATAATAGAAGCGTTTTTTGAGCGCATGTCTTCGCCTGCTTATATTAAGGATGAAAATCTCAAATTTGTTTATGTAAATTCTGCTTATGCTGAATTTTATGGTATGGAGCCTGAGCGCTTCATTGGTAGAACCTCATCCCAAATATCCAATACTATTGCAACAAGGTTATTGGAACAAGATGAAGCTAAAGTTCTTGCATCAGGTGCTGCTACTCAAATTGGTGACAGAGCAACATCTAACCGTGGAACGACAATATGGCGTGAAGTAGAGCGCAAGCCTATTATAACCCAAAATGGTACACGATACTTGACCGTAATTTTGCGAGACGTGAGCAAATATAAAGATATCGAATTCCAACTTGAAGATACAAGAAATGAATTGGAGAAAGTGCGCGAGTTGGCAAATATCGCGGAACATCGCAGTGCTGATTTTCTAGCAAAAATATGCCACCAAGTAGGTTCACCCACAAGAAGCATTATATCAGTAGTAAATTCTGTTTCCGACGGAGATTTTGATAAGGATCGAGGTTCTTCTATAGAACAAATTCTATCTTTGAGTAATACTATCCTTGGCGTTGTTGATGATTTATCCAATTATACATCTTTGGACATCATGCAGGCTCCGGTAAGATCTGAATCCTTTGAACTGTTTAAACTTGTGTGCGAAGTCACATCCGCAGTGATGCCTGAGGCCAGCAAGAAAAATTTGCAGTTTTTAAGCTATATTGATCCAGACATACCTATGAACTTATTGGGTGATGCCGGTAAAATTCGTCAGGTTATTACAAACTTAATAAGCAATGCCATTCGATTTACTGAGAGTGGTGAGGTTAAACTTAATATTAGTGCTGTACCGCACAATAATGATCAAACCACAACAGTGCGCTTTGAAATTCATGATACTGGTCGCGGGATTACCGCAAAAGAGCAAGAACACTTATTTGACAAGTATCGTCCAACTAAGGCGGGATTACATGTTGGTCAGGGTGTTTCTGTCTCCAGCGCACTTATCGCTTTAATGGGTGGTATAATTAGATTGGATAGCGCAGCCGGTATTGGCTCGAAGTTTTGGTTTGAACTAGATTTTGATGTTCCAAAGAAAATACCTCAATCTATTCAAAAAATCCCCAACCTAGAGAAAAAACGCTTCATCGTGATAGATGACAGCGAGTTTGATAAGGCGCTACTCGAGCATCAACTTAAAGAATGGGGTGGAGATGTAGCTGCTTGCCGCAACGCTGAAGAAGCGATCGCTGTTATGTGCGCGCTATTTGAAAAAGGTTTTACCGTTGAGGGTGTTTTTATTGATGATGAAACCAATCAGAGCAATAATATAGATCTATATGCTTTAATAAAAGATGATGAAGTTTTATCACATATACCGTTGTTTATGATGGTATCTTCCGCAGATAATTTTCCCACTGGTGAGGGGGTAGAGCGCAACAACTACATTCTCAAGCCCTTGGAAATAGGGTCGCTAAGGTCGCTTCTTCTAGGTATATTTTCAGAACATTATGATGTTCAAGGCACTCATGAAGATATAAATGATTTACCCCGCTCGGTTGTAAAAGATCCAAAAATACAACAGGATAGGGGCTTGGATAAACTTATTAGAAATCATGATAAAGGCACAAATATTGATATTCTTCTGCTTGAAAGTAATACCGTAAACCAGATTATGTTGGCACAAATTTTGGAATCGATTGGTTATCAATATAAAATCACATCTGATATAGCGGAAGGCGAGGCGTTATTTAAATCGCATCAACCTAAGCTGGTTATTATTGATGCTGCTAGTCGTGAATTTAATAATGAAGATACGCGACTGTGTTTGGAGAAGTTGAAGCGATTTAATGGACTGGTGCCACTTTTAGGAATGATGCCCTTCTCGGATTCTGCTGACGGAGAGGATGAAACAAATTTACTATTACCTGTTCTTGATGGTCAGATTAAGAAACCATTATCCCCTCCGGAATTATTTAATAAGATTGAAAAATGGATGCAAATTGCTGATGCTAGCCAGATCAGAAGAGCATAAATTATATGACTAATAAAACTCGATGTCTTCGTACGACATAGCATCTGAAAGTAGGCTTAAATATTCATCATTAGGAATATCAATCGCTCCAAAACGTTTAAGGTGATCTGTGGTGAACTGTGTGTCCAGAAGTATATAATTTAATTTTTTTAAATGCTTAACAAGATAAGCTAAACAAACTTTTGATGCGTCTGTCTCTCGTGTAAACATACTTTCACCAAAAAAACCAGCCCCGAGTGAAACGCCGTACAAACCACCCACTAACTGATTGTTACGCCAGGCTTCAATGCTATGTGCATGGCCTACTTTATGTAGTTGCAAATAGGCTTCATATATCGTTCTATTAATCCAAGTAGAGGGTCTATTGCCAGTCTCTTTCGCGCACTCCTTCATGACGTCATCAAAACGGGTGTTAATCCTGATATCAAACTTACGTTGTGCTATGACTTTTTTTAGGCTGCGAGGTATATGAAATTGGTCAAGTGGAATAATCCCACGTATCTCCGGCTTAACCCAAAAACAGTCAGGATCATCTGCCGAATCCGACATTGGAAACAGGCCCTGACTATATGCGCTTAGCAGAATTTCTGGCGATAAAGGCATGTGGTCTGATGAAGTCGTCATTCAAAATCCAGTGTTTGAATGGATGCCATATTTAGTGAGTTGGCGACATATCGCCGCCAAGCTCATTAATTTGCGTTCTTGTTTTCAAGATATTTTTCTAGCCAATGGATGTCATAGTCACCGTTTACAATGTCTTGATTATCCAAAAGATCTAAAAATAATGGGAGTGTCGTGTTAATACCGTCAACCACAAACTCATCGATTGCGCGACGAAGGCGCATCATACATTCATTTCTAGTGCGTCCATGAACGATCAGTTTACCTATTAGGCTATCGTAATATGGCGGGATTCTATATCCCTGATAGACGCCAGAATCCACACGTACACCTAAACCACCGGGCGGATGATAGTGTGTAATGGTTCCAGGAGATGGAACAAATGTATTTGGATCTTCCGCATTAATTCGACATTCTATTGCATGTCCAATGAATGTAACATCTTCTTGAGAAACGGAAATTGATCCGCCAGATGCGATACGAATTTGCTCATTGACTAAGTCGATGCCTGTAATAGCTTCGGTAATTGTATGTTCCACCTGTAAACGGGTATTCATTTCAATGAAATAAAACTCGCCATTCTCGTAGAGGAATTCAATTGTGCCAGCGCCGCGATATTTAAGTTTGCGCATAGCGTCGGCGCAAATTTCACCAATTTTTATTCTTTGATCTAGATTAAGGGCAGGAGAGTTTGCTTCTTCCCAGACTTTTTGGTGTCTGCGCTGCAGAGAGCAGTCGCGTTCGCCAAGGTGAATAGCATTGCCTTTACCATCACCCAAAACCTGAATTTCAATATGACGGGGTTTTGCCAAGTATTTTTCGATATAGACAGCTTCATTGCCAAAATTTGCGCCAGCTTCTCTTCTAGCAGTATCCAATGCAATGGATAATTCATCTGCGTTATTTGCAACTTTCATGCCGCGCCCACCGCCGCCTGCTGTCGCCTTGATGATGACAGGGAACCCAATATCATCCGCTATTTTGCGTGCTTCTGCTTCAGTCGAAACTTCGCCTGGCGAGCCAGGTACAATAGGTATACCGAGTTCTTCTGCTGTCTTCT
The DNA here is from genome assembly GCF_900537175.1 of Lentilitoribacter sp. Alg239-R112. Taxonomy (GTDB): domain Bacteria; phylum Pseudomonadota; class Alphaproteobacteria; order Rhizobiales; family Rhizobiaceae; genus Lentilitoribacter. Next base: position 267,236 of record NZ_LS999834.1, on the reverse strand, counting down.
TAGCGGTGATCTTGTCACCCATAATGCCAATATGTTCGGAAGTTGGTCCAATGAAAACAATATCGTGAGCTTCTAAGATTTCAGCAAATTTAGCATTTTCTGAAAGAAAACCATAGCCGGGGTGAACTGCTTCAGCTCCGGTGATTTCGCAAGCAGCCACGATCTGATGGATATTTAAGTAGCTATCGCGTGATGCCGGTGGCCCAATGCAGACACTTTCATCTGCTAATCGTACATGCATTGCATCCTGATCGGCTGTAGAGTGGACAGCGACAGTTTGTATGCCGAGCTCTTTACAAGCACGTAAAATTCGTAGTGCGATCTCGCCGCGGTTGGCTATTAAAACCTTTGAAAACATGATTTTACCGGCCTATTCGATAATGACTAATGTATCGCCGAATTCTACCGGCTGACCATCTTCTAAAAGAATTTCTACAATCTTGCCCGAGCGCGGTGACGGAATTTGGTTCATCGTTTTCATCGCCTCAATAATTAGCAATGTTTGACCTTCTTTCACAGTTTGGCCTACCTTAACGAAGGTATCTGATTCTGGAGATGGTGATAGATATGCTGTTCCGACCATCGGTGAAGGAACGCTATGACCATTTGTTGCAGGAGTTGCAGCCACAGGTGCTGACACAATATCAGACATTGGTGCTGGAGTACTTGCGGGGGCAGGTGCCGGTATTGCAGCTGTCGCATATTGTGCTGGAGCTGATGTTGCTCTTGATACACGGATTCTTAAATCATCCTGTTCAACTTCAATTTCGGTCAGATCAGTATCATTTAGTATTGCTGCCAGATCTCGAACAATCGATTGGTCGATACCCTTCTTTTTAGTGGTCATTTAAATGTGCCTTTTATTTTACGAATTATTTGTTTCGGCGAATGCTTGAAGCGCCAATTTATAACTATTTGACCCGAAACCGCAAATTACACCTTGGCATACAGAGGAAATCATTGATTTATGACGGAATTTTTCTCGTGCATGTACGTTAGACAGGTGAACTTCGATCACAGGAATGGAAATTGATCGTATTGCATCGTGAAGAGCAACAGATGTGTGGGTATACGCGCCGGCATTTAAGACAACACCGATAGCTGTATCATTAGCACCCTGTAGAAAATCAATAATATTGCCTTCATGGTTTGATTGATGAAAATCAATCTCGAAACCTAATTCAGCACCTGCTTTTGTACACAACTCATGAATAGAAGTAAGTGAAAGATCACCGTATATTCCCGGTTCTCTTTTACCAAGCATATTTAGATTAGGTCCGTTAATTACGGAGACCCTATTTGACATTTTTTTGTCCCATCAAAACCAAGTAAATTTCTATAGCCCTGTTAGGTCTGTAATTAAAGCATTTTTCGCTAACATAATGCTAATATAAGGTGATTTTCATGCAAAATATTAAATCCAGTTCGTGAGATAGGCAAATTTTGTGTCAATTTGAAAATCTAAAGCTCCGCAGCTAATAATAGACAAAATTGACGCTAACAGGTTGCTTTACCACATGACCTCATATTTTGAATTTTCTTGAGAATATCTGAAACTCCAACCGCGCCGAATATGGGTTCTTCACCCACTATATAAGAGGGAGTTCCGTTGATTTCTAATGCTTGAGCAATCTCGTATGTTTTGTTAATTCCTTCAAGGAGTGTCTGGTCTTGCAGTTCTTTTTCCAAAGCAACAAGGTCAATTCCTAGGCTATCGGCAATGGACATGCCTTTATCTTTGTTTGCTCTACCGGAGGAACCTAACATTTCCGTGTGGAATTGAGCAGATTTTTCTGGTGCAATACGATTAACAGCGATGCTTACACTTGTTGCTTCTACGGATTCTGGCCCGAGAATTGGAAACTCTTTCAGAACGAATTTGACGTTGGGGTCTTTTTCTACGATCTCAATCATATCAGACATCGCACGCTTGCAATAACCACAATTATAATCAAAAAATTCAACAATTGTAACGTCGCCGTCTGGGTTTCCAAAAACTATGTCATCTGAATTATTGGCAATGTCATCTGCCATGTCTGTTATAATACTCTTTAAACGCTGTTGTTGAGCTATCAGTTGGCGTTGTTCGAGTACTGTTTGCGCCTCGACCAAAACCTCAGGATTTTCTATCAAATATTGCTTGATAATTTCCCCCAATTCTTTCTTCTCGGCGTCATCAAATGCAAGCGACGCTCCCACAGGAGAAGATGCAATAAATGCTCCAGCTAGAAGAACTTTAATATATCTTGTCATATTTGAATTATCCTTTGAATTCGCTTGCAAGAACTTAATTGCCAACTGTTAAAATATCTTTTGCACGTTGCCAGCTGGGTTTACCCTTAACTAGTTTTTGTAAAGCGCGGCCCGCAAATATTTTTGCATTTCTTCTATTGCCAGCACGAAAGTGTCCCTCAGCCATTGAAAGTTCCGCATTGCCAATATCACCAGTTAAAGCATAGGCACTAGAAAGCGAGCGGTATGCATTGAAATTATTTGGGTTTGACTGTAACCCTGTTTTAATCGCCGCGATAGCCTTCTTTGCGTTCGATTTTTTACCTGTGGCAACATAGGCAAATCCTAATCGTGCTTTTATGAGGCCGGACTTTTTTTTGTCTAGCTTCACTGCCTTTGTGAATGATTTAACCGCTTGATCAGCCTTGCGGGTTTTAAGTTCTAATTCACCTTTTAGTTCATACAGGTATGGATTAGATGGCTGCTTTTTTATGACCTTATTCAGCAGTTGAAGCGCTTGACTTGACCTACCTGCTAAATCTGTTGCAATAACCTGACCATAGATTGCTGCAAGCGAGTTTGGTGACTTACTAAATGCGCGTCGTACACTGTTAATCCCTCCTGAAAAAGCCGCAATTTTTGCTCTCGCCATATCATGTCTCAGCTGGCGTGATTTTGGGTCTTTTTTGTCAAAATACGGGCTTTGGGTTGCACTTTTTTGGAGAAGGCTGATTCGTTCTTTTGGCAGCGGATGGCTTAAGCGATAAGGATCAACTCGCACTCCGGCGAGCGCCAAGTTTTGTGAAAACCGTTCAAATGTTTTAAGCATGCCTTGTGCGGATTGCTTCGTACTTTTGAGGTATTTTAAGGCCGCAGTATCCGCATTAATTTCTTCGCTTCGTTTATATTTGAGAATATTTCGGGTCGCGAGTTGTGGCGCAGCAGCAATGATGGCAGATCCCGCAGCCGCTCCCCCATTTGAGCCAGAGGTTGAACCGGCAACAACGGCACCAGCGCCCAATAAAGCTCCAACGATAGCAAGTGTTTTGGAACCGTCCAATTGCGCTCGTAAACGCTCTTGATGGTTGCCTGCCAGATGACCTGCCTCATGCGCAATAACACCAATAATCTCGTTAGGTGTTTCGGACTGCATGATAGCACCAATATTTACGAAGATTCTGCGACCAGATACAAATGCATTAAAACTTCTTTCATTTACCAATATTACTTCTATGCCGCGACTTTGGAGTCTGGCTGCTTTGAGAATGGGCGATGTATAGTCAGCCAATAGTCCCTCAATTTCAGCATCTCGAACAATAGATACACTTCTGCCAGATTGCCCCAACGCTAGCTGGCTGGATAGCAAATAAAATAGGATTGCAAACAGCGACGTGACTGAGCGGAATTTAAGAATCTGTGAAATCAAACTTGCCTCCAAATTAACAGCTGTTTTGAACTATAACCGACGGTTGGGTGCGTACAAGGGCAACCCATATTAATCGCGAAAATGTGAATTTGTTCTAGGGCGTTAAAGCGATGGAATTATGACGTGGTACCAGACGTCCATTCTGCAACTATTACCTATCGGGATGAACAAAAAGGCTCAGTATAAAACTGAGCCCTTCGATAAGTATCTCTATTTAAAAGCTTTACGCCACCAACCCGTTTTTTTCGGCTCTTTTTTGCTGTCCGCGTCGCTAGAAGACGTAACGACTGGTTTAGAGGCAATCTGATCGATATTGGTGCGCGATTCTCTGCTTGGCTTAGAATGTTCTGCCATTGTCTCAACAACAACTTCCGCAGCCGCGATCTCTGTTTTAGGCGTAACTTCCGCTTTTACAGGTTCCGCATCATTTTGTGCAGCATCAGCGTTTTCGACCTCGGCTTTTGACTTGCGTCTGCGACGAGGTTTCTTCGGCTTTTCTTCCGCCTTGTCCGCTTCGTCGGCAACGGCAACAGGTTCAGGGGGTGAAGATGTGCTCGTTTCTATTTGCTCTGCGACTGGTTCAGGCTGTGGCGTTTGCTGATCATCAGTTTCAGAATTTTCATGGGTTTCCTGATCTTTATCTTTATTTTTGCGTCCACCGCGCCTTCCGCGACGACGGCGTTTTTTCGGACGATCTTCGGAATCATCATCATTTGTATTTACATCTGATGCAGAGTTTTCACCATTTGTATCATCTTCTGAGGAGTTTTCACTATCTTGAGTCTCTGAATTAGCTTTCTCAGAATTGTTGTTGTTATTGTTACGACCACCACGACGCCGGCGACGACGCTTACGGGGAGCTTCTTCATCGGTCTGTGTTTCGTTCTCGTCGTTTTCAGTTTCAGCCTGAACCTCATTCATCTCTGAATCGGCAGTCCCGTAGCTGGATACAAGTTGTTCAGTACTTGCATTTGCTTTTTTGGTGCTTTGCGGACCTCTTTCGACATTGAACTCTTGACCTGAAATTGCCGGATCAACGTTGATCAAAATGGTTACGCCAAAACGTAACTCGAGTTCGATCAATGTGTCTTTCTTCTGATTGAGAATGTAAAGCGCATTTGCAGCACTGGTGCGTACATTCACATCGTTACGAGGCGATTTAAGTAATTGCTCTTCTATGGCACGCAATACATGTAATGCAAGTGAGCTATCAGAGCGCATATGTCCTGTGCCTTCGCAATGTGGACAAGTTTGCGTTGTGCTCTCGAGTACGCTTGCCCTAATTCGCTGACGCGACATTTCCAGAAGACCAAAATGAGATATGCGGCCGACCTGAATACGTGCACGATCACTCTTAAGGCATTCCTTTACGCGCTTTTCAACGGCTCTGTTGTTCCGCTTTTCTTCCATGTCGATAAAATCGATCACAACAAGACCCGCAAGGTCACGTAATCTTAGCTGACGTGCAACCTCCTCAGCGGCTTCAAGATTGGTTTGAAGTGCCGTATCCTCAATCGAGCTTTCACGTGTTGAACGCCCGGAGTTTACATCAACTGCAACCAATGCTTCAGTCTGATTAATAATGAGATAGCCACCAGATTTTAATGTCACTTGAGGAGACATCATCTGGTCAAGCTGTGCTTCGATGCCGTAATTCACAAAGATCGGGCGGGCTCCCTTATAGGGCTGAACGACTTTTGCATGGCTCGGCATAAGCATTTTCATGAAATCTTTGGCTTCACGATAACCATCTTCGCCAGAAACTATAACTTCGCCAATATCTTTAGTATAAAGATCGCGAACCGAACGTTTAATCAGGCTACCTTCTTCATATACGAGACTTGGTGCTATGGAATTGAGCGTAAGTTCCCGAACATTTTCCCATAGTCGCATAAGATATTCGAAATCGCGACGGACTTCTGTTTTCGTACGACTGGCGCCCGCTGTGCGCAAAATAACCCCCATGCCTTGTGGCACTTCCAGGTCGCGCGCGACTTCTTTAAGACGCTTACGATCTTGCACATTGGTAATTTTACGAGAAATTCCACCGCCACGAGCAGTGTTTGGCATCAGAACGGAATATCTACCTGCCAGTGACATGTATGTTGTTAGCGCTGCCCCTTTATTACCCCGTTCTTCTTTTACAATTTGAACGAGGAGGATCTGGCGGCGTTTAATAACTTCTTGAATACGATATTGTTTTCGTGATTTTCTTGGTGTTGTAGGAATTTCTTCAAGGGCATCATCTTCATTAGTCCCTACATTCTCTACACTTTCATTCTCTGAATTATCGTCACCATTGTCTTCATCGGTTGAAGTTGCAATGCTGTTTTCGTTATTACCTTCAGAGTTTTCAGCCTTAGCAACTGTATCATCTTCAGGCATTTCTTCAGATTTAGTTTCTGCAGCTTTAGAATTGTCTTCACCTTCTGTAGCCGATTCAACCTCACTGGAAACTGGTTCAGAGACTTCGTCTTCTGTTTCTACAATGGCCGCGATTGTGTCGGGTTTATCATCGGATTTTTTTGAAGTGTCTTCTTGCTCCACCTCAGATGATTCTGAGGTTCCAGTGTCTGCATTCGATGTTTCGGCAGGAGTCGGTTCAGCGCCTGCCTCGATTGCCTGCTGCGCGTTGATATCCGGATCAACAGTATCGGTATCTGCTTGATCAGTTTTTGGCTCAGATTGGCTTTCGCCTTCTGCGATAGTTGAATCAGCTGTAATCTCTGCTTTCTTCGCTGAAGTTTTCCGCCTGCGCGTTCTGCGTTTCTTTGGCTTCGCTTCTTGTTCCGCCTCTGGCTCTGCATCATCACTCGATTTTTCAGTCGCAGTTTCAGCTTCGGCTTCATCTTGATCCATAGATCTAGCTTCTGCAGCTTCTTCCTCAAGAAGAGCTTGGCGATCTGCAAGTGGGATCTGATAATAATCAGGATGAATTTCTGAAAATGCGAGGAAACCGTGACGATTGCCGCCATAGTCTACAAATGCAGCCTGTAAAGAGGGTTCCACCCTTGTTACTTTTGCTAGATAGATATTTCCGCGCAGCTGCTTTTTATGCTGCGATTCAAAATCAAATTCCTCTATACGATTTCCGCGAACGACTACGACGCGTGTCTCTTCTGCATGAGACGCGTCTATTAGCATTTTTTCTGCCATTTAAATTTTGCTCCTCGACAGAACAAAACCCGCAGCCTCCCTCTAGGATCGGAATAGATCTGAGCCTATAAGTCTGGTTACGTTTTTGTGTGTCGAATATTGGGCGCAGAGGTGCTGATTTGATCTGTGTAGAACAGGCAAAAAAAGTAGGCGACGAGCAGAATGCCCTATCTCTAATACTCTTCTTTTTCACGACCGCATTCAACATTTCAGATCCCGCACTTTGCGTATCTCTAATTTTATGGTTCGGAAGCCTCATATATCGAGCTTAACCAAACCGATGATTTTGCCAATTTTGCAATTGGCAGTGACCTTGGTCACAATTTACAAACGGTGACTATTCACCGATCCTTAAAACAATTCTTATTCGCCATTTCTTGGCGAAGAATTGAAATTCAATTTTTGAATGCGCCGCATTCATCAAAGCTGGTAAGCCTTAGACGTCAGGTGAACATATTCAGGAACTATCGATTGATCTTTGGGAAAGATTTTCGATCATCTGAAAGATTCTACCTCGTCGGAATTCCAACTTACCGATTGTTTTATGTCTTTAAAAGGATTCTTGCAAGTGGAAACAATAGTTGTTTGATTGCGGTCGATTATAGACCAGCCATTATATTATCGTGATTTTTGCATAATAAGGCTTTATTTATTGAATATATTTGATTCTTCCGGCACTGATTTGGCAGTTAGAACACGCTGTTTGTAATTTTGAAGGGTAAATATTAGCGTTGAACACTCATATAAAATCGCGACATATGATTTTGCAACGTGCATTTTCTCGAACTTTGGTGTTTTTGTTTTTTGCAGGCTGTTATCTTGCTGGGGCTCAACAAACCTTTGCTCAAGATAGCAAGGAATTGGTCGCAGATGTCGCACGGCTTATCGGCGACGACAATCGGGCACGACTGTTAATCGAGTTTAATAACGAGCCAAAATTTAGTATTCGTTATCTTGATACGCCATACAGAATTGTGATTGACCTCAAAAAGACCAGATTTAATTTCTTACCAGAGGATTTGGAACCAAGGGGAATATTAGCAGATCTGCGCTATGGTTCTATGTCTGATGTCAGTTCTCGCATGGTGCTTACATTGAAGCAATCTGCAGTTCTGGAATCAGAAGAATTGCAGGAGTTGGAGGATGGCAGGTATCGGCTCGTATTGGATATAAGTTCAGCGCCGGAAAGTGTTTTCGAATCCATTCTGACCGATCAAAAATGGGACTCAAGACCCAAAAGCGGTAAGTCGAGCCGTGTTCTTCTTTCCGGAAAGCAGGACACAAATACCTTTGTTATCGTATTGGATGCCGGCCATGGTGGTATTGACGGCGGAGCTGAGGGCCGAAATGGTACGAGTGAGAAAGAAGTAACGCTAGCGTTTGTCCTTGCTCTGAGAGATGCACTTGCTGACCTGGGTGACGCTAAGGTCGTTTTAACGCGGGACAGCGACAAATTTATTTCGCTTGCTTCACGCGTTCAAATCGCACGGCGAGAACATGCCGATCTTTTTATCTCTGTCCATGCAGATTCCATTCGTCAAAGAAATTTGAGAGGAGCCTCAGTTTATACTTTGTCTCAAAAGGCAACCGATGCTGTGACTGAAAGTCTAGCCGAATCTGAAAACCTGACTGATGTTATCGCGGGATTACAAATTGAGGATGCATCTGATGAAGTAACTGGAATATTGATTGATCTTGCCAGACGTGAGACTAAGCAGTTTTCGGAAAGCGTTGCAGATCAAATTGTTGGATCATTTAAGGGGCAAGTGCAGCTAATTAACAATCCGCACAGACGTGCCGGTTTTAGGGTTTTGCAAGCACCTGACGTTCCGTCTATTCTCATCGAGTTGGGTTTTCTGTCAAACCTGACAGATGAAAAATTGCTGTCTAATCCCGAATGGCGCTCAAAAGCCGCCAAATTACTGGCTCAATCAATTACAGATTATAAATCGGTCGTCATGCAAAGCCGGTAGTAGATAACAACAATCTACGAGACTAATTCTTGCCAGTGAACACATTCCGCCCGCTCACCCAAGTCGATAATATATTGGCTCTAGTTGCGGAATAAATGATTTTTTGAAGTTGATCGTCCAATGTATCCAATTCATCATCAATGAAAATTGGTGACGCGGAGGCATCTGGAGCAACAAGAATAGCGTCGAATTGATAGCCAGCTTCAAATCGTCCAACCGGTAAATCTAAAGCATCAGCTCCGCCAGCCGTTGCCAGATGAAACGCTTCGCGGAAGTTTATCCGCGAGTTTTCAATACCTCTTTCATCGGCAGGCAAGCTGGCATCTGTTCCTTCTTCTAATGTACGAGACATATGAATTGAAAAACGACAGGTTTCAAAAATAGACGCACTTGGACCACCAGAAATATCAGTGCCCAATCCCACTCTTAATGACTTCTCCAACGCTCGTTTTAGGGGAAATATTGCTGTAGAAAAATAGATGTTTGATAGCGGGCAATGCGCAATGCCTGCACCCTTATCGGCAATAACATCCATATCTTGATCAGAAATAAAATTGCTATGTGCAAGAATGGTGTGTCTACCTATTAAGCCGAAGTCGGCAAGGGCATTTGTATCAGTTTTACCTGTTCGATCGAGTACATAATTGTGTTCCCAATCACTTTCGGAACAATGTGTCTGAACGTGGCAATGGTGCGTTTGTGCCAGTTTGCCAAGGCCAGATAGTGCTTCATCAGTACAACTTGGAATAAAACGAGGCGTGATGACTGGTTTTACAAGATCAGCCGTATTATTTTTCATCGAATGAACGTAATTGATGAAAGATTCAGTCTCTTCCAATGCCGTTTCGGTTGACTTGTCTCTATAATAATCAGGACATTGATCAGGATTATCCATGACAACTTTTCCGATAAGCGCTCGTTGTCCTTTTTCGAGACAAATATCTGCAAGTAGTTGAGTTGCTTTTTTATGAATGGTTGCAAAATAAAGCGCAGTTGTTGTGCCGTTTGCGAGAAGAGAACCGACCAAATCTGCGTACATACGCTCAGCAAATTTTTCATCACTATATCGGGCCTCGAGAGGGAATGTGTGCTCCATGAGCCAAACTTCCAGCGGAACATCCAGAGCTTTTCCTAGTTGAGGCCATTGAGGCGCATGGATGTGAAGATCGACAAAGCCTGGCAGGAGAAACTGATTACTGGGCAGTTGAACCAGACTATTGTCTTGTTTTGCTTCAGATTTTTTCTTCTCATAACTGGGGTCGTTCGGGCGAACTACTTCTACTATTTGCCCCTCACCATTAATAATCATGAGTGCATCTAAGCAAATATCAACTTCCCCGCACACGGGAGCATGCATGATCGAAGCTATCATGGTTTTATTATGTATATCAGTCATCAATGTCCCAATTTGAAGTGTCTTCTTTTGCTTGGTCAGTTCGTATAGTCACGTTAGGATTTAATTTGCACGTGAATCATCAAACATACTACACGCAAATTTGAGGCGAATATAGAAATTAAAAACAAAGGTCTTTCCCGTTTTTGCGAAAGCTGGATAATATAGTATCTCTATCTTCTAAAGTTTCCGGAAGTTCTACAATGCGTTTAATTTGATCATCTGCATCATAGATAATGCAATGTAATCCCCGTCCATTGGGCATTTTTGTATTTAATTGCGAAACATATGCTGCCGAACCGGAACCGTAGACGGTGTAGAATCCGGTTTCATCCGGTTGAGATAGATAACCCTCGACAAGTTTTCTTTTAAGCCTGTGTTTAAATAATCCGCGCGTAATCGTTTGCGCTGATAGTCCTCTATTATGAGGAACCCCCACAACCGTTATAACATCACCCATCTTTGCATGCTGTGCTGTGAAATTATCAACTAAAACGCCACCGATATACGTTTCTTTTTCGGCGTTTGCACCAAAATAGGAGGCTGTAACTTGCGCAGATGTTTGCGGCTGGATTTTCCGTATATAGCTTGCGATCAATTTATCCTTATTCCAAATACCGTCGATAGCAAGCCATTGGCCATTATCAGAGATATCTGACATCTCAAAGTCTTGAAAAACGGTATTTGCAGTAACGGTAATTTCCGAACCCATAATGGAGATCGTTTTATCTGGATGAAAGAACGCCGGACCGAGCAGTGGCGAAACCTGTCGAATGCTATTTGCCATCCATTTATCGGTCTGTTTAACCGCTTCAACCACCACAGTTTCACCAGGTTTTAATGAAGAGGCCAATCGAGGTCCCAATGTTGATGATACTGGAAAATCAGGTGGAAATTCAATTGTTTGGCCATTGACATGAATGCTGCCAAGAGAGTTGATAATACCAACGATCCCTGTTCCGACAATACCACCTTCGCGCTCTTCTGGTTCTTCCGCCACACCAGGTATGATAGTCAACATCCATATCAGGACTGCAATTATTGCAGAGAAACTATTTACTCGCGTCATGCCTATTTTCCTCTGACTTGATTGTTTTCTTATCGTTGCAAAAGATATAGGCGCCGACTGAAAATCTTTGACTGTTGTGTTTATCGTTAGCATCCTGCTCTTGAAGAGTTAGGGCTTCTTTATTCAGTGTTTCAAGAATGTTCTGCATCAAATTTTGAGCTTTAAATTCAAGTTTTTCTACTGATTTTTCTGATAATTTGTTTACATGTAATGCGCGTTCAAAAAACGCCTTCTCTGACTGATCTTTGAGCAGGTTCCCGCTAGCGGCATCTAAATGCGCAGCTAGATTTTTCTCAAATGCACCCAACATGAGACTGTCATCTGTTGTTGCAAGAAATGCTCCTTTTACAAGTACGAACTGGTCGGTGGCTTTTTTGTATTCGATAATTTTTTCCTCAATCAAGGCGTCAAGTAGAGTCGAAACGGGGATATCTACTTTTGATATTCGGACGAGATCGTTAAAGCCGGGGGTTTCTTTATTTCCTTGTCGTCGAAGGGCAGATGGACTGCCGATTTCATTTTGAAATTTTTCATGTGTTAGCCATATACCGATCACGAGGCTGGCCGGATTTATGAGGGAGCGTTTACCTCGTTCCGATGGATTTTCTCTTAAGCGCCTGACATCTTTTCTGTGAAGGCCTGTTAAAAGGCTCACTCGGCTATCTGTTATCTTGTCGTTTTCAGATGTTGCCGCATCATAAAGGGCGCGCTTAAGGGCATCAATTGCCGCATTTAGCGTCATATTATATGCAATCATGATTTTGGCGACTGGTTTCAGCAGGCGGGCGAGAACCTTTTGAAACAGCACCTGCCGGCTAACCTGATCATTCATAATTGGAATTCCGCATTAATGCACAGCACCACCATTCATCGTATGTATTTTATAGCAAGCCACAACTCAATTTATGGGAGATTTTCCCATCAAGCAAGTATCATGCTAAACACTATTTATTTTAGCGTTGTTTATCTTGCCAATTTTCGTGAATCCATGGTTCTGCGTTGGAGCTTGGCAGTGGTTGCTTGCCTAGTATGTGATCAGAGGCTTTTTCGCCCACCAGAATTGAAGGCCCATTTAAGTTGCCGTTGGTAATGCGTGGGAATATTGAGCTGTCGACCACTCTTAATCCATCTACACCAATCACGCGGCATTCAGGGTCAATGACCGCCATTGGATCATCTTTACTGCCCATTTTGGCTGTGCCACATGGATGATAGGCACTTTCGGCATGTTCACGAATGAAACCGTCAAGCTCATCGTCGGTTTGCAATTCTTTTCCGGGCTGTATTTCTTTGCCCGCAAAAGGTTTGAATGCTTCTTGCGCGAATATTTCACGTGTCAAACGAATGCAGGTCCTGAATTTTTGCCAATCATCTTCCGTGCTCATATAGTTGAAAAATATGCGCGGTGCTTCATTCGGATCATTTGAACGCAGTGTGATTTCTCCGCGAGAAGGGGAACGCATTGGGCCTACATGAGCTTGAAATCCATGCCCTTCCGCTGCAGCTTTCCCATCATACCGAACAGCAATTGGCAGAAAGTGATATTGAATATCAGGATATTCGACGCCTGCTTGAGATCGAATAAATGCTGCTGATTCAAATTGATTAGATGCGCCGGGGCCGGTTTTCGTGAACAACCACCGCGCACCGACATAAGCTTTGCCGAGCAAATTCCAGTATTTATAGAGCGTAATAGGCTGTAAACTGGCCATTTGAATATAGAGTTCAAGGTGATCTTGTAGGTTCTGACCAACACCTTTGCGATCAGCAACTACGTCAATACCATGCTCACTTAGATGAGCCGCTGATCCAATACCAGAAAGCATGAGAATTTTCGGTGTATTGATAGCAGACGATGATATAATTACCTCGCGACGTGCGCGAATGGTTTCAATCTTGCCTTTATGTTCAAATTCGACACCAACAGCGTGGCCATCTTCAATGAGAACGCGTCGTGCGAACCCTCGAATGATGTCGCAATTTTTTCGCTTTAGTGCAGGCTTCAGATAAGCATTTGCTGCGGACCACCTTTGGCCATTATGCACGGTTTGCTCCATTGGTCCGAAGCCTTCCTGCTTCTCGCCATTATAGTCTCCCGTGACCTGATATCCTGCTTGTTCTCCGGATTTAACAAATGCATCGTGTAAAGGGTTGTCGCGCTTACCTCTACTTACATGCAACGGACCATTATTGCCGCGCCAATTCGCATCGCCGCCATGCCCACCGCTTGACCAGTTTTCCATCCGTTTGAAGTAAGGTAAAACGTCTTTGTAAGACCAGCCATCTGCGCCACTTTCTTGCCAGTAATCGTAGTCACGTGCATGACCTCTTACATAAACCATACCGTTGATAGATGATGATCCGCCAATAACCTTGCCGCGCGGTGTCGCCAAGCGACGATTACCCAGATGCGGCTCGGGTTCACTTTGAAAACCCCAATCATACTGCGACATACTCATAGGGTAGGACAGGGCACCTGGCATTTGGATAAGTGGCCCGATGTCCGTTCCGCCAAATTCAAGTACGAGAACGGTGTTTTTGCCATCTTCCGATAAGCGATAGGCAAGCGCACAACCGGCAGAACCTGCGCCAATAATTACAAAATCAGCTTCCATAGCCAAGCTCCTAGTAGGGCGAATCAACTGGCCCCATGGCAACATAAACGGATTTTAACTCACTATAATGTTCTATTGCAGCTTTTGAATTCTCGCGACCAACGCCGGACGATTTTGAGCCACCAAATGGCGCTTCGACGGGTGCCAAGTTGTAGGTATTTATCCAACATGTACCTGCCTCAAGTGCTTTAACGACACGATGGGCCCGCGTCAGGTCTTTTGTAAATACACCGGCGGACAGGCCAAACTCAGTATTATTTGCCCTAGCAATAACCTCATCCTCATTATCAAAATCCAGGACTGACATTACCGGTCCAAAAATTTCCTCACGAGCGATGGTCATATCATCCTTTACATCTGCAAAAACCGTTGGCTCTATGTAGTATCCATCTAGGTCGTTGATGCGTTCGCCGCCATAGACTAACCGTGCACCTTCGTCCTTACCCATTTCAACATAGCCAAGAACTTTCTCAAGTTGGCTTTTATTAACCAATGGGCCCATTTGGGTATCCATATCCATTGGGTCTCCGATTTTTATAGCCGCTGCCCGTTCGGCAAAGCGTTTGATGAAAGCCTCTTTGATACCACTTTGTACAAATACACGTGTTCCGTTGGAACACACTTGACCCGTTGAATACATATTGGCCAACATGGCACCACCAACGGCATCTTCAAGATTAGCATCGTCGAAAATGATCAGAGGTGATTTACCGCCAAGTTCCATCGTTACATGCTTCATATGGCTTGCTGCGGCTGCATAAACTTTTTTACCCGTTGGAACGGAGCCCGTCAGCGAAACTTTATTAACGCGCTCATCAGTAACGAGCGCTCCGCCAACATCGCCGTAACCTTGCACAACATTGAACAAACCAGCTGGCAATCCAGCCTCTATGAGTATCTCAGCGATTTTGAGCGCACAAAGCGGGGTAACTTCAGATGGTTTGAAAATCATCGCATTACCACAGGCAAGGGCAGGGGCAGCTTTCCAGCAGGCGATCTGAGTTGGATAGTTCCACGCACCTATTCCGACACACAGGCCTAACGGCTCGCGAATTGTATAGACAAAATCATCCCCGAGCGGAATATGCTCACCAGTAACCGAAGGAATTAAACCTCCAAAATATTCAAGCGCTTCTGCCGCCGATGTTGCATCTGCACAGATGGTTTCTTGCAAAGGTTTACCAGTATCCAGCGTCTCAAGTTCTGAGAGCGATTGGTTGCGTTCCATAATGATTTCTGCAGCGCGACGCAGAATGCGGCCCCGTTCGGTGTTGGATGTTTTACTCCAAGCTATCTGAGCTGCTTTGCCCGCTGCAATCGCCTGCTCAATAATTGCGGGCGTGGCTGAGTAAACACGAGCAATCAGCTCTTCTGTGGCAGGGTAAATGACGTCGATAACCTTGCCCGCGATATCTTCAACATATTCGCCGTTTATAAAGTGGCTTGCTGTCGGTTGTGCTCTCATGATTTTATTTGCCTTTATTCCCCTCTGGGGAAACATTGGTTTTCTTTCAGATCATATAGACCCATATGGTTTCGCATATAGCGTTCGCTGACCTTTTGCAAAGGTTGATAATTCCATGATTTTTATATGCTCAGGATTTATAGCTTAACAAGCAGCAACCATATGTTTATCACATTGGACTGATTCCGCACCCCAAGTGCCACGCTCTTTGAGCCAAGCAGAAGATTTTTTTATTCCACCAAAAGGGAACACATGAATTTGCTCAATAGAGGATAGGCTGTTCTGATCGCTTAGCCAATGTTGCTCTATCGGAGCGACGATATCTTCGGGATTAAAACCCGATGCCAATGTCATAATTGCACTGGAGCGTTTTTTTAAAAACTCCATCGAATTTCCAATTCCGCACATCGCCGCAAACTTAATCAAAGTGGTAATTTTTGCTGGACCGGCAACTCCCATATGTACTGGTAAATCTATACCCGTTGCTTTGATGTGTTTGGCCCAGTTTATGAAGCGCACTGCATCGAAGCCAAATTGGGTTACTATGCGAAAATTAGCATCGGAGCGGTTCGCTAAATTTTGTTTGAGTTGCAATATTTCTAAGGCGGTGTCATCGCTAAAATCCGGTGATCCTTCTGGATGACCCGCAACGCCAATATTCCTAATTCCATATTTATCAAACAAGCCAGTTTCTAGCAGTGCCAATGAAGACACAAAATCTCCGTTGGGAACAGGTAAGCCACCTCCAATTATCAAAACATCTTTTATATCAGCTTCTTCAGTCAATCTTTTAATACGCAACTCTAGGACAGCCTTGGTTGTGATCCGTCGCGCAGCAAAATGCGGAACCGGCTGGTATCCAGCTTCGGTTAGCCTCTTCGACGCATCAACCATTGAATCTGCTGTTTCAACACCCAAATCGGGAATATATACATGGGTAAATGCAGGCATCAATTCTTCAAGATTTTCACAATCGAAAATTTGTTTTGGTGATAGCTCTATCGATGCAGGTATTTTAGATAATGACATGAACTCTCCCATTTGGTTACGAGAATAGATTACGCGTTCATTGAATTATGTTTACGTGCCATGAAATCTTTAGCGATTTCCACTGCAATGGCTGCATCCCTGCAGTATGCATCAGCACCAACGGCTTTTCCAAATTCTTCGTTAAGTGGGGCGCCGCCAACAAGAATTATATAATCGTCACGCATGCCTTTTTCGATCATGGTGTCCACAACGACTTTCATGTAAGGCATGGTTGTGGTTAAAAGCGCGGACATACCAAGAATTTGCGCATCTTCTTTTTCCAATGCTTCGATATAGTCCTCGACAGGATTATTGATGCCAAGATCAACAATCTCAAAGCCTGCACCTTCCATCATCATGCCAACAAGGTTTTTGCCAATATCATGAATGTCACCTTTAACGGTCCCAATAACCATCTTGCCAAGTTTCGGTGCGCCAGTTTCAATGAGAAGTGGTCGTAAAATGCCCATTCCTGCTTTCATTGCATTTGCGGCTAGCAATACTTCTGGCACAAATAAAATACCATCACGAAAATCTTCACCGACAATTGCCATGCCTGCAACGAGGGATTTGGTCAAAACATCATAAGGTTCCCAGCCGCGATCAAGAAGCAATTGCGTTCCTTCGAGTATCTCTTCTTTTAACCCATCATAAAGGTCGTCATGCATCTGGAGAACCAGCTCATCGTCTGGCAATTCAGAGAGTATGATTTCTTCTTCTTCAGACATCGTAGCGCCTTTATTTCACAAGAAAACATGCAGCATTTGAAGGTCAAATATGCTGTTATTTATTTGTCATATTCATTAGCCGTAACACAGTTTTTTATGAGTGCAAGCGAATTTTAAAACCATTGAAAATTACTATTAGTCCATTGAAAAATCCTATTATTTCAAGTGTTATTTTTTATTTGATTTTTGATGCAAGAAGAATAACGTGGGAGACAATAACGTGTGAGGAGACAAGCATGAGGGACGATAAAGAGGCGCTTGGTGTTGAGCACCATAGCAGATCAAGAAGAGTAGCGCGTGGTGGAGCCTCGGCTCGACGTGCTGCAAGAAGCAACGAAGGTTCTGGAACGCAAAATTCATATATAAAGCGAATCCTCCCGCCATTTGAGGTGCTTGATGAATCGGGCCTTCAGATTATCGAAAAAAATGCTGATAAAATCTTGGCAGAAATTGGGATAGAATTTCGTGGCGATGAAGAAATTTTGCAATTGTGGCGAGATGCCGGAGCCCGCGTAGATGGAGAGCGTGTCTATATCCCAAATGGTTTATGTCAGGAGCTTTTAAAAACTGCACCCGCGTCATTTATCCAGCATGCAAGAAATCCGAAACGCTCTGTTGAGATTGGCGGTAATTCAACTGTTTTTGCTCCCGTGTACGGGCCGCCCTTTGTCCGGGATTTAGAAGGCGAGCGACGGTACGCAACCATTGACGATTTTCATAATTTCGTAAAACTTGCCTATATGGCACCAGCAATTCATCATTCAGGTGGAACCGTTTGTGAACCCGTCGATATACCCGTGAATAAGCGACACCTCGACATGATCTACGCGCACATGCGTTATTCGGATAAACCATTTATGGGTTCAGTGACTGCACCTGAGCGTGCACAAGACACGATAGAGATGTGTAAAATCCTGTTTGGTGAGGAATTTGTTGATAATAATTGCGTTGTTATCAACTTGATCAATGCAAATTCGCCGATGGTTTTTGATGGCGTTATGTTAGGTGCGCTTAAAACATATGCCGCAGCTAACCAAGCATGCATCATCTCACCCTTTATTTTAGCTGGTGCGATGAGCCCCGTTACAGTGGCCGGCACATTAGCGCAGGTTTTAGCGGAAGTTTTGGCTGGTGCAGCTGTTACCCAGTTAGTTCGCCCTGGCTCCCCGGTGGTGTTTGGAACGTTTGCTGCCTCGATCTCGATGCAATCAGGCGCACCGACTTTCGGCACACCTGAACCATCATTAATATCATATGGTGCCGCTCAACTTGCTCGACGGTTGAAACTTCCATTTAGAACGGGTGGAAGTTTGTGCGGTTCAAAGTTGCCCGATGCACAAGCAGCACACGAAACTTCGAATACATTAAATATGACTCTTATGGCTGGTACAAATTTTGTGCTTCATGCTGCAGGTTGGTTAGAAGGCGGGCTTGTTTCCTCATACGAAAAATTCATGATTGACGTGGATCAACTAGGTATGCTTCAGCGCTTTGCAGAAGGGATTAGCCTGACGGAAAGCGAGCAGGCAATGGATGCAATTTTTGAGGTAGGGCCAGGCAGTCATTATCTTGGTTGTGATCACACGCAAGCTAATTTCAAAACAGCATTCTTTCGTTCATCCGTTGCTGATAATAATTCTTATGAGCAATGGCAACTGGAAGGTGAGCAACCTATTGAGGCAAGAGCAAATAAGCTTTGTCGATCGTGGCTTGAAAACTATGAAGCGCCACCGATTGATCCTGAAATTGACAGGTTATTATTAGAGTTTGTTACAAGCAAGAAGGATTCTATGCCAGATGCTTTTACATGATTTTCACAACCTCCATTTCTTTCCATGCCTATACTTCCGTTGTATTGAAAGGAATGCAGCGAATTCCTTTATGATCATAAGGGATACGTTGTTGTGACACATTTTTCTGCTTTCTCGCTCCTTAAAAATGCGTTTACTGGCAACAAGAACTGGGAAAAACAGTGGCCTGATGCGCAACCCAAATCAGAGTACGATGTAATAATCGTTGGTGCTGGAGGGCATGGTTTGGGCGCTGCATATTATCTTGCTAAAGAACATGGCATAACTAATGTTGCAGTTATCGATAAAGGCTGGCTTGGGGGAGGCAATACCGGTCGAAATACCACCATCATACGTTCAAATTATTTGTATGACGAAAGCGCCGGTATTTATGATCACGCACTTGATCTCTGGGACGGTCTTGCACAGGAGTTGAACTACAACATCATGTATTCAAAACGCGGTGTTTTGATGCTTGCGCATAATGTTCATGATGTACAAAGTTTCCAACGTCACATTCATGCTAACAGACTAAATGGTGTCGACAATCAATGGCTTACGCCGGAAGAATCAAAGGCATTCTGTCCTCCGCTAAGTATTGCAAAAAATGCGCGCTATCCGGTGTTAGGTGGTGCATTGCAAAGGCGGGCGGGAACAGCTCGACACGATGCAGTTGCCTGGGGTTATGCGCGAGCTGCGGCGGCAATGGGTGTGGATATTATTCAAAATTGCGCGGTTAAATCGATCACGCGTGATAATGGAGGTGCCGTTGAAGGTGTTGAGACAGCTAAGGGCTTTATTAAAGCTAGGAAAATTGCTGTTTCTGCATCTGGTCACACATCAACAATTTTGCAAACTGCCGGTGTGAAAATGCCGCTGGAGAGTTTTCCACTGCAAGCACTTGTTAGTGAGCCAATCAAACCTGTATTTCCATGTGTTGTCATGTCTAATGCGGTGCATGCTTATATTAGTCAGTCAGATAAGGGCGAATTGGTTATTGGATCTGGTACTGATCAATATACCAGCTATTCCCAGAGGGGTGGCTTATCGCTTATCGAGCATAATGTTGCTGCAATTACTGAAATGTTTCCAATTTTCACGCGAATGCGCATGCTGCGCAAATGGGGTGGCATTGTCGATGTAACGCCGGATCGGTCTGCAATCCTTGGTAAAACACCTGTGAAAGGCCTTTACGTGAATTGTGGATGGGGCACTGGTGGCTTTAAGGCCACTCCAGGTGCTGCTCACACATTGGCATGGACGACTGCCAAGGATGAACCGCATCCAATCAATGCTCCGTTTACGCTGGAACGCTTCACCACAGGTCGTCTAATTGATGAAGCAGCCGCTGCTGCTGTCGCACATTAGGAGAACTACTATGCTATTGATCCGCTGTCCTTATTGTGACGAAGAACGGCCCGAGTTAGAGTTTTCCTATGCTGGAGAGGCGCATATTGCGCGGCCGTCTGATCCATCGTCTCAAACTGATGAAGAATGGAAGGATTACCTTTTTATTCGCACCAATGCGAAGGGTGCTCATTTTGAGCGCTGGCGGCACATTCATGGTTGTGCTCGTTTTTTTAACGCGGTTCGAGATACTGTGAGTGATAAATTTTTACTTACTTATAAAGCTGGAGAGAAGCGACCAGATATTTCTAAACTTTCAGGAACTGCAAAATGAATGCATTTCGGAACACAGAAGGTGGCTTTATAAACCGCGAACGACCCATTAATTTTACCTTTGATGGAAAGCGTTATCAGGGTTTCGAAGGCGATACGGTTGCTTCTGCACTTATCGCAAACGGCGTCCATCTTGTCGGTCGATCATTTAAGTATCATCGACCACGCGGCTTTGTGAGTGCTGGATCGGATGAACCAAATGCGCTTGTTGGCACGTGTCGAGGAACAGGGCGGTCAGAACCAAATACTCGAGCGACTATTCAGGAGATTTATGAAGGATTGGAGGTTGTAAGCCAGAACAACTGGCCAAGCCTTAATTTCGATATTGGTTCCATCAACGATCGTATGGGAGCCATTTTTTCAGCCGGATTTTATTATAAAACCTTCATGTGGCCAAAAAGTTTTTGGGACAGCGTTTATGAGCCAATTATTCGCGCTTCTGCGGGGTTAGGAAAATCGCCAAGTCTGCCTGATCCCGATAATTATGCGTCTCGATATTTGCATTGCGATGTTCTGATTGTTGGCGCCGGTGCAGCGGGAATAGCCGCCGCACGAAGAGCGGCCATAAGTGGTGCTGACGTTGTTCTGGTTGACGAAAATAATCAAATTGGTGGTTCTTTACTATCTCTATCTGATGTTAAAATTGATAACGAAACGACTAAGGGTTGGTTAGCTAGTAAGACCGCAGAGTTAGACGAACTCGGCGTTCGCGTGATGTGCAGAACCACTGCAATCGGATATTACCACCAAAATATGTTAGGGCTTTGTGAGAAGGTCACGGATCATCTTGCGGAATTGCCCGAAGGAGCACCTCGAGAACGTATGTGGCACGCGCGAGCTGGCCAAGTGGTTCTTGCCCAGGGCGCCCTGGAAAAACCACTAGTGTTCGATGGAAATGATCGTCCGGGTGTTATGTTGGCAGGGGCTGCGCAGACATACCTTAATCGCTATAGTGTCAAAGTTGGTAATCAGCCGGCGATTGTTACCTCTCATGATAGTGCATGGTTCGTCGCCTTTGATCTTCACAGTGCTGGCGCTAGGGTTGCTGCTATTGTCGACATTCGAGATGACGTTAAGATTGAGTTGGTTCAAAGGGCTAAATCGCTCGGTATCACCACATATATTGGCCATACTGTAACGGGTACTTCTGGACGTCTTCGTATTTCCTCCGTTCGTGTAAATTCTGTGAACGAAAATACGGTTGGTGCAGCCAAAATAGTATCTTGTGACTGTTTGTTAATGTCTGGTGGGTGGACACCAAGTTTACACCTGTTTTCACACACTAAGGGTTCGTTAGACTGGGATGCCGAAAACGAAGTATTTCTGCCAGGTGAGAAATCAGAGGATTGCTTTATTGCGGGTGCGGGACGCGGTCTTTGGGGTGTATCCAAGGTTCTGCATGATGGCGATATTGCTGGTGTTAATGCTGCGAAGGCTGCTGGTTTTAAGGCAAAGAAAGCAAAATACATCGTTGAAATTGATGATGATGGCACGGGGAAAATATGCAAAGAACTTCCAACAGATTTAGATTCCTTGCGTGCAAAAGCATTTATTGATTTCCAAAATGATGTGACTGCAAAAGACATTCGCCTTGCGGTCCGCGAAGGTATGCATTCCATTGAACATGTAAAGCGTTACACAACTAATGGCATGGCAACCGACCAAGGTAAAATGTCGAATTTGAATGGATTGATGATTGCGTCTGATGCAGTTGGAAAACCAGCACCTGAGGTTGGCTTAACAACATTTCGTCCGCCTTATACTCCGACAACTTTCGGTGCATTTGCAGGTTATCATCGTGGTGAATTATTTGATGTAACCAGAAAGACTCCGATCGATGGCTGGGCTGAGGAGAATGGAGCCGTGTTTGAACCCGTGGCGCTATGGCGGCGTGCACGGTATTTTCCGAAAAATAATGAAAATATGCACGAGGCAGTAAAACGTGAATGTAAAAAAACGCGGCAATCGTTGGGTATTTTTGATGCATCTACCCTGGGCAAAATAGAAGTTGTTGGTCCGGATGCAGCGGAGTTCATGAATAGAATTTATACAAACCCGTGGACAAAGCTTGCAACTGGTCGCTGCCGTTATGGTCTGATGCTAGGTGAAGATGGTTTCATTATTGATGATGGTGTGATTGGTCGATTAAGTGAAGATGTGTTCCATGTGACTACCACAACAGGCGGAGCCGCCCGTGTTCTGAATATGATGGAGGACTATTTGCAGACAGAATGGCCAGATCTTCAGGTATGGCTGACTTCGACGTCTGAACATTGGTCTGTGATTGCACTTAATGGGCCAAATGCCCGCAAAATTTTGGAACCGATTGTTACGAGCCTTGATCTTTCTGATGAAAAATTCCCTCATATGTCAGTTGCAGAATGCTCAATTTTTGATTTGCCATGTCGCCTATTTCGTCTCAGTTTTACTGGTGGACTTGGCTTTGAGATTAATGTGCCAAGCCGTTATGGGCGTATAGTTTGGGAAAAGTTAATAGAAGCGGGACAGCAATATGACATTTGCCCCTATGGAACAGAGGCGATGCATGTCCTTCGTGCTGAAAAGGGTTATATTATCGTTGGACAGGATACGGATGGCACCGTGACACCTCATGACGCTGGCATGAGCTGGGCGATCGGGAAAAAGAAAGAAGATTTTGTTGGTATGCGGTCGCTTAAACGCCCTGATCTGGTAGCTGAAGGCCGGAAACAACTTATCGGTCTGTTGAGCGATGACCCCAATGTTGTTTTGGAGGAGGGGGCTCAGATAGTCGCTGACCCCGATCAGCCTATACCAATGAAAATGATTGGCCATGTTACATCCTCCTACTGGAGTGAGGCACTCGGCCGCTCAATCGCACTGGCTCTTGTTGAAGGTGGACACAATCTCAAAGGGTCCACTATCTATATTCCAATGCCTGATAAGACATATGCAGCGCAGATTTGCGATCCTGTATTTTATGATCCTGACGGCGAACGATTGAAACTTTAGGAACTGGATCGATGGCAAATACCAATGCGATAGAAATGTTATCCGACCATAGCGGTCCCATAAAGCTTCTCCAGCTACCGGAAGAAGTACGTTTTAGTTTGCGAATTGATGTAAGTTTGATTGCCAAGGCGTCTAAAGCTCTTGGGTTCAAACTACCTGATCAAATTGGCGCACGCACAGATGTAGAAACTGGATATGCAGCGATGCTTGGCCCGGATGAATGGGTTATCAAAACGTCGGCGGAAGATAGAGATAGCATAGCATCCGCATTTACAAAACTTTATAAAACAACACCGCATAGTCTGACAGATATAAGTGACCGAGAAATATCTATTTTGCTTGAAGGTAGTGAAGTTACGGACCTTCTTGCCATTGGAAATCCTCTGGATTTTCGTAAATTTAAGGTTGGTCGAAGCGAAAGAACGTTGTTTGATACAGCCCAAATTGTCCTTCATCGTGACAGAGATGACAGTTTCAAACTTGATGTCTGGCGATCCTTTTTTCCTCATGTTTGGGGGATGCTAATTGTGGGAAATAGAGAGCTTGCTGTGAAAATGTAACTCTTGGTAGAATGGGAAAGAACCCTACAAAATGGGAGGCAAAGATAATGGAAAATAAAGCGCGTGTAGTCGTGGTAGGCGGTGGAGTTGTTGGAGTTTCAACACTTTATCATTTGGCGCGAAAGGGCTGGACCGATTGTTGCTTGATAGAGCGCAAGGAGCTTACGTCCGGTTCAACATGGCATGCAGCGGGCCTCTTACCTTTGTTTAATATGAGCTACTCCGTTGGTCAAATCCATAAATACTCCGTCAAATTTTACAAGGAACTGGAGAAAGAAACCGGTGTAAGCGTTGGTTTTTCAGATGTCAGTAATATTCGTTTAGCTAAGACAAAAGATCGCTGGGACGAGTATATGTATTATGCTGGTGTTGCTGAAACACTCGGTATTCCGCTCAATATTCTAACGCCTGAGCAGGTGAAAGAAATTTGGCCACTTTGCAATACGGAAGGGCTGCTTGGTGCTATTCAGCATCCCGATGACGGTTATATTCAACCCGCTGATCTCACTCAGGCTTTGGCAAAGGGTGCTCGAGATATGGGCGCACGCATTGAGCGTTATACGACCGTGGAAGCTATCGAACAGTTTGATGACGGGACATGGATAGTTAAAACAGATAAAGGTGATATCACCTGCGAACATGTGGTTTCCTGCACGGGTAACTTTGCTAGAAAAACTGGTAAAATGGTAGGGTTGGATGTGCCGGTCATCCCGGTTGAACATCAATATATCGTCACCGAGCCCCACCCAGATATCGTCGCGCGCAAAGAAAGTGGGTTACCCGAAATGGGTGTTTTGCGTGAATCTGATAGTTCTTGGTATATGCGTGAAGAAAATGGTGGGTTGTTGCTTGGGCCATACGAGAAAGGTGCACCTTGTTGTTATGTTGATGGGCCAAGTGATGACAGCGAGTATGAGCTTTTTCAGGAAGATTTAGATCGGCTTATGCCGCATATTGAAACTGCGATTGAACGTGTGCCAGCTTTCGGCGAAGTCGGTATTAAGAAGGTTTACAACGGTGCCATTGCTTATACACCTGATGGCTCGCCGATTATTGGACCCGCGCCGGGTTTGAAAAATTTCTGGCTAAATGAAGGTCATTCTTTTGGAATTACTGCTGCTGGTGGTGCGGGCTGGCAATTGGCGGAATGGATTGTTGATGGGGAGCCCACAATTGATATGATGGGTGTAGACCCGCGTCGGTTTGGTCCCTATGCAACGGAAGGCTATTTGCGAGCGAAGAACGAAGAAGCTTATGCGAACGTATTTACAACCCACTATCCAGACGAGGAGCGTTTTGCCGCCCGTCCACTAAAAATGACACCGATCTATGACCGCCTCAAGGGCATGGGTGCGGTATTTGGTTCCGTTTATGGTTGGGAACGTGCCAACTGGTTTGCGCCGGAAGGTTACGAAATTTCAAAATCGGATTTAGATCTAGGTGCCGATGTGCTAACGGATCATAATCATGCGTTGCCAACAGAAGATGGGCGTATTGTTGAAAAATGGTCGTTCCGCCGCTCCAATTACTTCGAACATGTGGGTAATGAGGTCAAAAACGTACATGAAAATGTCGGTTTGTTGGATATGTCCGCATTTGCCAAAATTGAAGTATCGGGCAAAGGCGCACGTGATTGGTTGAACTTTATATTTGCCAATAGTGTTCCAAAAACGCGTGGTCGCGTCGCGCTATGTCATCTTTTAACGAAATATGGCGGCGTAAAATCTGAATTTACAGTGTTTGAATTCGCGCCAGATCGCTTTTATCTGGTGTCGGCAGGCGCTTATGAAAACCATGACCATGATGTTTTATACAAATTGTTGCCTGATAATGGTTCTGTTGTACTCAAGCCGATCACTGAGAAGTATGGTGTATTGGTGCTTGCTGGACCAAGATCACGTGATGTTCTTGGCAAACTTACACGCACGAGCCTATCTAATGAAAACTTCAAATGGCTGACAGGAAAGCAGATTTCCGTGGGGGCAGCTACCGCGAATGCTTTGCGGGTCAATTTTGTCGGCGAACTGGGTTGGGAACTCCATCATCCCATCGAACAACAAAATGTTATCTTTGATGTACTTATGGAGGCTGGTGAGGAATTTGGAATTAAACCATTTGGTATTCGCGCAATGACTGCAATGGCCGTTGAAAAAAGTTACCGTTTGATACCGCGCGAACTTTCTATTGAATATAATGCTTTTGAATCCGGATTAGACCGTTTTGTTAAACTCAAGAAGGGTGAGTTTCTTGGACGAGATGCACTTATTGCAGCTCAAGAGAAAGGATTGAATTGGAATTTCGTCACGTTAGAGGTGCATGATGTGACAGATGCTGATGCGCGAGGCAATGAAGCTATCTATCAGGACGGTATTTTAGTTGGCCGCGCTACGCATGGCGCATTTGGTTATAGGATTGGTAAATCTATAGCACTTGCGATGGTTAAACCGGAATTTTCTGCAATTGGGACAAAGCTTGAAATAAAGATCCTAGGTAAACTCCATAGTGCTACCGTCATCGAAGAGAGCCCATTTGATCCTGATAACGAAGCTTTACGTGCTTAAAGCGATCCTATCCCAGTAGAAAATGACTAAACTCTTGCAGTTCAATAGTTTGCATTTGCAATTTTTACCTCGATAGGAAAAGATACTTACAACGAGTTCTTTGTATAATGGGAGAAATAAATACATGAAGATATTTAAACATTTTGGGCTAAGTGTTGCTGCTTTAGCTGCGTCCACGGCAATTTCATTTGCTAATTGTGAAGAAGTTGTTTTTTCTGATGTGGGTTGGACAGACATTACTGCGACAACTGCTACCACGACAACTGTTCTGGAAGCGCTGGGTTATAAAACTGACGTAAAATTATTATCTGTGCCAGTGACTTATGCATCAATGGAAAAAGGCGATATTGATGTATTTCTTGGCAATTGGATGCCATCAATGGAAGGTGATATTGCAAAGTACCGCGAAGCAGGAACTGTAGATACCGTACGTGCAAATCTTGAAGGTGCTAAATACACGCTTGCGACGAACGCGGCAGGTGCAGCACTTGGAATTAAGAGTATTGCTGACATTGCAAAACATAAAGATGCTCTTGACGGCAAAATATACGGTATTGAAGCTGGTAATGACGGCAACCGTTTGATCCAAACTATTATCGATGATGCATCATTTGGTCTTGATGGATTTGAACTTGCAGAAAGTTCCGAACCAGGCATGTTGTCTCAGGTTGCGCGTGCGGATAAAAAAGATGAGCCGATTATTTTCTTGGGATGGGAACCTCATCCGATGAATGCTAACTTTGACATGAGCTATCTAACTGGTGGGGATGATTTCTTCGGCCCTAATCTTGGTGGCGCAACAATTTATACAAACACGAGTGCTGGTTATTCTGCCAAATGCCCAAACGTTGGAAAGCTTCTCACCAATCTTGAATTTTCACTTGCTATGGAGAACGAGATCATGGGCGCAATCTTGAACGATGGCGAGGATGCAAATGATGCCGCTGTTTCATGGCTTAAAGCAAATCCTTCTGTCCTCGACACGTGGCTATCTGGAGTTACCACACAAGATGGCGGCGATGGAATGGCTGCTGTTAAAGCGGCTCTTGGTCTATAATCCATTTTAATCGATATTACCTCAGCCATTCAATTATCGATTGGCTGAGGTTGTTTGGGGGCGAGATTTGATATGGATTGGCTGACGGATACAAAAATACCGGTTGGTAAAGCCGCGAAATCATTCATTGAATGGCTGCAAGATAACGGCGAATGGTTTTTTGATGGGCTTGCAGATTGGTTGGAAGCGCTGATAGACGGTATTCTTTGGGTGTTGCAAACACCACATCCACTTATCATTGTCGCATTCTTTATTGGTGTCACTTGGCTGCTTCAACGATCTTGGAAGACTTGTCTTTTCATTTTTTTGGGTTTTCTCTTTATTATCAATCAAGACTATTGGGAGGAGATGACAGAGAGCCTGACGCTTGTCCTGTCCGCCTGTGTTGTATGTATGATAATTGGTGTACCAGTCGGTATCGCAGCAGCCCATCGCCCTCGGCTTTACACCTATATGCGCCCGGTTTTAGACTTAATGCAGACGCTACCAACGTTTGTTTACCTCATTCCTGCTATTGTATTCTTCGGCATTGGTATGGTTCCCGGCCTTATTGCGACGGTTATTTTCGTCTTGCCAGCGCCCATCCGTCTCACCCATTTGGGTGTTTCTTCAACACCAAAAACGCTAACGGAAGCTGCTGAAGCTTTTGGCGCAACATCAATGCAAACCCTGATAAAAATTGAACTGCCTTACGCTTTTCCTCAGATTATGGCTGGCTTGAACCAAACAATTATGTTGTCGTTATCTATGGTGGTGATTGCTGCCTTGGTCGGTGCCGATGGACTTGGCGTTCCAGTTGTAAGAGCGCTTAATCAGGTAAATACGGCACTCGGATTTGAAAGTGGATTTGTCATTGTGGTGGTTGCAATCATGCTCGATCGCATGCTGCGTCTTCGTGGAGGTGACAAATGAGCGTTGCAGTTTCATTTAATGATGTAAATATTGTTTTTGGCGACGATCAGAAATCTGCATTACCGTTGATGGACCAAGATAAAACCCGCGAAGACATTCAAAATTCTACAGGTCAGATATTAGGTGTCCATAATTGTACATTTGATGTCAATGAAGGTGAGATACTGGTGTTGATGGGGCTCTCAGGTTCTGGAAAATCTACATTGCTTCGTTCTGTAAACGGCCTAAACACTGTTATTAGAGGCTCAGTTAACGTCAATACTGGACAGGGTATGGTTGATGTTGCGACTGCCTCTTCACAGCAACTCAAACAGATCAGACGTTCACGCGTTGCTATGGTTTTCCAGCAATTTGGTTTGCTGCCCTGGCGAAGCGTAGCCGAGAATGTAGGCTTTGGATTAGAAGTTTCTGGCGTTAAAGATCGTGAAAAACGGGAACGCGTAGCAAAGCAACTTGAGCTAGTTGGGCTTTCCGATTGGGCTGATCGGCAAGTGAGCGAATTATCTGGTGGAATGCAACAACGTGTTGGCTTGGCGAGAGCTTTTGCGACCGAGGCGCCGATTTTATTGATGGATGAACCGTTTTCTGCTCTCGATCCCTTGATACGGACAAGATTGCAGGATGAGCTCTTGGAACTTCAGGCACGATTAAAACGTACTATTATTTTTGTTAGTCACGACCTTGATGAAGCATTTAAACTTGGCGACAAGATCGTAATTATGGAAGGTGGTCGTGTTGTTCAAATGGGTGAACCGCGCGAAATTTTTTCCAATCCAATCAATGAATATGTTGCTGATTTTGTTCAACATATGAATCCGCTTAATGTGTTAACGGCACTTGATGTTATGGAGCCTTTATCAAATCCAACGCCAACAGATATCGTTTCTGCAGATATGCCTATTATTGAGATTATGGAGCGGCTTGATAAGAGTAAAACCGTTGTTGCCGTTCAAGAAAGTGGCAGCACCAATCTAATTGGCCAGATCACGCAACATTGTTTAATAAATGCTTTGAAACATTCAAACAGCCAATAATGGAAGTTGTGCTATACTGGAATTGTTATCGGATTGGTATAATTAGTAAGCCGTGTACGAACCAAGACCAACTTGATTGCGTTTTTCCAAACGTTCCAGATTGATGATTGTTGAGAGCATTAATCGATCATGGCTCCAATCAGCTGGTTTTTGCACCGCAAAGGAGAGGGTGCCCGCTAATGAAATCATCATTGCAGCGACCACAATTAGACGAGCGCGAGAAATTACACCGTTTCCGCCAGTAACAGCAGACATCAAGCGATTTTCCAATAGTTTTTTGGGTCTTGTGGTAAACAATCCGGATCTAGTTTGAATGAGTGCGACCTCGGGAACCCGCAATTTAAACAGGTTATTACGTTTAAAACGTCCACCACAAACGCGTATGAGGCATTCGCAATATTCACGAGCAGATAGAAGCCCACGTTTTAACACATTCTGATCGCAAGATAGTTCACGTAATTCCTCAATTTCTCGTTTGAAGTAATGAAATGCTGGGTTCCAAAAGAAAACTGGCGTGAGAAGTGCAAAAATAAATTCCCAATCAACATCGCGTTGGCGTAAATGCTGCAATTCATGTGCAACAGATACCTTCATATCTATTTGATTGCCCAACATTGTAGATGGCAATACGACGTAATGGTACCGCCACATCCGAGTGGAAAACGGAATACGAATTCTATCAGCTAACATGAGTTTTAAGTGGCCCGATGTCCGCCATTCATGGGCTTCTGACAAAATTCGGGACAATTTGTGCATTGTCAGAAGTGCACGAACAATCATAAACAAAGCTGTCGCTAGCCCCCCATATAATACCAAAGTGATGAACACGTGGTTTGGGTCGGAAAGCTGCGTCATTACATTCTGGCGAAAGGTAAGAACGCTTTCCAAGAAGCTTGGATTTACTTCAATATTACCCTGTAAGAATTGGGCGAGCACTAATTCTGATAAAGTAACGGGTATGGGAGATGCGGATGCAAAATAGTAGCTAAAGAAAGTAAGAAAAGCGGGGAAGAAAAAGGTTACCAGCAAGAGTATTTTTACAAGATGAAGCTGTGCCGCAAATGCACGGGCGGCGTCAGAATTCTTTATAATCTGACGTCCGGCAAACCATATCAGCGCTGAACCAACCATAAGCAAATTAATGTCAATATAACTGGTTACTATAGTTTCAGCTTGAATCATCTCCGAGCTTCCTCCCAAGAAGTTCCCTTAGCTCCTCCAAAGCATCTTGCGTTAAATGATCGTCGTTGACAAGTGTTGCGACCAACGCAGCGGGTGTATTATCGAAAAGTTTGGCAGAAACATCCTTTAAAAGGCGAGATTGATATTGATTTTTTGTAAGAATTGCGCGATAAATCAACGACTTACCGTCTTTAAGACTGGAAACGAAGCCTTTTTTCTCTAATATTCTCAAGATGGTCGCGGCAGATGTGTAAGCGAGATCACGACCTTCTTCCAATTTTGAAAGAACATCCCGAACACTGCTGTCCCCCAATTCCCATAATAACGTCATGAATTCTAACTCAACTTCTGTCAGCAGTTCATGCGTTTTGCGTTTTCTCATTTCACGCCACCAATTCCGATTTAACTCAAGTCTTATTAGCTCAATAAATTGTCACTTACTAGTAAATTAATAGATCAGCACTTATCAGATTTTACGGAAGCAAAATATAAACCAAAGAATTGCTAAACCGAGAGGTACCCATAATGGTTGTCCAAAAAAGCCCAGCCACGCAAGGAAGATATATACAGAACCCAATATACCTAAAAACAAACGATCACCGCGGGTCGTAACCAGTTTCAAAACGCCTAGGCGCTCTGCACCACCTGGATATTTTATTTCAATAAGCGTTAGTAATGCTATCGATGAAAAAATCGCGACAAAAATAAGCACTGTGGGCCAAGTCCAAGCCATCCAACTCATTGTTATACTCTCCCCATTGCGAAGCCTTTAGCAATGTAATTTCTCACAAAGTAAATTACGATTGCACCAGGTATAATTGTTAAAGTTCCGGCAGCGGCGAGAAGACCAAGCTCATAGCCCGCGCTGGATGCTGTTTTTGTCATAGTTGCGGCAATAGGCTTGGCTGCAACTGCTGTGAGCGTTTTGGCAAGTAATAGCTCCACCCATGAGAACATGAAGCAGAAGAATGCTGTCACACCAACGCCAGCTTTAATCGTTGGCAAGAATATTTTGACGAAAAAATGAGGGAATGAGTAGCCATCAACATATGCTGTTTCATCAAGTTCCTTTGGGACTCCGCTCATAAAACCTTCCAAAATCCAGACAGCTAGAGGAACGTTAAACAAACAATGCGCAAGCGCAACGGCTAGATGGGTATCAAAAAGTTCAACCGCTGAATAAAGTTGGAAGAAGGGAAGGGCAAAAACAGCCGCTGGTGCCATGCGGTTCGTTAGCAGCCAGAAGAAAAGGTGCTTATCACCGAGGAACCGGTAACGGGAAAATGCATAAGCTGCAGGAAGCGCAACCAACACCGAAATTACCATATTGAGCGTTACATACGTAATTGAATTAATATAGCCCCAATACCAAGAAGGATCCGTAAAGATTGTCACATAGGCATCTATGGTAAATGTTTGTGGGAAAAGCGAAAACCCAGACAATATCTCATTGGTCGTTTTAAAACTCATTGCAACAAGCCAATAGATAGGCAAAAGCAAGAATAATATGTAGATAATGGGGACGAGTGATCTTTTGTACATTAGCGTTCTCCCTCGACATTAAGGTCTTCGCGGTTCATGAGTGTGTAGAAAAGCCATGAGACCAACAGAGTAATTGCGAAATAAACAAGGCTCATTGCAGCCGCCGGTCCAAGATCAAATTGGCCAAGAGCGATTTTAACGAGATCAATGGAAAGCAGGGTAGTTGAGTTACCTGGTCCGCCGCCTGTTAAAACAAATGGTTCCGTGTAGATATTAAAACTGTCCATAAATCGCAGGAGAATCGCAATTGTAAGAACGTTTTTCATCTTAGGTATTTGAATGAAACGAAATACTGACCAGTTTGTAGCACCATCAATTTTTGCAGCTTGATAATATGCTTCAGGGATTGAAACCAGACCAGCATAGGACAGCAGCACCACTAGAGAAGTCCAATGCCACACATCCATGGCGATAATGGTAACCCACGCTGCAATAGGGTCTTGTGTCATATCATAATTGATGCCCAAGACATGATTTAACGTATAACCCAATAGACCAATGTCAGGCAGCGCGAAAATGTTCCACATCGCGCCCACCACATTCCACGGAATGAGCATTGGCAAAGACATTAATACAAGGCAGACAGGTACCCACATTCCTTTTTTTGGCATGGAAAGTGCAATCGCAATTCCAAGTGGCACCTCAATTATCAGGATTAGACCTGTGAACAGAAATTGCCTGCCAAGTGCATTATAAAATCGTTCGGACCGCAAAATTTGTTCAAACCAGGTTAACCCCTCCCAGAAGAAAAGATTATCACCAAATGTTTCTTGTACTGAGTAGTTAACAACTGTCATCATCGGTATGATCGCATTGAATGCTACGAGTAGTAACACTGGCAAAACGAAGAACCACGCTTTCTGATTTTCAGTTTTCATCAGATTACCCCTTTGCTTCCGTTGCTAACCATCCATCAATATAAAGGCGGGTTTGATGTGTTTGGAAATTTATCTTCACATCATCACCAATATTAGGCAAAGGTCCGTCCACGATAGCCATAACGCTTGCGTCTCCAATCATTGCATCAACAACACTGTGTCTTCCTACGTCGGAGATTTTGCGCACTTTTGCGTCGATGCCGTGGGTTCCAAGGGAAACAAATTCAGGGCGAATGCCAATCTCTGCTTTACCCTGCATGCCAGGTTTAACAGCGCCTTCGAGGTCAACTTTTTGACCATTTAAAAACGCCATTCCATCACGCATACCACAAGGTAAGACGTTCATCCCAGGGGAGCCGATAAAGTGCCCGACAAATGTATGTGCAGGGCGCTCGAACAATTCTACCGGTGTGCCAATTTGCACAACTTCACCAAGGTCCATGACAACAACCTGATCGGCAAAAGTCAGCGCTTCAGTTTGGTCATGCGTCACATAAATCATTGTGTGATGAACTTTTTGGTGAAGCTCTTTGAGTTTACTACGCAATTTCCATTTCAAATGCGGATCGATAACGGTTAGTGGCTCATCAAACATCACAACGTTAACATCGTCACGAACCAAACCACGACCCATTGAAAGTTTCTGCTTATTATCGGGACTAAGGCCTGATGCCTTACGGTCCAGCATATCGCTAACTTCCAACATATCCGCGATATCGTGAACGCGCTTATCAATCGTTGCTGCATCCACGCCGCGGTTTCGCAAAGGAAATGCGAGGTTATCATAGACTGTCATCGTGTCGTAAATGACAGGGAACTGAAAAACCTGCGCAATATTGCGTTGATCTGGTGGCAGTTCGGTGACATCTTTATCACCGAAAAGCACAGCGCCTTCGGTCGGTTTTACCAAGCCGGAGATGATATTAAGCAAGGTTGACTTACCACAACCAGAAGGACCTAGAAGAGCATAGGCTCCGCCGTCTTCCCACTCGAGGTCAATTTGCTTCAGTGCATAATCATCCGGTTCTTGCGGATTTTGCATATAGCTATGTCGAAGTTTTGAAAGAGTAATTTTTGCCATAATCTAATCCTCACGCAGCCCGGCTGCCATCGGGTGCAAAGTAAAGGCACTCCAAAGGATCCATGTAAAATGTGTGATCTTCGCCCACTTGATAGGGGTGAACGCCATGGGAAAGAGAAACCCATGCTTGATCGTCGAATGTAAAATGCGCACTGCTTTCCGAACCACTGAGTTCAGTTACACCAATTTTTCCTGTGACAGCAATATTGGCTTTTTCAGTTTTGACAGGCAGGACATGGTGTGGTCGAACCGCCACGAGATATTGTCCGTCTTGCAAGCTAGCGGCTGCTTTGGATGTATCCCACGTGATATTTCCCATCTCGATTTTATTGCCTTTTTTGGTTACGGACGCATGGTTGATGGGCGGGTCTGAGAAGACTCTCGCTGCAATCAAATTATTGGGATTTCGATAAATATCGGCAGTATCCCCGAACTGGCGAACGTATCCATCCTGCATCAAAACGGTTTTACCGCCGAGCAGCAATGCTTCCTCGGGTTCAGATGTCGCATAAACAACAACTGCACCGCGACCCGCAAAAAGTTCAGGAAGAAGTTCGCGCAATTCCTCCCGCAATTTATAGTCAAGGTTTGCAAGAGGTTCATCTAAAAACACAGCCTGACTATCCTTGGCAATGGCGCGTGCTAGCGCTGTTCGCTGCTGCTGCCCGCCGGAAAGCTCATGTGGTCTGCGATGTAACATCGGACGAAGCTTCAAAATGTCTGCCGCTTCTTCAACGCGACCTTGAATTTCTGACTCTGCAACTTTGGCAACTCGCAATGGCGAGGCTATATTATCAAAAACCGTCATATGCGGATAATTGACAAAAAACTGATGAACAAGGCTGATCCGACGTTGTTGTGTGGATAATTGGGTGACATCGGCGCCATCCATAATAATGTTGCCGGAGCTTACCGGGTCCAGGCCTGCCATCAACTTTATAAGTGATGTTTTACCTGCACCAGTTTCGCCTAGCAGCACATTAAAGTGACCAGCTTCCAAGTTAAGATCCATCTGTTTGATGTGTGTCTTACCTTGGACAACTTTAGTTATATTTTGCAATACGAGCGCCATGGAGCACCAAATCGTTGTAATTTATGTGAATTTTATTGAGCGAGATCTGTTGGGGCACTCTGGCACCCCAACAGACGTTAGAACTTTCATTCTAACTTTTGGCCGACTTTCGGGAGGAACTTAGTTCGAGTTCCAGCGGGCAACTAGGTCTTCGTAGTTGACTGTTTCGCCCTGTGGCTTCTCGTTATCAAGCTTAGCTTTCGCGCCGCCTTTTCCAAGCCATTCGGATGCATCCTTAGGCTCGTTCAAACGAGGTCCACAACCGCCATAAACATTGGCGCCTTCATCTGCACGTTGCATACGTGACATAGTGATGTCCATTTCCTCAGCCAAACGATCCATCGCTTGCTGTGGTGTAAAGGCACCTGAGTTCACGTCACCAATTTGCTGCCACCAGATTTGTGCCAGTTTTGGATAGTCAGGCACGTTCACACCTGTAGGTGACCATGCAACACGATCAGGAGAGCGATAAAACTCAACAAGACCACCAAGTTTAGAAGCACGCTCTGTGAAGCTCTCATGATTGACTGATGAATCACGGATGAATGTCAAACCAACATGTGATTTTTTCACATCTACAGTTTTAGACGTTACAAACTGAGCGTAAAGCCAAGCAGCTTGCGCGCGGTCAGATGGTGTTGAATTCAAGAATGTCCAAGAACCCACATCCTGATAACCAACTTTTTGACCTTCTTCCCAATAAGGGCCGTGCGGTGACGGAGCCATGCGCCATAATGGATTACCTTCATCATCGACAGTATTATTGCCTTCTGACTTTGGTTTTACCATATCTGCTGTAAAGGCTGTGTACCAGAAGATTTGCTGAGCAACATTACCTTGGCTAAGTGCTGGAAGTGACTGATAAAAGTCAAAGCTAGCGGCACCTGGAGGTGCGTAATTACGTAGCCATTCGTCCCATTTGCGGATCGCATAAACGGCAGCAGGGCCGTTTGCAGCGCCACCACGGGAAACGGAAGCACCAGCAGGATTACAAGAACCCTGTTCCATGCGAATTCCCCATTCATCAATTGGAACACCGTTTGGCTCACCTTTTGAACCAGCGCCAGCCATTGATAGCCAAGCATCAGTCATGCGCCAACCAAGATCTGGTGCGCGCTTACCGTAATCCATGTGACCATAGATATCGACGCCGTCAACATTTTTAACATCTTTTGAGAAGAACTCGGCGATATCTTCATAGGCTGACCAGTTTACTGGCACGCCAAGATCATAACCGTATTTTTCTTTAAACGCAGCTTTTAGGTCTTCACGATCAAACCAATCTTTGCGGAACCAATAAAGGTTTGCAAATTGCTGATCTGGCAACTGATAAAGTTTTCCATCTGGACCAGTTGTAAACTGTGTACCCATGAAATCTTCAAGGTCTAGGGTAGGGGATGTTGTTGCAGCCCATTCGCCAGCCATTTGATCTGTCAGATTATAAGCAAGTTGCAAACGAGAGTGTGTACCGATCAAATCGGAGTCATTTACGTAGCCATCATAAAGGTTACGGTTTGTTTGCATCTGCGTTTGAACAGCTTGAACAACTTCACCTTCACCAAGGATTTGGTGATTGACTTTGATGCCCGTGATTTCTTCAAATGCTTTTGTTAAAACTTCAGATTCATATGAGTGAGTAGGAATGCCCTCGGATAGAACATTGATTTCCATACCTTTAAAAGGCTCAGCAGCTTTGATGAACCAGTCCATCTCAGACATCTGCTGATCTTTGGATAGAGCAGAAGGTTGAAACTCCTGGTCAATCCATTTTTTTGCGGCAGCTGAATCGGCAAATGCTGAGTTCATTCCACTCAGCAGACCAATTGATGCTACCGTACATAGCAATATTTTATGCATTATTTCCTCCAGTATTGTGAGTCAGCCCAAACTGACCCCTATATTCAAACACCGGATGTTACACTTATGTCAACTAATTTTTTAGTAGATCGCTATGGATGATGATGAATACATACATAACTTACTGTATTTATTTATGTATATTCAATATTTTAAACTCGACGTAAAGAGAATGGAGTTCACATTTTTTATGTGAACAACCTCGCATTTCAATTGTTGAAGACACGCAGATGTTCAAAAATTTCGTCTAAATTTACAAATTAATGAACTGATTTCTAATAAGAATCATGCTGTCATTACATTAAAAATAACGATCTTGTAGAACTCAATTTTTCAAATAAATTAGGTGATGAATTTTACCAGTTCCGCGACCCTTTCGGCGTTATTTTTGGCTATTGATCCATCTCTATTCCACAGCGAATTTTCGAAACCAATGCGCACTTTCCCGCCCCGCTTGTACGCTTCAACCAAGCAATCGGTTTCTCCTGGTCCAAAGGCGCAGGTCGCCCAGTCGATATTTTGTTTATACTGCATCCACTCATAAAACGGGTCGAGATCCTTCGGCATGCTCTGCTGGTTTTTGGTATAACGGCCAAGTACAAATAACAGCTGTAGCGAGTGGTTTTTATCTAGTAAGGACAATGCTTCTATCCTTTTTAGATCATCATTATCATATATGATATGTTGAACCGAGATGTTTGAATCTCGGCACCAGTTGTAGAATTGACTTGCCTCTTTATCTTCGTTGTCAGACAACATTTCAGCTATAGAGATTGAAACAGCGCTTGGCATAAGTTGCTTAACCAATTTGCGTTGCTGTGCCGCTGAATATTGACTAACAGCCTCTGTTGTTATCTGGACATAAAGTTCTGGCAATGCATTTTGTAGTTCGTTAAGTGCTTCTCGATATGTGCCTGCATCCAGCGTATGTTTTCCTTGTTCATCACGGATGTGCATATGCAACCCATCCGCACCTTGTTCAACGCAAGCCTTAGCTGTTGCCACAGTCTCTGCTATTGTTATTGGCAGAGCAGGGTGATCTTGTTTCCCGCGCCGCGCTCCGTTGGGTGCGACCATGATTTTTGGTAATGGTTTGATCATCTTCATTAAAAAACCTGCTGGAACGCTGTTTTAAGTTTGGTCACGATTTCATCAATATGGGTTTCATCCAGAATGAATGGTGGTGCAAGCAGGATATGATCCCCATTTACGCCATCTATTGTTCCGCCCATAGGATAGCAAATTAAACCGGCTTCAAATGCCGCTTTTTTCAATTTTTTGTTGATTGTATCTTTTGGTGTAAATGGTTGCTTCGTTTCCCGATCTTTGACGATTTCCAGACCACGAAATAAACCGCGCCCTCGAATATCACCAATATGAGGGTGTTCCCCAAAAGCATCCTGCAGAACAGTTTGCAATTTCTGCCCCATATCGAGGGAACGCTCGACCAAACCGTGGCTTGTCAGTTTGTTGACGACGGCGAGGGAGGCAGCCGCTGCAACGGGATGCCCGATATAGGTATGTCCATGTTGAAAGAAACCAGAACCACCTTCAATCACCTGGTAAATCTTTTTCGTGCAAAGCATGGCGCCAATTGGCTGATAACCGGCTCCCAGCCCCTTTGCTATAGTTATAATATCTGGCGACACCCCATCTTGCTCACAGGCAAACATGGTTCCTGTTCGTCCCATGCCGCACATAACTTCGTCTAGAATCAATAGTATCCCGTGTGCATCGCAGATCTCTCGAATTCGCTTGAAATAACCTTTGACGGCTGGCACGGCTCCTGCGGTAGCCCCCACGACTGGTTCTGCGACAAATCCAATAACATTTTCAGCACCAAGACGTTGGATTTCGGTTTCCAGTTCATTGGCAATTCGTAATCCATACTGTTCCGTGGTTTCATTCGTAAGCCGGCCTCGATATTCATAACATGGAGAGATATGGCTTGTTTCGATCATAAGAGGGGAGAATGGCGCACGCCGCCATTCATTGCCACCTGTTGCGAGCGCAGCTAGGGTGTTCCCATGATAACTTTGTTTTCGCGCTATAAAATATTTCTTTGATGTTTGGCCCTGTTCCCAGAAATATTGTCTGGCAAGTTTAAGCGCAGATTCTACGGCCTCCGAGCCACCAGACACCAAGTAAACCCGATCAATGCCATCAGGAGCCAATTCTACCAGCTTGTCTGCTAGTTGCTCGGCTGGCTGTGACGTTAGAAAACTAGTATGTGCAAACGCAATCTCATCTAATTGCTCTTTGATTGCTGCTGTTACATCTTTATCTCCATGACCTAAACATGAGACGGCTGCCCCGCCTGAACCATCAAAATATTGCTTGCCATCGGTATCGTATAGATAAACGCCTTGTCCTGATTCTACAGTTGGTAAATTTGCTTTGGTATGTCTTGGGAAAATATGTGACACAGAATGTCCCTCGTCAGTTCATAATTTAAATGATTACAATAAGTTTTCGTCTTGGGTTTCGCGAAACGCTCGCTAATCAAGAAAATAGTTTTGTTGTGATAGCCTTTTCGATTAACTCGGCGACCGATGTTACATCCATTTTTTCCAGAATACGCGCGCGGTGATGGTCAATTGTACGCGGGCTGACGTTTAATTGTCGTCCGATGTTTTTGCTGGAGGTGTCGGCTGGATTTTGAACAATAAATTGGGCAATTTCTCTTTCACGAGTTGTGAGATTTTCAAGTTTTGACCGAAGCACCTTGCTATCGTCGTCATGCTGCATGGATATTCTTGTATTCTCAAATGCTGTGTTGATCGCCTCCAACAGTATCTTCTGCTTAAAAGGTTTTTCAAGAAAATCAATCGCGCCAGCTTTCATAGCTTGAACCGATTCAGGTATTCCGCCATGTCCAGTCATAAATATAATTGGAATCGATATTTCACGTTCAATCAAACACTGCTGTAGTTCCAATCCGTTTAACTCTGGCATGCCATAGTCCAAAAGTATGCACCCGAGATTATTTTCATTATGAGAACTTAGAAACTCATTTGCCGATGAGAAGCTTTCGACATTATAGCCGCGTTTAGTCAGTGATCTCGTGAGAGATGCTCGAATATCGTCGTCGTCGTCGATTATAAAAACAGTTAGATCATTCATAGAATATATCTCAATGAAGTTTGTCCAATGCACTAGTTTAAACTTGCAATCGGAATTGTGAAGCAAAACTTAGATCGCCCATTTTCTTTGGGTTCATACCATATTGTGCCGTTGTTTGCTTCGATGAGCGTGCGGCTAAGAGATAGCCCTAATCCCATGCCATCTTTCTTGCTACTCTCAAACTGGGCAAATAAATCAACTCCTGGGTCGATACCAGGTCCTGTATCGATGACATGTACTTCGATAAAATTGCCCGCACGTGCTGTTTCAATGCTTATCTCTCTTACATCCAGGTCTACCACGTCGACAGCTTCAATAGCATTGCGTGTTAAATTCATGATGACTTGTGCAATTTGAACTCTATTACCGAAGACATTTGGATTTTTTGTAGCAACAAATGAAATAGCAACTCCGTGTTCCCGCGCCTCGGGATTCAGCAATTGCAATGTTTGCTCCAAGAGCTCTGTAATACTGAAACTTGCTTGCTGACCTTCGTCTTTACGAACTAGACCGCGAAGGGCACGTATTATTTCAGCGCCATGGTGTGCTTGCCGGTCCATGTCCTGCAAGATGTCTACCAGTTCCGGGTCAGGTTTCGTCTGCTCTTTCACGGTCAGAAGTGCAGCGTCTACATTCTGAGTTATTGACGTTAAAGGTTGGTTCAGTTCATGAGCTAAACCTTCTGCCATCTGTCCCATCATATTTACCCTCGCAAAATGGGATAGATCTCTACTTAGATCACTAATTTTGGATTCTGCTGTTTTCTGTTCCGTTTTATCATCCATTGTAGCAACCGCATACATTGGTTTACCCAGTTGATCCCGAATTAGAATTGCGTTGACTTGTAACCAGATTACATCACCATTTTTTCGGACATATCGTTTCTCCTGGTTATACTCATAGCCATTATTCATTATGTTTTGGAAGGAAGTGTAAGTATCAGCATCTTCTGCATGCAATATGTCTGAGATGGACATTTCAACCATTTCTTCCGTACTGAAGCCCAAAATTTCAGCCAACTGGGAATTTACGCGAATAAATCTTCCGTCTTTTGGAGAAATTTGTGCCATACCCCGAGAGGCGAGCGCAAAAGTGTGCCCGTATACACGTTCAAATGTTTTTCTTTGAGCTATCTCATTGGCAAGAGTTTCACTTGCCTCTTCTAATTCAGGATAGGTTTCGAGCTTGATTTCAGATCTGGTTAGTTTTCCACTCGCCAACAATCCTGCCCTAGCAGCGAAATCACGAATTGGCTGATTGATTTTGTTGGCAATTTTCAGGCCAATTAGCCCGGTCGTTAAAGCTATGAAAATAGCAATCCAGATATTGCGTGTTCTATTTTCCTCAATACCGCCAATAAAATCACTTAGCGGGGCGTAAATCGCGATTGACCAAGGCAAGTCATGAATATGGCCAGGTATTAGGATAGACGCAAATTTGCCGTCATTATATATAAATTCAGACTCGATTTCTTGCTTGGAACCGACATCGTTCAAATTCGGTAGATTACCAAAGGCCTTCCTAGCAACTAGATCTTCGATCTCATCGATATTGACGAATTCAAGAGCACCAGAACTACCATTCACTTTGATTAGATCAGATTTCGGATGTGCAATCACGTTTCTATCGCTTGAAAGCGCCATCGCTACGCCGGTTTGCCCAATCTCAAGATTGGATAGAAATCCAGATATTTCGTCAATTTCAATATCAACGCCAATAGCTCCCTTTAACTGATCATTAGAAGAGATTACGGGCGTGGCGGCGGTAATTCCTGGGCGTTGGGATGAAAAGAATATGTAAGGCGCGGTCCAAATAAAGCTTCGCTCACTCTTAACGCCTCGATACCAAGGCCTGCCTCGCGGGTCAAACCTATCAGTTTTGTCAATCTCGTATTTTACGATCTTATAATTTTTATCTCTCCAGATCAGTTCAGTTGAGATCGTGTCTTCATCACGGTGTACGATCTTTGTGCGAAATTCCGCATGTATTTCACTTCGCATCACATAGACAAAATTTCCCTGTTCATCTCCGTAATACATACCCGAAAATTGCGGCACAACTTGCATTTGTTGAAAGAGTAATTTTTCTAGTTCTATGGGGTCTGAGTTTGATACCAGGTTATTTTCTATGAGCCGTTTGGCAAGATTTGTGGCTCGAACTGCAGGCTCTAAAAAACCTCTAGAATACTCCTTTGAGCTTTGACCTACTTCACTAATCAACGCTGTTGCGTGGTCAAGCAATACACGCTCTGATGAGATATAGTTGAAGGAAACAACCGAAAGAACGGCTACGAATTGCAAACCTGACAGCCAAATTGCAAGTATCGCACCAAGTGAAAATTTCATTAATTTATGTCCTTTGGGTGCTTCCAATCATAAGTATATTCCAATTTAAGTTCCTATTTTATGCAAGAAAACAAATACTTAAATTTATTCACTTCTGATTTTTGCAATTTCATAACTGTTAGGAATAATTATCTTTTAGTTGTCTGTAAACTATTTTGAGCATTCTAAACTCGGCATAGGTAATGACGCGTATAGACACCATTTTGTTCCAATGTGATCTTCTTGGGAAGCAGGGAGGTTGAAATTTCATTCATAATAGTGAAATCTAGTTTTGTCATTTGCTGACTAAATTAGAGAACCCTCGCTTTAACCTGCGAAATGAGAATGTAATTTATCGGGAGACAATAATGGTCAATAAATTAAAAATGCTAACAGCTGCACTTGCTCTGGGCTCCATGATGGGCACAACAGTGGTTGCTGAAGAATTCATCACTATTGGTACAGGCGGTGTTACAGGTGTTTATTACCCAACTGGTGGCGCAATTTGCCGTCTGGTTAATAAAGGTCGTAAAGATCACGGTATCCGTTGTTCAGTAGAATCAACTGGTGGTTCTGTTTATAACATCAACACAATTCGCGAAGGTGAGTTGGAGTTTGGTGTTGCGCAATCTGATTGGCAGTATCACGCTTATAACGGTACGTCTAAATTTGCTGATGCAGGTAAATTTGAAGAGCTACGCGCTGTATTCTCAGTACACCCTGAGCCGTTTACAGTTGTTGCACGCGCAGATGCTGGCATCAAAACCTTTGATGACCTTAAAGGTAAACGCGTAAATATCGGAAATCCAGGTTCTGGACAACGCGGTACAATGGAAGT
Source organism: Lentilitoribacter sp. Alg239-R112 (assembly GCF_900537175.1). Classification (GTDB taxonomy): domain Bacteria; phylum Pseudomonadota; class Alphaproteobacteria; order Rhizobiales; family Rhizobiaceae; genus Lentilitoribacter. The sequence continues at coordinate 223,668 of NZ_LS999834.1, read as the reverse complement.
TCTTCTTGACGCAAAAGGCTGGACAACAGCTGATTTTGCTTTGGCAACAGAGTTAAAAGCAGCAGAACAATCTGCAGCGCTTTGTGATAACCAAATTGATGCAATGGTTTATACTGTTGGTCACCCATCTGGTTCTATCCAAGAAGCAACAACAGCTTGTGACAGTGTTCTTGTGACAGTTGACGGAAGTGAAGTCGAAGGTCTAATCGGCGATAATCCTTTCTACCGTTCAGCAACAATTCCCGGTAAAATGTACCGTGGCAATGATGCTGACACTATGACATTTGGTGTTGGTGCGACATTCGTATCTTCAACTGCTGTTTCAGAAGAAGCTGTTTACACTGTTGTAAAATCAGTGATGGAAAACATTGAAGATTTCAGAAAGCTACACCCAGCTTTTGCTAATCTTGAGCCTAAAGACATGGCAACTGCTGGTTTGTCTGCACCTCTTCATCCTGGTGCTGCCAAATATTACAAAGAAGCAGGCCTGATCGAATAGGTCAAAATATCGGGGAGGGCAGCGTGCCCTCCTTTTTTATTTGGTTATATAATTATCCATGGGTAGTCGAGGGGACAGCACAATGGTAAATAGTGGAACTGAAAATCGCGCACTTAGTGAGGAAGAGCTTCAGGAACTCGTCGCAGCATCTGATGCCGGAGCAAGGTCTCCACATGGCGCTGTTGGGACATTTTTGGCAGTCGTTGCCGTAATCTGGTCGGTCTTTCAGGTCATTTTGGCATCACCGTTGGCTAACTATGTTTTGCCGGGCGATATTATAAACAATTCGCGCCAGTTACATCTAGGATTTGCTATTTTTCTAGCTTTCATGGCTTACCCTGCATTAAAGTCCAGTCCGCGTCATTTCATTCCTATCCAGGATTGGATCATGGCGATACTAGCTACCTTCATTGCGCTTTATGGATTTATTTTTTATCAAAAAATCGTCAATGCAGGTGGTCTTGCGGATGATATCGATAAGTGGTTTGCGCTCGCTGGGATGCTTTTATTGTTTGAAGCTGCACGTCGCGCGCTTGGTCCCGCAATGGCTATCATCGCAACAATATTCCTGGCCTATGTATTCTTCGGATCATCAGAGATCGTACCCGATGTCATTCGCTGGAAAGGCGCATCGTTGAAGAAGGCGATGAGCCATATGTGGATCACATCAGAGGGTGTATTTGGTATCGCTCTTGGTGTTTCTACGAAGTTTGTATTCTTGTTCGTGCTGTTTGGTGCTCTGCTAGATAAAGCGGGTGCAGGTAATTATTTCATTAAGATGGCGTTCGGCGCTTTAGGGCACCTTAAAGGTGGCCCGGCTAAAGCTGCCGTTGTCGGTTCTGCCGCAACTGGCCTGATTTCCGGTTCATCTATCGCAAACGTTGTTACAACTGGCACATTTACAATTCCTCTAATGAAGCGTGTTGGCTTCTCATCTGAAAAAGCTGGCGCAGTTGAAGTAGCCAGCTCTGTTAATGGTCAAATTATGCCACCGGTGATGGGTGCTGCCGCCTTCTTGATGGTTGAATACGTGGGTATTTCCTATGTGGAAGTAATCACCCATGCATTCTTACCAGCAACAATTTCCTACATCGCGTTGGTGTATATTGTTCACTTGGAAGCTGTTAAATCAAACATGCCTACATTGGGTAATCGTGTTGTTTCCATGGGCCGTACAATCGGCGGTATGGCACTGTTCTTTGCTGGCTTTGCGGGGCTTTGTTATGGTGTGCAATATCCTGTTAAATGGATTACATCTCTGTTCCCGGCAGGTTCTGGTGGTATTTTATCTATCTTGGTATTTGCCGCTTATGTAGCACTGCTATGGCTCGCTGCTAAAGTGCCTGATCTGGTGCCAGATGATCCCAATGCTAAAGAAGTTGAGTTGCCTGTTGTTGCTGAAATATACAAAGCTGGGCTCTACTATTTGTTGCCGATCATTGTTCTTGTTTACTTTCTTATGATCGAACAAAAGTCTCCAGGCCTATCAGCTTTCTGGGCGACAACTCTTTTGTTTGTAATTCTGCTTACTCAGAAGCCGTTAAAGTCGATTTTTCGGGGCGAGAATAAAACCGCAAATGCGTTCAAGCAGGGTGTAGTTGATCTAATTGAAGGATTGATTGACGGCGCTCGCAACATGATCGGCATTGGTCTTGCGACTGCTACGGCCGGTGTTATTGTCGGAACTGTTACATTAACAGGTGTTGGGCAAGTTATGGCTGACCTTGTTGAGTTCCTGTCAGGTGGTAATCTTATTCTGATGCTGGTCTTGGTTGGCTTGTTAAGCCTCGTGCTTGGTATGGGTCTACCGACAACGGCAAACTACATTGTTGTTTCATCATTGATGGCAGGTGTTGTGGTTGAATTGGGAGCACAGTCTGGATTGATTGTTCCGTTAATTGCTGTTCATCTGTTTGTCTTCTACTTCGGAATTATGGCCGATGTTACTCCGCCTGTAGGGCTAGCCAGTTTTGCCGCCGCTGCGGTATCTGGCGGTGATGCAATTAAAACCGGTTTTGCCGCATTCTTCTATTCGCTTAGAACTGTTGCATTGCCGTTCGTCTTTATCTTCAATACTGATTTATTGTTGATTGATGTGAGCTTAACGCAAGGGATACTTGTCTTTATCATAGCCTCGATAGCGATTCTGGTCTTTACTGCCGGCACGATGGGATGGTTTGTTACCAAAAGCCGTATGTATGAGAGCGTAGCTCTTATTCTAATTGCATTTATCTTGTTCCGTCCGGATTTTGTGATGGATCGATTGCAACCTCCATTTGCCAATATTGAGCCCAAACAGCTCAGTAGTGCTCTTGATACTGCAACGCCGGGGCAAGAACTTAGAATGGTCGTCTCCGGACCTGATTTTGACACGGGTAAGAACAAGGATACAACGCTTGTTCTGACTGTTGAAGGAGAAGGAAGCGGTGCAGAACGCCTTGAGCAAACGGGGCTAGTTCTGATCGAGGAAGGCGATGTTGTGAAAATGGATGAACCTTCGTTTAGTTCGCCATTTGCAGAGAGCCTTGGCAGCTTTGACTTCTATCTTGATGAGTCCGTCGTAATTAAGAGTATACAGGCTCCATCAGCTCAATCTCCGAAGGAGTTGGTTTTCATTCCCGCCCTTATTCTATTGTTCTTGATAGCTTGGATACAAAGTAGACGTCAGAAATCAAACCCTCATAAATTTAACGATGAAGTGGGAGAAACAGCATGACCAATTCCGTACTTTGCGCCATAGATATCAGCCACCCTGGTGAAGATGTAAATGTTCTCAAAAAGGCAGCTCAACTTGCTGTCATGGAGGATGCGCAGCTAGATGTTATTACTGTGGTGCCCGACTACGGCACCAGTCTTGTTGGTGGCTTTTTTAGTGAAGAACATCACGATCAGATGATGGAAGAGGCTAAAAAACAGCTAAACGATCAAGTAACTGGCGTGTTAGGTGAAGATAAAAATTCTAAAGTGCGCCATGTCATTGCATTTGGTAAAACTTATGAAGAGGTGCTTAAAACAGCTAAAGCTGCCGGCTCCTCGCTTATTGTTGTTGGTGCGCATAAGCCGGATTTTGCTGATTATCTATTGGGTCCCAATGCCGCTCGCATTGTTCGCCATTCAACATGTTCGGTCTATGTGGTGAGATAAGTAAACCCGCATAACTATTATTTATTCCAACACCTGAATGCTAAGCGTGACTATACGTTTTATGCATTCAGGTGTTTTATTTTCTGCAAAATTACGCGTTCATTCAAACATTCACAAAACTGAAATACTATTGTCATGCTAATGGCATGCAAGCATATCTATAAACCTCCAAGTAATTGCAATGCAGACCTAGTGTTTGATAATCTTGGTGTTTTGGATGATGAACAAAGATGGCTTGATTTTACATGATCTTGTGAAGTCATTTGATGACCAGCTTGCTGTCGATGATATATCTCTCAATATTCCCAAGGGTAAACTTACTGTACTGCTAGGCCCGTCAGGATGCGGCAAGTCAACTCTTCTTCGAATGATTGCCGGATTTGAGGCCCCAGATCGTGGTAAAATCTATATTGGTGAAAAGCAGATAGATATCTTGCCATCATCAATGCGCGATATCTCAATGGTGTTTCAATCTTACGCTCTTTTTCCGCATATGAGCGTTGCGGATAATATCCTGTTTGGTCTGCAAGTTCGTAAGACATCAAACGCTGAACAGGCAGAACGACTGCAGAAGGTGTCTCAACTCATGGGATTAACTGAATTGCAGGAGCGTAAACCATCACAATTATCTGGTGGTCAACAACAACGTGTAGCACTTGCACGGGCTGTTATTAGTGAGCGGCCGGTCTGCCTTATGGATGAACCGCTCTCAAATTTAGATGCGAAGCTACGCCATGAAATGCGAACAGAGATCAGACGTTTGCAGCAGCAACTTAAACTAACCATGGTTTATGTTACCCACGATCAGGTTGAAGCTATCACGATGGCAGATCAGATTGTTTTAATCAACAAAGGCCGAATTGAACAAGTTGGTTCGCCTAAAGAGATTTATAGTCAACCTGCCAGCGTGTTTGCGGCCCGCTTTATCGGTTCCCCACCTATGAATTTGATTCCTGCATTGGACATGAATTCGTGCACTTTTCCGAACGGTGAGGTGCCGCTACCAGATGATATTATTTGTGGTGTCCGCCCAGAAGATTTCGAAATTTCGAGCGATTCTGGGTTTGAAGTTGAGATTCTAGACATTGAGTACCAAGGCGCTGATCAACTGCTGAGCTGTCAGATGGGAGCTGCGACAATTGATGTTCGCTTACCTGCGCGTTTGGCGATTAACATAGAGAACAAGCTTAAAATTTCATGGCAGAAAGACGCCTCGCATTTCTTTAACGAGCAAACTGGTCAACGCATCGAACTACCATCAATCCTAACTCAATCCAATAATCTACCATCAAATATCTAAAGGAAATTATTATGATGCCGTCTATGATGAAAAAACTTATTAGCAGCACAGTTCTTGCTGCGTCGCTATTGGCAACACCGGCAATAGCTGTTGATCTAGAATTTTATTTTCCAGTAGCCGTCGGCGGTGCCGCAGCAGATACAATCGAAGATTTGACAAGAAAATATATCGAAATGAACCCTGATGTTAACATCGAGGCAATCTATGCGGGGTCATATAATGATGCATCTGCGAAAGCTATTACAGCTGCACGTGGGGGCAACGCTCCGCAACTTTCTGTATTGCTTTCAACTGAGATGTTTACATTGATCGATGAAGATCTAATCGAGCCATTTGATGCTTATGTTTCTAATGAAGAGCATAAAACTTGGATTGGTGGATTCTATCCGTCGTTTATGGAGAATAGTCAGACTGGCGGTAAGACTTGGGGTATTCCTTTTCAACGTTCAACTCCGGTTATGTATTGGAACAAAGAAGCCTTTAAAGAAGCGGGACTTGATCCAGAAGTTGCACCTGCAAACTGGGATGAGCTAGTGGAAATGGGCAAAAAACTTACAAAAACAGACGCAAGTGGGAACACGACGAAATGGGGTCTTCGCATACCGACAGCTGGTTTCCCATATTGGTTATTCCAAGGCCTTTCCACGCCTAATGGAGCTATCCTGGCTAATGCTGAAGGTAACAAAACGGCATTCGATACACCAGAAGTTATAGAGGCACTGGAATATCTCGTTGATTTGTCATCTGAGCATAAAATCATGCAATCTGGTTCAATCAATTGGGGTGCCACACCAAAAGCTTTTTTTGAAAAAGAAGCGGCAATCATCTGGACAACAACAGGTAACCTTACAAACATTCGCACTAATGCACCTTTCGAATTTGGTGTTGCAATGTTGCCTGAAAAACAGCGCCGTGGTGCACCAACAGGCGGCGGAAACTTCTATTTGTTTAAAGATGCTTCTGAGGAGCAGAAAAAGGCAGCTGTTGAATTTGTAAAATGGATCACAGCGCCGGAACAAGCAGCAACTTGGTCTATTGCAACAGGCTACGTTGCGCCAAGCGCAGCAGCATGGGAAACAGATGCAATGAAAGCCTATGTTAAAGATGTTCCTGCATCGCTTGTTGCACGTGATCAGCTTGAATTTGCTGTTGCTGAATTATCAACATACGAGAATAAACTTGTATCGAAGATCTTTAACGATGCGCTTGCATCTGCAATTTCTGGCGAGAAAACAGCCGCAGTTGCAATGGCTGAAGCTCAAGCAAAAGCAGACGATGTTTTGAAGAAATATCGCACGACAAATTAATCGCAGTTTGTCTTTTATTCAGTACAGGCGGCTCGTTTGGCCGCCTGCATCATTTTCCAGCCAGGTCCTTCTAGAATGAGTAAATACAACAACCAATGGGTATACGCTTGGCTACTTTTGCTGCCTGCTATGATTCTTTTGCTTGGTTTTACTCATATTCCAGCAATAGAAACGTTTATCGATAGTTTTTTCTCCACGGGACGGGGCAGGCGCTCATCTGAATTTGTTGGCTTTGAAAACTATCAGCGTCTGATTGGTGATGAAGTTTTTTTGAGAGTGCTTTGGAATAACTCGATCTACGCTGCGATTACTATACCAGCATCTATAGGCCTTGCGATTGCAATGGCGTTGTTTGTGCACACCCCGCGTAGAGGTGTTGGTTTGTTGCGTATGGCTTATTTTACGCCAACTGTGCTTCCTCTTATTGCCGTCGCCAATATTTGGATATTCTTCTACCTTCCCACGATTGGCTTAATAGATCAGATTAGAGCTCTTTTCGGATTTCAAGCACAGAATTGGATAGGGCAACCAGACACTGTTCTTTATACGATGATAGCAGTAGCTGTATGGAAAGAGGCCGGGTTTTTCATGATTTTCTATCTGGCTGCACTACAAGCTATTCCCCAGCCGTTAAGAGAAGCGGCGGCACTCGAAGGAGCAGGCAGATGGACATTTTTTAAACGTGTAACGCTGCCGTTGATTATGCCTACAACTCTGTTTGTATCTGTAAATGCTGTCATTAATGCATTTCGGTTGGTCGATCACATCTTCGTTATGACGCAAGGTGGCCCAAATAACGCTTCCAACCTTCTGTTGTATTACATCTACGATGTTGCATTTGCCTTCTGGGATACCGCCTACGCATCCACACTAACTGTGGTGCTTCTGGCTATTCTGTCTCTCATGGCTATCGGGCAATTCTTCCTTTTTGATCGCAAGGTGCATTATAAATGAGTTATTCTTTAAACCAGTCGGCTCGTCGATTTGATTTTGATCGCCTGTTGTTTAGTTTTGGAGCTTGGTCACTTGCAATCATGTGGGCATTACCCCTGCTTTATGCTGTTTGGACAGCATTTCATCCTGCTGCATTTGAAACCAGATTTGAGTTATTTGCACCTTTAACATTAGAGAACTTTGAAAAGGCGTGGGCTCAAGCACCGTTTGGGACGTATTATATAAACACGATCTTGTTGGTAACGAGTATTCTTTTAGCTCAGTTGGTATTGGGCACCTTGGCCGCATTTGCGTTTGCACGGATGAGTTTTCCAGGCAAAAATATATTATTCGGATTGGTCTTGCTTCAGCTTATGGTCATGCCTGATATTTTGATAGTCGAAAACTACCAAACCATGAAAATGCTAGGCCTGGTAGATACTATACTGGCTATTGGTTTGCCTTATATGGCATCTGGGTTTTGCATCTTCCTGCTCAGGCAAACATTTATGACGATCCCAACAGAATTGGATGAGGCCGCTCGCATCGAGGGAGCTTCAATATTTACCATTCTTCGTAGGGTTTATGTTCCGCTTGCCAAACCAACTTATCTTGCTTTTGGCCTGGTATCTGTCAGCGCGCATTGGAACAACTTTGTTTGGCCATTAATTATCACCAATTCGGTTGAAACAAGACCATTAACCGTTGGTCTTTCGATCTTTGCAACAACTGACTCTGGCACAGAATGGTCTATCATTAATGCTGCAACTCTTATTACGTCTGGTCCTTTATTGATCGGATTTATACTGTTTCAGCGACAGTTTGTGCAAAGCTTTATGCGTGCTGGCATAAAATAGATATAGAAAGAGAAATATTATGACGCTTCCTGTTTTAGGTGTAGCAACAAATTTGATAAACTTCGACCAAATTAGTGACTGGATACTGGAAAAGAACCGAGATATCGAGATACAGGATTTCATTGTGGCTCGGCAACTTGATGCGATGAGCGATGACGTTATTAATGGCTACAAAAAGCGGCTAGAAAACCATAGTGGGCGAGTTGGCATACACGGTCCGTTCATAAATCTGGATATCACTGCGGTTGATCCAGAAATTGGCGCCGTTACAACAAAACGCCTCTTACAAGGGTTGGATGCATGTGAGAAGTTAGGTGCAACGCATATGGTCGTTCACTCACCATTCAGCGCATGGCTTAGCCTCAATGAACTTAACATGCCAGACATCAAACGTCAGATGTTCGAAGCTGCTCAAGATATACTTACGCCCTGCTTGAAACGTTGTGATGAAATCGGCTGTATGATGGTTCTTGAGAACATTGATGATACGAATCCTATGTTACGTAGCGATCTAGTTCAATCTTTTAAGAGTGATTTGTTCAAATTATCAATCGATACAGGGCATGCGCAACTATCACATGCAAACAACAATGCCCCTGCTGTTGTTGACTTCATTATCTCAGCTGGAGAATTGTTAGGGCATGTCCATCTACAGGATGTCGATGGTTACGCGGATCGGCATTGGCATCCAGGTGAGGGGATAATTCCATGGGCACCCGTTTTCAATGAACTATCCAAAATTGATGCTGACCCTCGATTAATATTGGAACCGAAGGATCGATATGATCAGCTGCCACAGTGCGTCAATCGACTAGAAGAGCAAGGCTTGGCGCAATAAGTACTAAAACCTAGTACTATTTCCGATAATAAAGTGACTGACCATTATGGAAAACTTGCACTTTTTCAGGTGCGGCTGATACGCGTACAGTTTTGCCACGGAGGTCCCCATGAATTCCTGGAAGTTTACCGATCACAGAGTTATCATCACCGTTATTTTCGAAATATAATAAAGTTACTTCACCTAAAGCTTCAGTAATTTTTACTTTACCTTCGTAGATATGTTCGTCTGTCGTCTCGATCATATCTTCTGGCCTAATGCCGATATTGACTTTTAGACCTTTGTCTTCCGCTTTTGTTGTTATAGCGGAAATTGCCGTGCCGCCGCCGTCTAATTTAATGGTCGTTTGATTACCTGTTTTAACTATCTCGCCGGACAGCAAATTCATAGCTGGAGAGCCAATGAACTGTGCCACAAATTCATTTTCTGGCCGTTCGTAGAGCTCTAACGGTGTGCCGACTTGAGCAATGCCCTTGTTTGCCAACACGACAATTCTAGTGGCTAAAGTCATCGCTTCAACCTGATCGTGCGTGACATAAATCATTGTGCTTTCAGGCATAGATTCTTTAAGCTGTGCAATCTCAATGCGCGTCGCAACGCGCAGCGCTGCATCTAAGTTGGAGAGTGGTTCATCAAACAGATAGACTTTTGGGTCCCGTACGATGGATCGACCTATTGCCACACGTTGCCTTTGTCCGCCAGACAGGGCTTTGGGCAAACGGTCGAGATACTCCTCCAGCTGCAATATCTTTGCTGTTCGCGTAATCGCTTCATCGATTTCTACTTGGGGCTTTTTAGCTAATTTCAAGGCGAAAGACATGTTTTCGCGTACAGTCATATGTGGATATAACGCATAGGACTGAAACACCATGGCGATACCCCGCTGCGCAGGTGGAATATCATTGACAACATCACCACCGATTTCGAGTGTTCCTGCTGTAATTTTTTCTAATCCAGCAATCATTCTAAGTAACGTGGATTTACCACAACCAGACGGTCCAACAAAAACAATCAGTTCGCCTTGTTTGATATCGAGATTTATATCGTTCAGGACATTGACTGCCCCTCCGTAGGTTTTTCCTACACTTGTTAATTTTACGTCCGTCATGGTGTAATCCTTTCAGATCCTAATGCTCACGTTTTTGCCCGATATAAACCTGCCAGGGTCCCAGATGAATTTTGTTGCCAACTGCAGTTTGTACACAACCTAATTCTTCACCCATAGGTGTCCATTCACCAGCAGGCAGTATGAATTCAGATGGTGTATCACTAAGATTAAATGCGCATTGGATGGATTGACCATCCAGATGCCGAGTAAATGAAACGATACATCCATCGGTGTTCAGATTATCGTGTTCACCCAAAGCAAGAACAGGTTTGGTTTGTCGAAACTGAATTGCTTTTCGATAATGATGCAAAATTGCATTTGGATCATTTTCCTGTGCATCTACCGACATATTTAGATGTTCGTGAGCAACAGGAAGCCAAGGTTTTCCTTCCGAAAAGCCACCATTTTGGTTACTTGTCTGCCACACCATTGGTGTACGACAACCATCACGACCTTTAAATTCCGGCCAAAATTCTATACCATACGGATCTTGGATATCACCAAAATCTACATCTGCCTCGGGAAGACCAAGCTCTTCACCTTGGTATAGGCAAACCGAGCCACGCATGCACATAATTAGGGTAGCAAATGTTTTTTGAGCGTCTGTCGAGAGGTTCCAACGTGATGCATGACGCTGTACATCATGATTGGAGAATGCCCAGCAAGCCCAACCATCAGCGGCAACATCATCGACCTTCTTCAAAACTTTCACGACCAAATCCGCTGATGGTTGATCTTGTGCGAGAAACTCGAAGGCGTAACACATCTGCATTAAGTCATTACCAGCGGTATACTGTCCTAATATCTCTAACCCAAATTGTGCATCACCAACTTCGCCAACCGCAGCAGCACCAAATGGTTCCATGATTGAACGTAAACGCCGCAAAAAGTTCAAATTTTCAGGTCTGTTTTTATCGTATAGGTGGTTTTGATGATTGTATGGATTTACAGATGGAGCGATAGTTGCGTTGCGTTCTTCAATTGGTAACGCAGGATTATCTCTCAGCTCAGCGTCGTGGAAATAGAAGTTAATCGTATCCAGACGAAACCCATCAACACCACGATTAAGCCAAAAATTTGCCACATCAAGCAACGCATCCTGAACCTCAACATTATGAAAATTGAGGTCTGGTTGAGATGCCAAGAAGTTATGCATGTAATATTGTTCGCGCCGTCCATCCCATTGCCAAGCTGGACCACCAAATATTGAAAGCCAATTTGTGGGAGGTGTACCATCCGGTTTTGGATCAGCCCATACATACCAATCCTGTTTTGAATTAGTTTTATTTTTGCGGCTTTCTGCAAACCAGGCATGTTGCTCACTGGTATGGCTCAACACAAGATCAATCATCACGCGAATGCCATGATTGTGGGCTGCGTTGACGATCGCATCGAAATCTGACAATGAACCGAACATTGGATCTACGTCGCAATAATCACTTACATCATAACCAAAATCTTTCATTGGCGATGTAAAGAATGGAGATATCCAAATCGCATCAACCCCCAATGACGCGATGTATGGCATGCGCTGCACAACACCTGCCAAATCACCAACCCCATCTCCATTACTATCCTGATAGCTACGTGGATAAATTTGATAGATGACAGCACCACGCCACCAATCTTTATTAGTTGCGTTATCCAACATTGGAGCTACGGCTAAATTCATAATTTTTAATCCTATTTTACTGAACCAGCTAAAAGACCACGCACAAGGTATTTTTGCATTGCAAAGAACACCAAGAGCGGAACAGCTATTGAAACAAAGGCGGCGGTCGCAAGAATTTCCCAGTTGCCACCACGTGTACCCAGAAGCTCTACAATCTGATTGGTCATGACGGTGGTTTCGCCAGTAGCATCGATTAAGAATACCTTTGCAACGAGCAAATCATTCCAAGTCCACAAGAACTGGAATATGGCAAAAGAAGCCAGGGCAGGGAATGATAATGGCAAGATAATCTTCATAAAAATCTGAAAATCAGTCGCACCATCCACACGGGCATTCTCAATAATATCCTTTGGCAACCCAACCATATAATTTCTCAATAAGTAAATCGCCAAGGGCAACCCAAAACCGGTATGAGCAAGCCAAACACCCAGATATCCTTTTCCGATACCAATACCCAAATGCAGACGCAACAGCGGAATTAAAGCCAGTTGCAATGGCACAACTAACAAACCTACGACAACGGCAATAAGGATTGCACGACCTGGGAAATCCATCCAGGCGAGCGCATATGCTGCAAATGCAGCGATAATTATAGGGATAATTGTGGCCGGTATTGTCACTGTTAATGTGTTGAAAAACGCTTTTGCCATACTATCGGTACTATCGCCACTGAAGAGTACATTCTGGTAATTGCCAAATGTAAATTCTGGTGGCGTTGTTGCCGTAACAAAAACACGCTGTCCGCGACCTGTCAGCTCAGTTGGGCTGGTCCAGCGATAGGTGCCATCCGCCTGAACGGTCATGGTCTCGCCATCTTTTAACTCAGCTGTAACACCAGGTATATTGGCGCCAATTGCGCGTGATGAGGTTCCCCAAACGCTAATATTAGCATCACTTGCAGAACCAAAAAGATTGCCTTCTACGATGTATAATCCGTTTTCTAAAACCTGTGCGCCTTCATCATCAGGATCAGCTGCGCGCAATGTCAGGTTCTGCTGAGTGGGAAACATCGATTGCCACCAGCCAGAACCTGAGATTTGATCTGCTGTGCGGAAGGAGGACACAAGCAGGCCAAATGTGGGAAACAGCCACAATAGTACGAGCGCAACGACTGAAATTTGAACAATCCAATTTAGGCTAGATTTGCTTCCAGCTATATTATCCATCACTTCATCTCCTTGCGAGCGTTATAAACATTCCAAATCAGGATTGGGCTAACCAATAACATGATGGTCATTGCAGATGCGGAGCCAACGCCCCAATCATTTGCGCGGAATAGTTTATCGAACATATAGTTGGCCAAAACTTGTGTTTCCCACTGGCCATTGGTCATGGCAAAAACGATGTCGAAAACTTTCAGCACAACTAATGTAATGGTCGTCCAAACCACGACGATTGTTCCTGAAATTTGCGGCATTTTAATTTTGAAAAATACTTGGAACGGGTTTGCACCATCCACAATGGATGCTTCGACAGTTTCTTCCGGTATACCGCGCAGAGCTGCCGACAGAATAACCATTGCAAAGCCAGTTTGAATCCAGATCAAAACCACCATAAGTAGGAATGAGTTCCAACCGGGAATTGTCAACCATGTTTGTGGTTCGCCATACGGATGAGGTGAGGTGAGGGCGCCCCAAGCAAGAGACAGAAATGAATATGTAATATATGCAAGGACAACAATAGCGAGGCCTCGTAAAAGCAAACCACCTTTTTCACGAATTGAATTATATAAGCCATAAGCTAGATAGGCCGTGATTGCTGTTCCGCACAGCATAAGAAGTGCTGGCAATAGCCGCAGGATTAACCATGAACCAACACCACCATTAAATTGTAGCCATACTGCATTTAATACACCGATCTGCGCCTGATCAACGGGTCGGGTATCATAGATAAGCTTGAAGATAACAGCCGCACCGACAAACGAAATTGCCATCGGCATAAAAATAAGGGATTTGGCTATAGATCCCCATTTAATACGATCCGTTAATTGTGCAGCCAACAAACCAAAGGCTGTTGACGCGGCTGGCACGATAATCAGCCACAACATATTGTTACGCATAGCTTCCCAAAACTTAGGTTCGCTGGTCATTTGTTGGTAGTTTGCCAAACCAACAAAAGCACCATCTTGGCTACGATCTGTGAGGGAATACCAGAAGGTAGCAACGACTGGATAAGCTAAGTAAATGCCCAATGCTAACATGGCAGGCAGCACAAAAAGCCAAGGCCTAATCATATTGGCGCGGTTGATATTGCGGCCAGCATGTTTTCCTGTAGCAGGATATATAATCTTATCGAGAATTTGATTGGATAGGTAAAAGTAGAGAAGACATCCACCAACGCCCAAAAATATCGTAAGTAACCCTTTATATGCAGCTTCCATCAGACACTCCATCCCTATCTAAAGTTTAGCCGTCTGCCTCCACAGTCGGTAAAAAGCGAAACAGCCCCCACATTGAGGGCTGTCTTTAATTGCTCGCCTTACTTCAACGCATCCCAGCTTTTTTGGATACCAGCTGCGACTTCAGACGCATCTTTGCCGCCAGTATAGTCAACCATACCGGTCCAGAAAGTACCTGCGCCAACACCGCCAGGCATTAGATCAGATCCATCAAAACGGAATGTTGTTGCTCCAAGAAGAATTTCGTTCATCTTCGCTGTAGACTTGCTAGAGAATTTTGATGCATCAACACCTTTATGAGGCGTCAAGAACCCTCCAAGAGCCATAAAAATTTCATGCGCAGCAGGAGTTTGAAGATACTCGATCAGATCATGAGCAGCGTCATTTTCGTTTGTGATAGCCCACAATGTGCCTGCACCGAGGACCGGATTACCGAGATCTTTACCCGCGTAAGATGGAAAGTAGAAGAAATCAGCATCTTCACCGACTTCTGTACCTTCGGGGAAAAACGCTGGAATAAACGATGCTTGACGATGCATGTAACATTGTGGAGGAGATGAGAACATACCTTTTGGACTATCGCGGAAATCAGTAGATGCAACAGCGCCAGCACCACCAACAACATATTTATCATTACGTGCGAACGCACCAAATTCGTCGATGGCGGCAATGACAGCTGGATCATCAAATTTCAATTCGTTTGAAACCCACTTATCATACATTTCAGGCGATTGTGTACGAAGCATCATATCTTCGACCCAATCAGTTGCAGGCCAACCAGTTGCTCCACCTGAACCCAGACCAATACACCAAGGCGTGCCACCATCAGCGACAATCTGATCTGTGAGAGCTTTCAGTTCTTCCATCGTTGTCGGCACTTCGTATTCTGCATCCTCAAAGTTTTCCGGATTGTACCAAACCAGTGACTTCACATCGACTTTATAGAAAAATCCATAGAGATTATCTGCACCGTTTTGATCCTTGTAAGTACCCAAATCAACCCACGATGAACCAGCTGCATAGTTTTCCTTAACCCAATCACCAGTTCCATCTTTTAATGGAGTTAGGAAGCCACGTTTTGCCATGTCTGCGGCTAAACCAGGTTGCGGAAATACTGCAACATTTGGCGATGATCCGGCTTCCGCATCGATCATGATTTGTTGTTCGAAGCTATCGGAACCAACATAACGTACATCATGACCAGATTTTTCTGCAAAATCACTCAGCACAGTTTCGATGTTTTTTTGGTCTGGTCCAAGCCAAGGGCCAAATACAGTCAACTGTTCAGCTTGAACCGCGGTTCCCAAGAGCATAGTGGCGGCACTAGCTAGTAAAAAATGTTTCATAGTTCCATTCATCAGATTTCCTCCCTTTACACGCCATTAATCATTGTAACAGCATATATTAAATATTTTCAAAGCGCTTTGGCTGGCTCATTATAACAGTATAATTATAGATTCTGTCAAGTGAGATAATTTCAATATATTTTTCATACATTTACTTCCCTTCCATTATCAACAACAAGATCAATGTCGCCAAATATTTTGCTACTTTGTCGATTTTCTTATTGATTTTCGAAGCGCTTCGAGTACATTTGCATAATGAATTTAAGAGAACTCTCAGAACTTTTGAATCTTAGTCAAACTACCGTAAGCCGGGCCTTAAATGGTTTTCCGGAAGTCTCTGAACGCACGAGAGAACGCGTTCAGAGGATAGCGAAACAAAATAACTATGCGCCTAACAAGGCAGCAAAAGGCCTCGCAACTGGGCAAACATTAACAATAGGTCATGTTATTTCAACATCCAATCAGAATGAAATGGTGAACCCAGTTTTTGGAGATTTTGTGGCCGGTGTTGGTGAGGTTTATTCTGCAAATGGATATAAAATGTTGATATCTGTCGTGCCTCCAGAGGAGGATGAATATCAAGTTTATAGAGATCTCAAAGCACAAAGTACCGTTGATGCGGTAGTTATTCAGAGCCCAACGGTCAACGACGGTCGGATTTCTTTTTTAACAGAACTTGGATTGCCGTTTATTGTGCATGGCAGGGCTAGCCAATGCGAGATTCCCTACGCTTGGTTGGACGTAAACAATCGTTCCGCATTTATTAGAGCGACGGACTTTCTTTTTGATTTAGGACATAGGCGCATTGCTCTCTTAAACGGTAGCGAACATATGGATTTTGCTTATAGACGCAGGCAAGGGTATGAAAGTTCCTTGCAATCCCGCGGTTTAAATATTGATAGAGAATTAATGTTTTCAAATGAAATGACCGAGAGTTATGGATATCACAAAACTTTAGAATTATTAGAGCTGGATAATCCGCCTACAGCGATTTTAACAGCTTCAATTATTGTTGCTCTTGGGGCTAGGCGTGCGATACAGGAGGCAGGGAAGACTGTTGGTCGCGATGTTTCTATTGTAACACATGATGACCGCTTGTCCTATTTTCAGAACAGCGATGATATTCCGATTTTTACAGCGACAAAATCGTCTGTGAGAGATGCGGGACGCCGTTTAGCCGAAATGCTTTTGCAGATTGTTGTAAATCCAGATATGCAACCACCCAATGAGCTACTGGAAGTTGAACTCACCCTTGGAAAATCCACGGGCCCCGCTCCACAAAAATAATGTAGAATTGTCTTATGCTGTTTGTCGGAGGATGCACATGTAAACATCCAAAATATCATTTTATGGGGTTAGCATCCATAGCGCGTCGGCCGGCAAAGTTGCTGTAACTTTATTGCCTATCTCGATATTTTCTACTTCCGTCGGATTGGCCAAAGCTTCAAGATGCTCATCACCAATGCGGATTTTAAGACGTGTTTGCGTACCTAAATACACTTTATCGATGACAATTGCCTGAAGACAGTTTGGTGTATTATCCGGCTTATTAAGGTATATGTTTTCCGGTCGAATGGTTAGGTGTACATCACCTTGGTTAGCGCCGTCTGGTATGACCAATGTGCCAAATGCTCCAACAAATTTTTGCTCTAGTGCATTGCCTTTTATGAAATTGCGACCTCCGAAAAATCGTGCAGTTGCTTCATCAATTGGTCGTTTGTAAAATGCTTCTGGCGTGTCGTATTGCCTCATCTCGCCATTTAAAATGAGCGCAACACGGTCTGCAAGTACCACGGCTTCTTCTTGGTCGTGGGTCACAAATATTGTGGTGATGCCCATCTCTTTTTGTAGTGATCGTATGAGATCGCGCATCTCAATCCGTAAGTGAGCATCAAGGTTCGATAGAGGCTCATCTAACAAAAGAACATCGGGCTGAACGATAAGAGCCCTTGCAAGCGCGACACGTTGTTGTTGTCCACCTGAAAGTTCACTGGGTTTGCGGTCAGCAAGATTAGGTAATCTTACGAGTTTAAGCATCTCCGCAACGCGCCGTTTGATTTCAATTGGACCAACTTTTCGCATCTTGAGACCAAAGCCAATATTCTCTTCAACATTCATGTAAGGAAACAAGAGATAGTTTTGGAATACCATGACGACACCGCGATGTTCCGGCTTATCATTGAGAATTGAGCGTCCATTAAATTTTATATCGCCAGCGGACGGTTTCAATAATCCGGCAATCATTTTCATCGTTGTTGTTTTGCCACAACCTGAAGGTCCAAGTAATGCGATGAGTTCGCCAGTTTGAATTTCTAATGAAAGATTATTCAAGGCGGGATCATTCGTGCCAGAATATGTTTTTGTTAGATTTTTAATAGAAACATGGGTCAAATTCGGCCAAAGCCTCCAGCTACACCGCTACGGCCGGACAAGTGCTTTGCCGTAAGAAAAAGAATGACAATACCAGGCAGAATGTAAATCATACCGATGGCACCAGCGATATCATTTCGCCCTGAGGTAGCAAAGCTAAACAGTAGTAGCGGCAGGGTAATGACACGGCCTCCGCCTATTATAAGCGTAAGAATATATTGGCTCCAGGATACAAGAAAAGCAAAGAGTCCTCCAACAATGATACCTGGCATTATCGCAGGTAATGTCACATACCAGAATGTTTTTAAAGGAGAGGCGCCAAGACTGCGAGCCTGATCTTCAAATGCTTGGTCATAATTTGCAAAGATACCGGACATAACCAACACCATGTAAGGAAGAGTTGGTATGAGATGAACGAGAATTACACTAGTGATGGTATTATTTAATCCGAGTGAGATGAAAACAGAATGAATCCCGAGAACAACAGCGATGCCGGGAACTATTGTGGGCGCCAAGATCATGAGCTCTATGATCTCCTTGCCTTTGAATTTATACATACCAAGGGCTCGACCTGCCGGCACTCCAATTAAGATTGAAAGCAATGTTGCAATGAAGGAAATCCAAACTGTGAGCCAAAGGCTATCCAATACACCTGCAGTGTCTGAAACTGTATATTCCCATGCATTTAAAGACCAATTACGTGGCAGTATATCAGGGAAGTACCAACCTTTTGCAAAAGACCAAATAGCCAGCGGTACCAGCGGCAATATGAGCCATGTAATAAGCACTATTCCAGACAAAACCCTGAAGCTACGTAGCGGGGAGTTTTTGCGATAATTCATAACTACCCCCTAATCCGTTTGCGTGTATAGCGTACATATATCCAGATCATAAGGGCGCTAAGTAGCGCGATAATAATTGCCATCGCCATGGCTTCAGGTCTGGCAGCAAGGTCTACATCTGTATATTTACGATAGGCGAGAACGGGCAAAGCAGCGGGGAAATTTGCTCCCAAAATCGCGGGAATTTCATAGGCACCGAATGTGAAGGCAAACACCATGACAGACGCCGACAAAAGACCAGGGAAAATCATTGGAAAAAGTACATGACGAAATGTCTGCCATCTATTGGCGCCCAAAGAGCGAGCAACACTTTCGTAATCCTCTCCTATCGACTGCATGTTTGCCAGCACGATCACCCCGATAAATGGAATCTCCTTCCATACATACTGCAAGATGATACCGATCGCATAAGGATCAAAAACCAGTGCCGGGAAATCTGCAGGCCGCGCAATTAGTTTCCAATCAGCTGCTAGGCGTGCAAAGCTGCCTGATTGTGAAAATAAATAGAGCATACCTATTGCACCGACAAGGTGAGGAACGGTTAGATTTAGCTGAAACAAGAAATTCACGACGGCGCGCCCGACAAAATTTCGGCGTAGTAACAATGCGGCAGCAACTGCCAAAATCGAAGAAATGACCGTCGAGGTAAAGGCAATATGAAAAGTCAGTGCAAAAGATAAATAGAACTCTCGATCTGTAAATATCGAAGTATATGCACTTACATTCGGCTCTGTCAGACCAATGATTGGCATGTAGTTAAAACTTCGCAACAGACCTGTTACCAGTCCGCCAAAAAATAGGACAACGATTACGAACATTGCGGGAAGGAGCAACAGGAATATTTTCTGGCGGTCAGACATGCTCGCACAATATCCATAAAACTGATCGAAATAGAAATGAAATATTCAATCTATGAACTTATCACAAGACTTTATATCAGGCTGTGGCGCTAACTAAATGCGCCACAGCGGAAATTGTTTGGGCTATTTGCTACCTACATTTTCAATCCAGCCTTTTTCAATCGCTGAAATCCAGGACACTTGAAGCTCGGGAAGTGCGAACTTTGCAAGATCTTCAGCTGGAACGACATTTGGGTGTCTCTCTATAGCTGCGAACTTCTTTCGAACTTCTTCTGACGTTCTGCTTATTTCGATGGCGGGCGCTGCTCCCCACACATCCGGCATTGCTTTTTGTAGTTGCACTTCGCCGGACAACAGCACATTTTGTAACACTAAAGCAGCAGCTTTGTTAGGTGAGTTAAATGGAATTACGGTATAATTGGTGTTGCCGATTGTTCCGTCTGTTAGGCCATAACCTTGTGTGGTCGGCGGAAAGGTCCCATTTTCAATTTTGATACCCACATCTGCAGGCTCGTAATTGAAGGTTAGCGCAACTTCCGAGTTTGCGTATAATTGATCAAGCGCGGCAATTGATGCCGGATATGTTTGCCCTTCGCGCCAGAGATATGGCTTCATATCAAGAAGAATTTTCCAGGTTTTGGTTGCGACTTCATCAAATTTTTCTTGATCAAAATCGCCAAACAGTTGCTCTACGCCACCTGCGGCATGGTAAAAGACATGACGCACAAAAACAGCGCCGTTAAAATCTGGTGGAGCCGGGTATGAAAACTGACCTGGGTTTTCTTTAACCCATTCGATTAATTCACCAATTGAACGTGGCGGGTTTTCTATAGTGGCTGCGTTGTGAGCAAATGAAAATTGTACTTTTGACCAAGGCACCTCACATCCGTCGACAGGCACGCCAAAATCGATCGCGATCGCCGGATTATCCCAATTTACAAGCTTGTTATTTGGTAAAGTATCAGTGTACCCGCAATAGGCCAGTCCGCCCTGTTTCATGGTTCGAAAGTTTTCACCATTAACCCAGATCATATCGACAGAGCCTTTATCTACGACTCCTGCTTCTTTTTCACTAAGTACGATATTTACAGCTTCAGCTGTATCACTAATACCAACGCGATTTAACTCAATATCATATTCATTCTTTAAAATACCGCCGACATATTCTGTAACATACTGGTTTATTGTATCGGAGCCGCCCCACATAAACCAATTAACTTCACCACCCTTTGCCATGGATGTTATTTCTTCCCAGGACTTACCAATCAGGGCTTCACCATCTGAGCTATCCGCAAACGCATCAACAGATGCAATCGACATTGTTGTTAGCAAAAATGCGGTTTTAAATAGTTTTGTCATACTTTTTCCCAGTTATTATTATGAATATCGAGTTCATGCTACGTTTTGGCAATCTACCTCATCAGGTGATAGTAGAAACATATAGCTACGTCCATGCTGGAATACATACGCTGTTTTCACATTATAGTGAGCTTGGAGTAGATAATGGCGCGCATAACCGTAATTGGCGACAGATAAAGGCCCTGATACAGCGTTTCATTTACATCGTTTTGCAAACCGTACGTACATATTTACGGCACACCATAATACCCTAATTAAATTTTTGATATCGGGAATTTTATTTCCTGAGTATGGTGAGCGCGCAGGGGTTCGAACCCTGGACCTACTGATTAAAAGTCAGTTGCTCTACCAACTGAGCTACGCGCTCCCAAATCACACTAAAAAGTGCTTCGGAATTTCGCCGGAACATAGGGGTGAGTTTAGGTTCGGTCAACCTCTAATTTTCAACATTTCAAAGTTTTTTTATCACGGTTAACACGCAAAACTGTGATTGGCATGTTAATAGCATCTGGAGTAGAGAACAATTCGATGAATTAAACTTGGAGACAGACATGGAAATTGCAGAAATATCTGTACTAACTGCGATATTTGCTGGTGCCTTATCTTTTCTATCTCCGTGTGTTCTTCCGCTGGTGCCACCTTATCTTTGCTATATGGCTGGCGTATCTGTAGATGATTTTCGACAAGAGGGTCAAAATAAGCAGGGCAATTTTAGAAAAACGATTGTTCTAACTTCTTTGCTCTTCACACTTGGTTTCTCGACCGTCTTTATCGCACTGGGCGCAAGCGCATCGACTGTTGGTGGCATATTACGTCAGCATTTAGATATATTGGCACAAATTGGTGGTGTTATTATCATTATAATGGGTTTGCATTTTTTGGGTGTATTCCGACTTGGACTCCTAGCGCGCGAATATCGGTTTCAAGGTAGTGGTAAGCCTGCCACGCTTTCTGGTGCATATTTTATGGGTCTTGCCTTTGCTTTTGGGTGGACGCCTTGCATCGGACCCGTTTTAGGTTCGATTTTAGGCGTTGCCGCATCAAGTAAAACGGTTGATTCTGGTGCTATGCTGCTTGCGGCCTATTCATTAGGTTTAGCAGTTCCATTTTGGATTGCAGCAGCATTCTCTGGCAGTTTTATGAAATTTTTGACCAGATTTCGTCGGCATCTAGGCCTAATGGAGAGGATTATGGGCGTGCTTCTTGTGATTACTGGATTGTTGTTTTTAACAGGAGCATTCACAACAATTGGCTTCTTTCTACTAGAAAATTTCCCAATTTTAGGAACAATCGGTTAGATCATTTTAATTTCTTGGGAAGAGTTGCCACTATAACGCCCCCCAACACTAAGACACTCCCAATAAAGTGATAAGTATGATATTTTTCATCAAGCATTATCACCGCTAAAAGGACGCCATAGACTGGCAGTAAGTAAAGTGCCATGCTTGAAATGGCAGGCCCGAGATGTTTAATTGTGTGCTGCGTCCCGCTAAACGCTAACAAAGACGAGAAGAAAACAATTCCGCCAATACTTAACCAAGCTGATTGGGTTGTGGGCATGCGTGCACCAGAAAACAACTCAAATGCTGCAAATGGTGCCAACAATATAGTTCCGGCGGCGGCCATGAGGCCAAGCATAGCAAAACTGGGTACATCTTTGCCTGCATCTGTTTTTTGTAAAATCAGATAAAGCGCCCATGATACGGCGCACCCCAGAATAAGCAAGTCGCCAAAGTTTAAATTGAGTGCAAGTAGTTGTTCTAACTCTCCCTTTAAAACAATGTAACAAACACCAATAGTTGCCGCGACAATACCAATGATTTCCTGCAATTTTATTGGTCTCTTTGTCCATAAAAATTGTATTATAATGACGAACAACGGGGAAGTGGTATAAACCAATGCTGAATTGATGGCTGTCGTTGTTTGCAACGCCATATAAACTATAGCACCGCAAATCCACATACCTAAAAAACCCAACATAAGCCAAAAAGAGAAATGATGTTTAAGGAATGGTGTAACCGTACCTTTTTCCCGAATAATGATTGGGAGCAGCACAATTAGGCAGCCAGCCCACCTTAAAAAAGCGATAGTAAATGGCGCAACGTCGAATATAATCCCGCGCCCAAAAATTAAATTTGTTGAAAAAAATAACGGTGTTAATGCAAACACTGCCCATGGCCACGCATTTGCTATGGAGAGACTTTTGGACAAATTACCTTAATACCTTATTGGAAAGTTGATTTATTGAATTTAAAAAATATCATGATAAAAACAAATTCTTTATGTGATTAGTTTATGTAGTCATCAAATTTGAAATCGATTCGAGGGAAGGCTATATGTCACGTTCATGTTTAGCAATCATTTTGGCCGCTGGAGACAGCAGTCGCATGAAGTCATCAAAATCTAAAGTCTTACACAAAATTGGTGGACTTCCTATCATCTCACATATTGTTGACACGGCGGGAATAGCTGGTGTTGACCATGTTTCGATTATTGTCGGGCGAGATGCAGACAAGGTGACTGAAATTGTGGCTAAAAATGGAGTGCCTGTTAGCGCTCATTTACAAAAAGAGCGGATGGGAACTGCACATGCGGTATTGCAGGCTCGATCACAAATCGAACAGGGTTACGATGATGTTTTGGCGTTGGTTGGCGATGCACCACTTATAAAATCAGAAGTTTTGGATGATCTTCGCAAAGAATTAGCAAACGGCGCCGATGTCGTTGTCGCAGGTTTCGAAGCAGAAGACCCATTTGGTTATGGTCGAATGATTGTCAAAAATGGGAAACTAATCGCTATTCATGAAGAAAAAGAAGCGACTGACACAGAACGAGAAATTACGTTTTGCAATGGTGGTTTGATCGGCATTAATGGCAAAATTGCTCTTGAATTACTTGATGAAATCGGCAACGACAACGCCAAGGGTGAATACTACCTAACGGATATTGTAGATGTATGTCAGCGTACTGACCGAACGGCTGTAGCCACTTCTGCTCCTGAATGCGATTTGATGGGGTGTAATACAAGATCAGAACTGGCTGAAATCGAAGCCGAATGGCAGCTTAGAAAACGTGAGGAGCTTATGATTTCTGGCGTGTCCATGATCGATCCTAGCACTGTTTATCTCTCTTACGACACCGAAATCGAGCCTGACGTATTGATCGAACCGAATGTCTGGATCGGTCCTGATGTGAAAGTTGAAACAGGAACGACAATCCACGCATTTAGCCACATTGAAGGTGCGCGCATTGGCAAAAATGCCTCAATAGGCCCGTTTGCACGTCTCCGACCGGGGGCAAACCTTTCCGAACGCGTAAAAGTCGGCAATTTCTGCGAAGTCAAAAAAGCAAATGTTGGTGTAGGTTCAAAAATTAATCACCTGACATATATCGGTGATGCTATAATCGGTAGTAATAGTAATATCGGGGCAGGGACCATTACCTGCAATTACGATGGCTTCAATAAACATCTGACTGAAATTGGCAATAATAGCTTCATCGGCTCTAATTCCTCTTTGATCGCACCCGTAAAAATTGGTGATGGCGCCTATGTTGGTACTGGAACGATCACAAATAAAGAAGTACCAAATGATGCACTGGCTATCGCAAGGGTCGAACAAATCAACATTGAAGGGGCTGGGGCTCGTATTAATGAGAAAAACCGCCTCCTGAAGGAAGAAAAAAAGAAAAAACGCGGTTAATCAGCTGATTGCATTTAGCTTTGCTACGATCATGTAACGAATTGTGATTCACAAAAGAACGATAAATTGAATAAAGCACGATGCACCGTAATGAGGGATGCATCGTATAAATTTGGACAATATTTCGTCCATATCCGGAGAGTGAAAAATGTGTGGAATTGTAGGTATCGTTGGTAAAAGTTCTGTCGCGCCTAAGTTGGTCGATGCACTGAAACGCCTTGAATATCGCGGATATGATTCCGCAGGTGTCGCAACAATTGCGAATGGGATACTCGACCGCCGCCGTGCGGAAGGCAAACTCGTGAATCTTGAATCTTGTTTGAGCAATTCCCCGCTGGATGGCAATATTGGAATTGGTCATACGCGATGGGCCACACACGGCGCACCCACAGTAGCTAATGCGCATCCTCATTTCACGAAAGGTGTTGCCGTAGTTCATAATGGCATAATTGAAAATTTTGCGACGCTTCGTGATGAACTGAGCGAACAAGGTGCGCAGTTTTCAAGCCAGACAGATACCGAAGTTGTTGCCCATCTCTTTTCATCTCTACTTGCCAAAAACATGACACCACAAGAGGCAATGCAGGCCGCGTTAAAGCGTCTTGAGGGCGCATATGCACTTGCTGTGTTGTTTGAAGATTGTGACGATATGATCCTATGCGCTCGTAGTGGTCCGCCACTTGCAGTTGGGCATGGCGATGGCGAGATGTTTATCGGTTCAGATAGTATTGCACTCGCATCATTTACTGACGACATCACTTATCTTGAAGATGGCGATTGGGCCATAATTACCCATACAAGCGTTGAAGTTCATGATCTCAATGGTGATATTGTTGAACGCAAACGACAAAAGTCACAAGGCAGTGCCATGATTGCCGATAAAGGCAATTATCGCCACTTTATGTTGAAGGAAATTCATGAGCAGCCTGAAGTCATGTCACGCACAATACATCATTATTTGGATATGGCGACTGAGAGCTTTAAACCAATCGGAAGTGAAATTGATTTTGCAAATTTGGATCGCTTAGCGATTTCTGCATGCGGGACGGCTTACTATGCCGGATTAATTGGTAAATACTGGTTTGAACGTTATGCCCGATTGCCTGTTGAGATAGATGTCGCGTCAGAGTTCAGATATCGTGAATTACCTCTTACGGGAAATATGGCTGCTTTCTTTATTTCTCAATCTGGTGAAACCGCCGATACTTTAGCATGCCTTCGCTACTGCAAAGAAAATAACGTAAAAATCGGTTCTATCGTCAATGTGCCAGAATCTACAATTGCGCGCGAATCGGATGTCATATTTCCAACATTGGCTGGTATCGAAGTTGGCGTTGCCTCGACGAAAGCGTTTACCTGCCAGCTGGCAACGCTTGCAAGTTTAGCGATTTCAGCTGGACGTGCTCGCGGCACGATATCTGATGAACAAGAAAAAGAACTCGCGCGTTCTATGGCAAGCATCGAACGTCTGTCAAATAACACGCTTGAAAGCATTGATGATGGTATCAAAGATCTCTCTCGCGAACTTGCCAAGTGTAATCATGCGCTTTATTTAGGAAGGGGAACAAATTTCCCGCTCGCAATGGAAGCAGCACTTAAACTGAAAGAGATCTCATACATCCACGCAGAAGGTTATGCCGCTGGCGAACTTAAACACGGGCCAATTGCACTCATTGATGAAGATATGCCGGTTATCACGATCGCACCTTATGATGATTTGTTTGATAAGACTGTTTCAAACATGCAGGAAGTAGCAGCTCGTGGTGGAAAAATCATATTCATTACCGATGAGCGTGGCGCAAAGGAAGTGTCGGTTGAAACAATGTCAACCATTGTTTTACCAGATGTACCAGAAGCCATTTCTCCGATGATCTATTCACTGCCAATTCAGTTGCTTGCATATCATACAGCTGTATTTATGGGGACTGATGTTGATCAGCCTAGAAATTTGGCGAAGTCAGTAACTGTAGAGTAAGAAAGCCCGATTTATTTTACTTGCGAAGCGATGTTTTTGAACAAAGAACATCATTTCGACCAAATCTGCCATTTATGTGTTGTAGAGGGCACCAAAGGTACCTATTACCAAGGTGAAGATTTACACTCACAGAGTAGATAATGGTAAAAGAAAATACAAAAAAGCCACATCGTTCATATGGTGCGCGCCTTCGTAACAATTTCCTAACAGGCCTGATTGTTTGCGCGCCCATTGTGATAACCGCTTATTTAACTTGGAATTTTGTTGTCTGGGTGGATGGATGGGCAAAACCCTATATTCCTAAAGTATATAATCCTGAGACATATCTGCCATTTGGCATTCCCGGATTAGGTCTGATCTTTGCCTTGCTAGTGATAACAATTGTTGGTTTTTTCACGCGCAATTTAATTGGTCGTTCCGTTTTAAACTTCGGAGAATCTATACTTGCTCGAATGCCGCTAATTCGTTCTATTTATAAGGGTTTAAAACAGATATTTGAAACAGTCCTCGCAGAGGGACAAAGCTCGTTCTCTAAAGCTGGTATTATTGAATACCCACGTAAAGGGCTTTGGGCAATTGTGTTTATTGCAACAGATACGCACGGTGAAGTGGGGAATATTTTGAAGGAAGAAGACACAGTTTCAGTCTTTTTGCCAACCACACCAAATCCGACATCTGGATTTTTGCTGTTTGTACCGCGCAAGGATTTGCGTTTATTGGATATGAATGTGGAGGAAGCTGCAAAACTCGTGATCTCAGCGGGGCTCGTTTCGCCGGATCATGAAGAAAACCTCGCAGATAAAATTATTGAAGAGTAGGGCGTACGGCGGGCATAGCCCGCCAACATTATTTACATTACGTGAATTTCAGCAACTTCAACGGTGCCCGAAGAATCTATCACCATCGGACACCCTTTGGCCATGTCTGTAGCCGCATCAAATGTATCAGCTTGAATAATGCTGTAGCCCGAGATCGGGTTTGCTCCACCATCATCAGTTACAGAAGATATTGATACGGTTTTTGACTGACCAACGGGTGCGCCGCCATCAACAATTGCAGAGCCAAGTTGTTCAAACCACGTTGTCCACGCAGCCATTACTTTAGCACCTTCCTCTTCTGATTCTGGCGTTTTTCCACCGTGATAGGCAAATACATATTTTGGCATTTTCAATTCTCCTTTTGTGTTTTAACCAAGCGCATTTTCAAGACGGTTTATGCTGGATGTCCAACCGCCCATGTGATTTTTGGCGCTTTCATCATCAGCAAGATTTGTATGAATAACTTTGAATGTTGATCCGCCATTCGGGGAGGGCGTAACTTCAAAACGTACGTGACTTTCATGACCTCTTGCGTCATTGTCATCGTGCCATGCCCATGTGAATTCAATATATTCAGGCGGAACAACCGATTTAACATCGCCGCTAACTTTAAAAATTTCGCCCTTGGATCCCTTCATTTCAGAAAACCATGGACCAATCTCTCCTAAACTTAAATCATGGGAGGGAACCGTAATACCTTCAGGACCCCACCATTTTAAAAGGTTTTCAACCTGAGTTAGGAACGCAAAGACTATATCAGGCGCTTGTTTGAATTCTCTTTCAATAACAACATCACTCATTTTAGATCTTTCTCCGGATTGAAACTATTCAGCGCATCCTCAAGACGATCAACACTTGCTTGCCAAAATTCCTGATGGTCAATTACCCAACGGTGAATAGCCTGAACAGCGGCTGGACGAACTGAATAAATTCGCCTCTGTTTATCAATTCGCTGCTGAATGACACCCGCCTCGCGTAATACTTTTAGGTGTCGCGAAAATGCTGGCGGCGATATCGTGGTATTTTTCTGAAGATCATTGACGCTTAATTCGCCCTCATTAAGCAATTGTTCGACAACAGCAAAGCGAGTTTTATCGCCTAAGGCAGAAAAAGTATTGGATAGATTTTGCATTTAGTCTCCTTACTTCGTTATTTAAATAATTAACAAAAATACGAATTAAGTCAAGTTCAAGCAAATTTTTTGTAAAACTAAGAGCCACTCTTATCCAGCACGAATGAACCGAATGGCCTCATCCCGGCGCATCAGATAAAGAAGCATTTTGATGGCTTTACCACGTTCTGAGGACAGTGAAGCATCGGTCTCGATGATGTATCGCGCGTCATTCCGAGCAATTTCAAGCAAATCAGAGTGCGCATCCAATTGTGCAATGCGAAAGCCAGGCGTACCGGATTGCCGGGTTCCTAAAAGTTCGCCTTCACCACGCAATCGCAAATCTTCTTCTGCTATGCGAAACCCATCCTCAGTCTCACGCAATATGTTCAGCCGAGCTTGTGCAGTTTCAGATAGCGGTGATTTAAATAATAATACACAGCTTGATGCCTCATCTCCGCGTCCCACACGTCCGCGTAGTTGGTGCAGTTGTGCAAGGCCAAAACGTTCGGCATGTTCGATCACAATGATTGTAGCATCTGGCACATCAACACCGACTTCTATGACAGTTGTTGCGACCAAAATACGCGTATCACCGCGTTTAAACGCTTCCATGGCGTCGTCTTTTTCATCACCTTTCATCCGACCATGAACAAGACCGACAGGCACATCGGGCAAGGCACGTTGCAGCTCCTCTGCTCGCGCTTCTGCAGAGGTTAAATCGCTTAGTTCAGAATCTTCAACCAGCGGGCAGATCCAATAGGCTTTTTTACCGTCGGCGGTAGCAACACGTAAGCGATCCACCATTTGAGGCAGACGATCTCGATCAACTGATACCGTTGAAATCGGTTTTCGTCCGGCAGGTTTTTCGGTCAATTTCGAGACATCCATGTCACCAAAAGCAGATAGAACCAGCGTACGAGGAATTGGGGTTGCTGTCATAACCAACATATGAGGTGCAACACCTTTGGCAGTTAAGCGAAGCCGTTGATGAACACCAAAACGATGCTGTTCATCAACTACGGCCACGAGTAACTTTTTATAGATTACAGCATCTTGGAACAGAGCATGCGTTCCGACAATAATCTGCGCACGCCCATCTTCAATACGTTCAAGCACTTCGCGGCGTTCTGCTGCTTTGCTTTTCCCAACTAATATGTCGATTGAGATGCCCGCTGCCGCTGCCATCTTGGAAAGAGATGCATGATGTTGTCGGGCCAGAATTTCGGTTGGTGCCATAAGTACAGCTTGTCCACCCGCCTCGACAGCGTCTGCCATAGCAGCGAGTGCAACTATTGTCTTACCAGCTCCCACATCGCCTTGTAAGAGCCGCAACATGCGCTCATCCTTATTCATATCTAATAAAATATCTTGGATGGCGTCATTTTGGCTATTGGTAAGACTAAACGGAAGGGCATCTACAATCTTGCGTCTTAAAATGCCTTTGACATGCAACGGATCACCAGGAAGTTTTCTAATAGATTGCCGGACAAGAGCCAAAGATAACTGACCAGCCAGGAATTCATCATATGCTAAACGTCGCCGCGCCGGGGCTTGCGGTTCCATGTCTGCCATATCCCGAGGATGATGGATTTGATCGAGCGCATCTTTGTAACTGGGGAATGAGTGTTTTTTTGCAAGTTCTTTATCAATCCAGTCCGGGAGATCAGGCAAAGTGCTGACCACTTCGTTAATGCCCTTCTTGAGAATCTTTAAAGATAAGCCTGCCGTTAGCGGATAGACAGTCTCATATCGAGGCATATCTTTGGCTTTATCTTCAGCCATCATAAAATCAGGATGAACCATAGAAGCTTGCCCGTTAAACCAACTAGCTTTACCTGATACGATAACCTTTTCACCTTCGGGTAGGCTTTTCTCCAGCCATGATTGATGCGCTTTGAAAAAGACAAAAGATATCTCACCAGTCTCATCATGCGCAAAAACGCGGTAAGGAATGTTTCCGCGCCCACGCGGAGGGGCTTGATGGCTATCCACAGTTACACGGACAGTTGAAACGGCACCATCGACCATATGTGAGACCCCTGGACCAATTTGTCGGTCTATCAGGCTACTTGGTACATGATAGATCAGATCAACAATTTTAGTCTCATCACGGCTTTCACGTCCCGTTACACGCGCAATAAGATCAGCCACTTTTGGACCAATGCCATTGATTGAGGTTACGCTTTTGAAGAACATATCTATTTCATTTGGACGCATAGGTTTTTGTATCATTCAAAATTAATCGGGCAAAGTGCTATTTGACGTCCTGACAAGACAAATTTTGTCACGTATATAGGCCGTTATGACCGGAACAACTCAAAGCAGTAGTAAACTTGATCGCAGGCGTGCGCGCATTAAATTTAGGGCGTGGCATCGTGGGACAAAAGAAATGGACCTTGTATTCGGCCATTTTGTGGATAATTTCCTTCATGATTTGGATGATTCTGATTTAGATGAACTCGAGTTTATTATGTCCCATGAGGATACCGATTTATCGAAATGGATCATGCGCGAAGTACCGACGCCAGATGAGTTGAATACACCGTTGTTTCGGCGCGTCATTGACTATAAACCCAACTACTAACATCATTTCCCCGCTTTGGAGCTGTTAACATGAGTGCAATAGCCGGATTTTCCACGGCTGATATCACAAGCCGATTGGGTCCTGTGATTATCTCCAATGTACCTTCAGGCGCCGAAGCTCTTGTGCTTGCAGAATTGGCACGTGATGGAAAGTCTGTCGCCCATATCATGGCCGATGGTCAACGTATGGCAGATTTTGCGCAAACTCTCTCATTTTATGCCCCCAATGTCGAGGTGCTTACATTTCCCGGTTGGGATTGTTTACCCTATGACCGGGTATCGCCCGGGTCTGATATCGTTGCAAAACGGCTATCCACACTTGGCCGATTGATTGCTCATAGTGAGAAGTCTAAGCCGGTAATTTTACTCACCACGGTCAATGCAATAATGCAGCGGCTCACACCATCCTCCCAGCTTAAAAGCCTCGCATTTTCAGCTAAAGCTGGCGCGCATTTGCATATGGATGACCTACCTCCGCGGCTTGAGGGGCTTGGTTTTGATCGTACAGATACTGTGCGCGAAGTGGGTGAATATGCCATTCGCGGTGGGATTGTGGATCTATTTATTCCCGGTTCTGATGTACCAATCCGACTTGATTTTTTTGGCGATACGCTCGAAAGCATCCGATCATTTGATCCTGAAACGCAGCGTACAAAAAAACAGCTAAAGCAGTTTTCACTCAATGCTATGAGTGAAATTGCGCTCGATTCGCCAAATATTGCACGCTTTAGAACTAATTATCTAACAGCATTTGGCGCTGCAACACGTGACGATGCGCTTTATCAAGCGATCAGCGTCGGTAGACGGTTTTCTGGTATGGAACATTGGCTTCCAATGTTTTATGCGGAGGTGGAAACGCTTTTCGATTATTTATCGGGTTTTACAGTCACCGCCGACCATGTAGCGCTTGAAGCGGCAAAGGAGCGTCGTGATCAAATCGATGATCACTATGATGCGCGTTTAAATACGCTTGAGGGATCAAAGTCAGCATTAGGACAATCAGCACCGTACAAGCCAATCCTGCCGGATGACCTTTATCTCACACATGAAGAATTCACAAAAAACCTCGAACTGGTAAGATATATTCGCTTCACGCCGTTTGAAGAACCCGAAACGGATCATCGGCAAATATTACCGCTTTCCCTCAAGCCAGGTCCCAGATGGGCAAGTAATGTGGAGAAAAAGCAGGATGAATCTCGAACGAATGTATTTGATCAGGTCGTCAAACATATTTCCAACAAGCGTGCGTCTGGACAAAAAGTTCTCGTAACAGGCTGGAGCGACGGTTCCCTTGATCGCATGCTTCAGGTTCTAAACGAACATGGCCTTGAAAACATCAAACCCATCGGTTCGTTTGATGCTTTGGCGGCAGTTAAAAAGGGGCAGGCGGCATCAGCTATTCTTTCACTTGAAAGTGGTTTTGAAAATGAAGATTTTGCGATCATTGGTGAGCAAGATATTCTTGGTGATAGGCTTGTCCGTCGCTCAAAACGCAAGCGTAAGGGCGCTGACTTTATTTCTGAAGTCGCGGGACTAGAAGAAGGTACTTATGTTGTTCATGCTGAGCATGGTATTGCCAAATTCGTCGGACTACAGACTATTGAAGCTGGTGGGGCGCCACATGCATGTTTGGAGTTACGGTATCTAGGTGACGACAAGCTTTTTCTGCCTGTTGAAAATATTGAATTATTATCAAGATATGGTTCAGATGACACCACCGTAACTCTTGATAAGCTTGGCGGTGTTGCTTGGCAATCTCGTAAAGCAAAGCTCAAAAAGCGTTTGATGGATATGGCAGATCAACTGATCGCCATAGCAGCGGCGCGGCATACCCGTCATGCGCCATCATTGACCGCTCCAGAAGGGCTATACGACGAGTTTGTAGCCTCTTTTCCTTATGACGAGACGGAAGATCAACTGAATGCCATCGATTCTGTAAAAGATGATTTGGTGGCGGGCTTGCCAATGGATCGCCTTGTTTGTGGTGATGTTGGCTTTGGTAAAACCGAAGTTGCCATTCGCGCAGCCTTTATCGCTGCGATGAATGGTGTTCAGGTGGCGGTTGTCGTGCCAACCACATTACTTGCGCGTCAACATTTTAAAAGTTTCTCAGAACGTATGCGCGGACTTCCACTTCGTGTTGGTCACGCGTCGCGATTGGTTGGCGCCAAAAAACTTACGTCCACCAAAAAAGAACTGGAATCTGGTAAAACAGACATTGTGATTGGCACACATGCCTTGCTTGGCGACTCCATAAAATTTGCTAATTTGGGTCTACTTATCATCGATGAGGAGCAGCGCTTTGGGGTTAAGCATAAAGAACGGTTAAAAGAGATGAAATCAGACGTTCATGTCCTCACTCTTTCTGCAACTCCGATTCCACGCACAATGCAGCTTGCAATGACGGGTGTGAGGGAGTTGTCGCTCATAACGACACCTCCCGTTGATCGTTTGGCAGTCCGCACATTTATATCGCCGTTTGACACGATGATTATCCGTGAGACATTGCTTCGTGAGCATTATCGCGGCGGACAAAGTTTTTATGTCGCTCCGCGTATAAAAGATATCGAAGAAGTCCATGCATTTTTAGAGGCTGAAATTCCCGAACTAAAGGTCGCTGTTGCGCACGGGCAAATGCCACCTGGTGAATTGGATGATATTATGACGGCCTTTTATGAAGGTCAGTATGATGTTCTCCTCTCGACGACCATCGTTGAATCTGGTCTTGATGTGCCAGCGGCCAACACATTGATTGTCCATAGAGCAGATATGTTTGGTTTAGCGCAACTCTATCAGCTTCGTGGACGTGTTGGGCGCTCCAAGGTTCGCGCGTTTGCACTCTTTACGCTCCCGCTCAATAAAACGCTTACATCAACTGCCGAACGCCGCCTAAAAGTTCTTCAGTCACTTGATACGCTCGGAGCCGGGTTCCAACTTGCCAGTCATGATTTGGATATTCGTGGCGCTGGCAATCTATTGGGTGATGCGCAATCTGGACACATCAAAGAAGTTGGTTTTGAACTTTATCAACACATGCTGGAAGAAGCGATTGCCGAACTTAAAGGTGATGAACTTGCCAGTGATGGTGGATGGTCACCACAAATTACGGTTGGCGCTCCGGTAATGATACCGGAGAATTATGTACCAGATATCAATCTGCGCCTTAGCCTTTATCGCCGTCTGGGTGATATTGAAGAATTATCTGAAATAGACGAATTTGGCGCAGAATTGGTTGATCGATTTGGCAAATTACCAGTCGAAGTCAAACATTTATTGAAAGTTGTTTATATTAAAACCCTTTGCCGGACTGCCAATGTTGAGAAGCTGGATGCCGGTCCAAAAGGTATTGTTGTAAACTTTAGAAATGGTGAATTTCCTAACCCCTCAGGGCTCGTTGCACACCTGTCTGACCCAAGCAACCAAGCTAAGATTAGAGCAGATCAGAGTATCTTCTTTGCTCGCAAATTGACCGATGCCGACAAGCGACTTGCGGGATCTGCTGTGGTGATGACAAAACTAGCGAAAATAGCTGAAAGTGATGCTAACTAATCACTTTCACTTAACTTTATAACTTCTTGAATTGTATCCCTTATTACGCTTTTGCTTTGCGCGCCTTCAAGAGCATACTTTTTATTTAAGATAAACACAGGTACGCCATTAACGCCGGATGATTTGATGGTTTCAATTTGATTTTGTATGACTTCTTTGCTTTCGTCCGATGCAAGCATGTAGCGCGTTTTCTCCCCAGGCATACCTGCATGTTCAGCGGCTTCTACAAGCACATCATCATCGCCGATATGCTTGCCCTGCTCGAAATAAAATTGCATGAGAATATTAACAAGCTTATTCTGCATATCTGAGCCATGATCACGCCCAGCCCAGAAAATCAATCTATGCGCATCAAGTGTATTGGGTGATACTGTAATATCATTCAGACGAAATGGTATTTCTTCGGCCTTTCCCGCCTCATTAATCGGCGCATAGATTTGCTCATGTGCATCTAATGATCCGAATTTGTCGATGAAATATTGCTGCCGGTTTTTGCCTTCCTTAGGCAAAGTTGCATCAAGTTGATAGGGTAACCAATGCACTGTTGTTTTAATATCATCACCTAATTCACTCAAGGCATCATTCAAGCGTTTGCGCCCGATATGACACCAAGGACACATAACGTCAGATACAATATCGATCGTGACATGTTGCTTTTGATTGTCGTCGGTCATGGATGATCCTTTAAATTTTATTCTGCGCGTCCATCCCACCAAACAGGTAACTGATAGCCATAAATCGGCTGCTTACCTTCAGGAAATTTGATGTAATCTCGATGAGCAACCCATGTCTCACCCAGATGGTAAGCTGGAATAATATAATGTCCTGAAAGCAGGGTACGATCATAAGCGCGCACTGCAGCTTGGAAATCTTCTGTTGTCCGCGCATTCACAAGCGCATCAATCATTGCGTCAACAGCGGGGCTTGCAACACCAGCGAAGTTAAATGTGCCTTCTGGCTCGACAGCACGGGAACTCCAACGCCAAACTTGCTCGCCACCGGGCGAAAATGAGGATGTAAAGGCTTTTATAATCATATCAAAATCATATGTTTGCGAACGTTTTTGATATTGCGCATCATCCACTGTTCTTACCGACATCTCGATGCCAAGAGCCTTAAGCGAACGCTGGTAGGCCAGAGCTAGCTTTTCCTGATCCTCGTTTTGAGGCATCACTTCGAATGTAAGCTGTTTGCCATCGGTGCCAATAAGCTTGCCACCATCAATTTTATAACCCGCTTCTTGAAACAGGCCCAAAGCTTGGCGCAGCAATTTACGATCACGACCAGATGCATCCGTGACGGGCAACTGATAGGTACCATCCATAATGTCTTGAGAGACGGCATCAGGGAAGGGCGCTAACAGTGCCTTCTCAATGTCATTTGCCGGGTTTTGGTAGCTGGATAAGTCTGACCCTTGCCAGAAACTTTGCGTCCGTGTGTAAACTCCGCCATAAAGATTTTTGTTGATCCATTCAAAATCGAACATCAAAGAGAGTGCTTTGCGCACTTTAATATCTTTAAAAATGTCGCGACGAGTATTGAAGACAAATCCATACATGCCTGATGGTCGCTGCTTCTTAAAAGTTTGCTTTATAATTTCACCATCGTTAACTGCGGAAAAGTTATAAGCCGTTTGCCAATGAGTTGGATTACCTTCTGGGTAAACGTCAAATAGACCTTTTTTAAATGCTTCAAACTGCGCTGTTTGCGATAAGAAATATTCGACGCGAATTTCATCATAATTATCGAACCCAACTTTGGATGGAATGTCTTTTGCCCAATAATTGGGGTCACGCTCATAAGTAATTCGTTCGCCTGGGCGAATTTCTTTAACCTTATAGGGGCCAGAGCCAACAGGAATGTCCATTGTAATACTATCAAAATTGGCTGCGTCGGTATCATGCTTGGGGATAATCGGCATGAGCCCCAATATTAGCGGAAATTCACGGTTTGATTTTTCATTGAAGATAAATTTTACGCTGAGATCGGAAACCTTCTCCATACGCTCAACGCGCGCCAAACGACGACTATAGGGCGGACGCCCTTTTTCCGTCATCGTTTCGAAAGTGAATATGATATCATCTGCTGTAACAGGTTTTCCATCATGCCAGCGCGCTTTGGGATTTAAATTAAATTGAAGAAAAGTTCGCTCGTCGTCCCATTCGACGGTTTCTGCAAGAAGGCCGTACATTGTAAATGCTTCATCGCGAGAGCGTTGCATCAAAGTATCATAATAAAGGTGTCCAAATTCTGGGTCGATTATCCCGCGTGCGGCTGTGCGCATGCTTTTCAGTATAAAAGGATTCAAACTATCAAATGTACCGACAACGCCATATGAGATCTTTCCCCCTTTGGGAGCATCAGGATTTGCATAGGGAAAATGTTTATAATCAGCGGGTAGGGCAGGTTCTCCATGCATCGAGATGCCGTGCAAGGGTTCTGCCAATGTTGTGTTGGCTGTAAGCGCAAGCGCAAAGATGCACGTCGAAAACAATGATTTGATCATACCAAACTCCCAGATACTCAATGATTCTTATAAACTAACATGCCATCGAGACCTAACAGGTGTCAAAATGGCAAAAAAAACTACTTTACCCTCTGGATATTGATGGCGTCTCGCGTTAGATGAAGCTGAGAGTCATTTTACTGCCTTAATTCATGGGCAGAAGACTGGGCAGCATTGGAATATGTAACAACATAATTCTAATACGGAACAGAATTTAAGATCTACAAGGCGTTTCAAGCAATGTTCAAATTGTTCAATAAATCAATAAAAACCGCAACTATTTTTGTAGGTGTGATTACTGCAGGTGTCACAGGCACCTATGCTCAGCAATCACAAGCACCAATTGATGGTTGGTATAAAGAGTGCAGCAAACAAGCTGACAATGATATCTGCGTCGTACAGAACATTGTTACTGCACAATCTGGTCAATTAATTACAGCTGTTGGACTTGTGGATGTTTCCGGCAAGGTCAATCAAAAACTTCTCCAGGTCACTGTTCCAATTGCTCGTTTTATTCCCCCTGGAATTTCATTGCAGGTTGATGGCGGAAAACAAACTAAAATACCCTATGCAGTCTGCCTTCCAGATAAATGTATAGCGCAAATTCCTATGACAGATGCTGTCGTTGCGAATTTTAAGAAGGGTAGTGAGGCAGTCTTTACATCGGTAAATGCACAACGTGCTGCAAATCCTATCCGAATTTCACTTGCTGGGTTTACTCAGGCATTTGATGGTGAAGCTCTCGGCCTTGCTGAACGCGATGAAAAGGCAAAAGCGCGTGAAGATGAGATTCGCAAAAAACTTGAAGAATCTCGTGCGAAACTTCAAGCAGCTCAAGATGCAGCCAAAAAGACCGAATAAAACATTCAATATCAAACAAACAACCCGGGCATTTGCTCGGGTTTTTTATTAGTGTGTTTGATTTCCAATAGGCTCGTACTGACCTTTTTGCGATTCTTTAAAGAATTTCCCGATATCTGGATGCCGAAGCGGTACATCGCTATCATCAGCTAATAGGTTTTGCTCTGAAACATAAGCAACATATTCGATTTCGCTATTTTCGGCGAATAAATGATAAAATGGTTGTTCGCGATGCGGGCGAATATCCTCGGGAATAGCGGCAAGCCATTCCTCGGTATTGTTAAAAACCGGATCAACATCAAATATCACGCCGCGGAAATCAAACAGCCTGTGTCGAACAATTTGCCCGAGATTAAACTTCGCGTGAGATTTTTCCATCGACAATCCTTCATTACGCCGTTACTCATCTATTACTTTAAACAATTTGATGAAACTAAACATTGCTATGTTTCTTCGATTATATTTGAGAATTAGACCAGTTAATGTCTGAAATTATATCACTCGTCTTACCATTTTTTGGTCTTATTATTTTAGGATTTGTTGTCGCAAAATTCACCGAGCAACCTGATGGTGCTATGGGTTGGCTTAACATTTTCATTATTTATGTATCTCTACCTGCATTATTCTATAAATTGCTTTCTAACACACCGGTTGAACAATTCAAGCGTGTAGATTTTTTGATAACCACAACCCTAGTTACGTTTTTTATTTTCTACCTGATCTTTCTTGTAGGCTGGGTCATAAGACGTAACAATATTGGCGATTCAACCATTCAAGGTTTGGCGGCGGCATATGGCAATATTGGATATATGGGCCCTGGAATGGCGCTTCTCGCGTTTGGAGAAGTGGCGGCGATACCCGTCGCCTTGATATTCTGTATTGAGAACATTTTGCACTTTACAGTCGCACCACTTCTCATGGCATTTCGTGGCGGTGACGATCAGGCAAATTACGGAGACCTAGCAAAGAAAGTTATCAAGAACATTATCCTTCATCCATTTATAATCGCGTCATTTATCGGTGTTATCGCAGCGATATATAAAATAGATCTGCCAGATGCGGCCGATAATATTATAGACCTTCTGGCGCAAGCTGCGGCACCGTGTGCTCTTTTTGCAATGGGTGTTACGCTCGCATTGCGCGCCATAAAGCGAATACCAATTGAAATATTCTATATTACGCCAATCAAGCTCGCTATCTATCCAGCTCTTACTTATGTTGCGCTAAGTTTTGTCGGGGATTTTGACCCTATATGGGTTCAAGTCGCTGTATTGCTTGCATCATTGCCAACAGCAACCAATGTTTTTGTAATCGGCCAGCAATATGACCAATGGACAGAGCGCGCCTCAGCGTGTGTTCTAATAACCACTATTTGTTCAATTTTAACGGTTTCGACCTGGCTTTGGCTATTCAAGTCACAAACTATCCCGTTTGATTTATTTCCGTGATGCCAATCTGAACAACACTTTCTAACTTGCAATCTTATCTGTATGTTTTTTTACCTGAGCGCCCTGTCTCATGACTAGTTGTTTAAGAAACGACACATTACTTGCAGCCGAAATTACACCACTTCGGACGAGTTGAACGGGTAAAAATGAGGTTAAAAGCGTGCGATTGAACATATCGATGCCAAATGTCCGTGTAATTACATCCAGTTGTCGCGCACGATGATAGGCTTCGCCAACGCCTGCACTATGTTCCGTATCATTAACTGAAATACATTCGATTGCTGTTATTACATCCCGTAAACCCAAATTCAAACCTTGCGCACCGATCGGCGGAAATGCATGACCAGCTTCTCCAACAAGCATTACACGGCCTCGGCCAAATTTGTCTGCCAGCAGGCTAGAAAGCGGATAACATTGTGGTGTTGTATCTATCTCGACGGCACCAAGAGTGGAGTGTAAGTTTTGCTCAACCATTTGGTTAAGCTCGTCTAAAGGCCTACCGAGAATTTCAGCCTCTTCTTCAGGTTTGATTGCCCAGACTAGGCTAGAACGCTTGCCAGGCAATGGAACCTGTGTGAACGGACCTTTTTCGGTGTGAAACTCAGTCGAAATATTTTGGTGAGACAGGCTGTGTTTAAATGAAAGCACAATGGCTTTTTGATGATATTGCCAAGCTTTATGCTTAATACCAACTTTTTCACGGATAAGAGAACGTCGGCCATCAGCGGCGATGACATGCCCGGCTTTTAGCACGCCACCATTTGTCAGACTAACTGTAGCAATATCACCTTTATCAACGTAATCAGTAGCAAACTCATCGAAACGAGTGATTTTGAGCTCGTCCAGTTTAGCAAATAACGCATCCAATAATACTTGATTTGGGATATTAAAACCAAATTGATCCAGTTCAATTTCATTGGCGTGGAATGAAGCGGGTCGCGAGCGAATAATGCGTTTTGTGCCGTCCAAAATGCGCATGGTTTGAAGCGCCTCTGTCTTTGTCTCTATCTGCTGCCAGATGCCTATTTTGTCCAGAAAATCAATAGACGGCATAAAAAGAGCTGTTGTGCGCTCATCATCAGTATCCGATTTTTTAGCGATCACAGCAGTTTTAAAACCAGCAAGATGCGCTGCAATTGCTGCGCTCAAACCAGCTAACCCGCCACCAACAACAAGAACTTCAAATTGCAGATCTTTTTCCATTTTCTCGCTCCGCTTTTTATCGCCCCTATTAATGCATATATAGTCCCAAATATCGATGGGGTGAATTGGCGCACACTAACTATGTTAAAGTCACTGACATCCCCGAAATCATCATTCGATTAACAAAAGATGCATTACAGACATTTATGAACGTTGCAGAATATGGCACGTTGGGTTCGAAACAGGCATTCGCAAAAATCGATCTTGGACTAGCGCTCAGTCAAGCCAATGACGGTATCGGGCTTACAATTACCCTTGCCATAAAGTGATAAGAATCTGTTTTAAATTGAATATCAGATACTTCAAACAGCCCAACTAACATCGCTCATAATGAGTATTTGCTAAAATAAAGTAGACGTGAAACTTGAGTACAAACTATCTTGGGGTTTGAGCAAATTTCAAAAGCATAGTCGTAGTATGAGAATAATGGCGGAGAGGGTGGGATTCGAACCCACGGAACGCTTACACGCTCGCTGGTTTTCAAGACCAGTGCTTTCGACCACTCAGCCACCTCTCCGGTGAGCGTCTTTTGTAACAAACTGAGACTGAATGCAAGACGTGTTTTTCAGTTTCTTGAAAAATATTGCAGTTTTTAATAATAAAACGTAATTCAAAGTGACTTGCTGGTGAATTATATTTATGCAGATATCATTCACACAGTAGATATTGCTGTTTTAAGGCTTTATCAACTATGAAACAACAAATGTGCGACATGTTGAGCAGATTCGGCATGATTAAAGGATTAGATCGTATTTTTGCCATATAGTGGCCTTTAATGACCACAATTCGACATAGATGAAATTAAGAGTTAAATATATTGGACCTTCGTTTTAAAATAACAAACCTTCGCGCTGGTAAGCCTTCACTGGGGTTCCTGACAAAAATCTGCTGCGGTTTTGTTTTAGCTGCTGCGCTCGCTGGCTGTAGTTCTACTGGTGATGCGCTAAAGGTTGGGACAAACACCGCAAGTATAAACAATAAAACCAAGTTTTCATCAAAATCTTATGGTGTGGCTGCCAGTCCACGTCTGACAGTTTCTAAAAATGTTAAAAAAGGCGGTGGTCGTGCTGTCGTTGGCAAACCATACAAAGTTCGCGGTAAATGGTATCACCCAAAAGAAGAGCCTGGCTATGATCGCACTGGATTAGCATCGTGGTACGGTCCCAATTTTCATGGTCGATTAACAGCTAATGGTGAGATTTATGATCAATACCATTTATCAGCTGCACACCCCACATTTCCGTTGCCAAGTTATGCTCGTGTAACAAATCAGGAAACTGGTAAATCTGTTGTTGTCCGCGTCAATGATCGTGGTCCTTTTGCGCACAAACGTATCATCGATCTTTCCAGCAAAGCCGCCGACATGCTTGGCACGAAGCAAAAAGGCGTTGCCGATGTTCGCGTTCAGTATATAGGAAGAGCACCTTTACATGGTCAGGATATGCAATATTTGGTTGCATCATACTCAGAAAATGGAAGTCCAGGCATCTTTGCTCAAGGCACCCAATTGGCTGTAAATGCAGTAAAAGCTCCGTTTGAAGTATTTAAAACAGCCAAAGCTGCCAAGCCTGCAAAACCTCCACATCGTGACCTTTTGACCTTGGTGGGTGGCAAAAATGTTTATGTACCCTCTGCTGAAGTAACAGGAACTATTCCCAAACCAGCCAAAACAAATACTATAACTAAAGAGACAGTTTCAAAGACTGTTAAAGCAGCGAAACCAACAGTTCTGGCATCTGCGTTAGAGGCCGAACCGCAAACGGCTGTCGTGAAGCCAAAGCTGACTGTGGATTTGTTAAAAAAATATCACTTGAGAAAAACGATACAATAACTTCAATCATTAGCTAATATGGTTTATCATCAAAACAATTGTATTTTGTTTTGTTTCACCTTTAGGCAACGTGATTGATGCGCACTCACCTCAAATTGAGTTTTTTTGTTCTTGCACTACTTGCAATTCCAGTTGTGTTTTGCCCGCAATTATCTGCGCAGGAATTTCAAACCAAGGCTAAACAAGCATATTTAATTGATGCAAGGACAGGCACAGTTCTCTTCGCCAAAAACGAAGATGAACAAAT
This sequence comes from Lentilitoribacter sp. Alg239-R112, assembly GCF_900537175.1. Taxonomy (GTDB): domain Bacteria; phylum Pseudomonadota; class Alphaproteobacteria; order Rhizobiales; family Rhizobiaceae; genus Lentilitoribacter. Next base: position 180,999 of record NZ_LS999834.1, on the reverse strand, counting down.
ACCTCCGGCCTCATTGGCAAAAATTATGACTATGGAGATGGTATTTAATGCATTACAAAAAGGTGAGTTAAGCTTAGAAGACACATTTAAAGTATCTGAAAATGCATGGCGAACAGGCGGAGCACCTTCACGCACATCGACAATGTTTGCAGCGCTTAAATCTGAAATTCGAGTTGAAGACCTTATTCGTGGAGCGATTGTTCATTCTGGTAACGATTCTTGTATTATCCTAGCGGAAGGCATGGCTGGAGATGAGGCAACATTTGCGAGCCACATGACGGCACGCGCTGGTGAAATCGGGCTAAAATCATCCGTATTTGCCAATTCGACTGGCCTGCCAGATGAAAAAGCACGGGTGACAATGCGCGATCTTGTAACCCTATCAAAGCATATCTTTGACACATATCCTGAATATTACAAATATTACTCAGAAACTGAATTTACTTGGAACAAGATTAGACAGCTCAATCGTGCGCCATTGTTAACTGCTGGCATTGGTGTAGATGGTCTTAAAACCGGTTTTACCGAGGAATCTGGCTACGCGATTGCATCATCTATTGAGCAAAATGGCCAGCGATTGTTTTTGGCTATGAGTGGTTTAGCAACCAAGAAACAGCGGCAAGAAGAGACAAGACGCATTTTGCTTTGGGCATTAGAAAACTTCAAATCCAAACTACTTTTTAAGAAAGGTGAAAATCTCGGAACTGCCAGTGTTTATGGCGGAGCAGGAGAAATTGACCTAATCGCAGGACAGGACGTCGATATTCTGCTTCCGGCTAATAACACTGAACGGTTGAAAGCCCGTGTTGCTTATAAATGGCCACTTGCAGCGCCTGTGAAAGCCGGTGATGAAGTGGGTGAGGTTCGTATATGGGTTGGCGAGACATTATCACGTACCGCGCCAGTTTTCGCTAAGAGTGACATGGAGAAAGGCGAGTTTCATGACCGTGCATGGGACGCCTTTAAAGAGCTTTTACTATTTTGGTTGTGATAAACCTCTGACAATCCATCAAATTTGCGGTTTCAGGTTCTATTGCCTAATGCTTTGTTATAAATTAGACGGATAGACAATGAGTCTAGCGCGCAATTGATTGTAGGCAGTAACGTGAATTTAAAAAGAGGTCGCTTCATAACCTTCGAAGGAGGGGAAGGGGCAGGGAAATCCACTCAGATCAAACTTCTGGCTGAAAAGCTGAAGAAAATCGGTCATGACGTTGTTGTAACACGCGAGCCAGGTGGCTCGGTTGGTGCGGAAGCTGCAAGACATGTGTTGCTATCTGGCGCAGCGGAAGAATTTGGCGTGCGCATGGAGGCTTTTCTGTTTGCGGCGGCGCGAAGCGACCATGTGGAGGAAGTTATTCGGCCAGCTGTAAAAGCCGGCAGGGTTGTTTTATGTGATCGTTTTGCGGATTCAACGCGAATATACCAAGGTGTTACGGGAAATATTGAGGCAAATCTTTTGGAAAGTCTGGAACGTGTTGCTGTTAACAATATGTATCCGGACATGACATTGATTATTGATGTTCCTGCTGAAGTCGGAATGCGACGAGCTAAAGAACGAAGCGGAACAGGCGGTACACTTGATCGCTTTGAACGCGAAGAAATGGCAACACACGAGATGCGGCGCGAAGGTTTCTTAGATCTTGCAAAAGAAGACCCTGTCCGATGTCGCATAATTGATGGCGATCGGGATGTTAACGCCATATTTCAAGACGTTTTTGAAACTGTGGAGCTCGCTTTGCCTGCCATCTTGCCGAAGAAAGCTAGAGGAAAACGTTTCTCTAAGAATAAGGTCTCATGAGTCTTGAGCTAGAGGGTGCTATACCGCCTGCAGAAAACACAAAATTATTTGGCCACAAGGAAAATGAGAATTTTCTTGCCTCTGCATTTAAATCCGGGCGGATCCACCATGCAATTTTGCTAGAAGGTGAACAAGGCATCGGTAAAGCCACATTTGCTTTTCGCCTTGCCAATCATATCCTAAACAACCCCGATACAGATCAAGCTCCGGATCAGATATCCGACCCAGATCCTGAGAACCCCATTTTTCGTCAGGTTGCTGGTGAAGCATCGCATAATCTTATGCACATCAAATGTGAAGTGGACGCAAAAACAGGCAAAACGAAATCTTCAATCAGCGTGGATGATATCAGAAGAACAGGTAAATTTTTCGCACAGACATCCGGTTCTAATAATTGGCGAATTGCCATTATTGATACAGCCGATGACCTGAATAGATCCGCTGCGAATGCAATTTTAAAGATTCTTGAGGAGCCACCAAAACGAGCGCTTTTTTTGGTTTTATCAAATTCACCAGGAAGATTGTTACCTACCATTCGCTCAAGATGTCTTTCTCTTCATATAAAGTCATTAAATGATCAAGACATGGTGTCTGCATTAAATCATCTAGATGTTGTAAACGGCCTTGATAACGCAAGCATACGCCAACTACTAAAACTGTCAGAGGGGTCGGTTTCCAGAGCTTTGACAATTCTAAATTATGGTGGAGCCGAGCTCATCGGACATTTTAATGATATTATCGATCAGGATAGTCAGGCAGATCGTAAAACGCTGCACAAACTAGCGGAAAGTCTGGCAAAAAAAGATCAGGAAACCAGCTATCACTTCCTTGTTGATCATATGATCACGCATACAATGGAGCAGGCTAAAACGGCTGCGAATGCAGGCCAGATTAGCAAGGCGGCTGAACTTGCGGAATTATCCGAGAAGTTGAACAATCATAAAACTGAGTCTGACATCTATAATCTTGATCGCAAACAGACGATTTTAACTCTATTCTCTATGATGGGAATTTGAGAAAAAACATAGCTATTTCTCAAATTTTCACTTAAGACGCAAACATCATTTCAATTCAAAATATGTGACATCATGACTGATCAAAATAGATATTATATCACGACTGCAATTTCCTACCCTAACGGTGCGCCGCATATCGGCCATGCCTATGAGTTGATTGCAACCGACGTCATGGCAAGGTTTCAACGCTTGGATGGTAAACAAGTGTACTTTCTAACTGGCACAGACGTTCACGGCCAAAAGATGCTGCAAACAGCACAAAAAATGGGGGTTACTGCCGCTGAACTCGCTGCAGAAAACTCTGCTCAATTTATCAATATGGCAGAGGTTTTGAATGCATCAAATGACGATTTCATTCAGACTAGTGAAGAACGCCACCATAAAGCAAGCCAAGAAATCTGGCGCCGTATGGAAGCCAACGGTGATATCTATCTAGATAGTTATTCGGGTTGGTACTCTGTCCGCGATGAAGCTTATTATCAAGAAGATGAAACAGATGTTCGTGAAGACGGAAAACGTTACGGACCACAGGGAACTGAGGTCGAATGGGTAGAAGAGGAAAGTTATTTTTTCCGCTTATCCAAGTACCAGGATATTCTTCTAAAACATTATGAAGATAATGCCGATTTCATAGGGCCTAATTCTCGTCGTAATGAAGTTATGTCTTTCGTAAAATCTGGCCTGAGAGATCTTTCAATCTCGCGCACTACATTTGATTGGGGCGTGTTAGTTCCTGGCAATGAAAAGCACGTAATGTACGTTTGGGTGGATGCACTAACCAACTACATTACAGCGCTCGGTTTTCCGGATGAAAATGCTGAAAATTGGAAATTTTGGCCAGCTGCTGCACATATAATTGGCAAGGATATCATTCGATTTCATGCAATTTACTGGCCGGCATTTTTGATGTCTGCGGGTATCGACTTACCAAAGCGTGTTTTTGCTCATGGTTTTCTCTTTAACAAAGGAGAAAAAATGTCAAAATCACTCGGAAATGTCATTGATCCGATATCTATGGTTGATCATTATGGTCTTGATCAGGTTCGCTTTTTCTTTATGCGCGAGGTGCCATTTGGCAATGATGGCAACTATAGCCACGATGCAATCGTCGGCCGAATAAATTCTGATTTAGCTAATGATTTGGGAAACTTAGCCCAGCGTTCGCTTTCTATGATACATAAAAATTGTGAGGCTAAAGTTCCTACTTGTGGTGAGCTAAGCGCCGAAGATAAGGAGATTTTAACCCAAGTTGATAATCTGCTTACCGGGGCACGTGATGCAATGAATAAGCAAGCTGTGCATCAATATGTTAGCGCAGTATTTGCAACTGTTTCCGAAACTAATAAATATTTCGCAGGTCAAGAGCCTTGGGCCTTAAAGAAAACTGATCCGGAACGTATGGGAACAGTACTTTACGTAACGGCAGAGGTCATCCGGCAAGTTGGTATTTTATGTCAGGCCATTATGCCCGATTCATCCGCTAAACTGCTTGACCTTTTGTTGATAGCAGAAGACGAGCGTAGTTTTGCACAGTTGGGTAAAACCGGACGGCTAAAATCAGGTACTGATCTTCCTAAACCATCAGGTATTTTCCCTCGTTATGTTGAACAAGAAGTTGAGTAGTAACGTGCCAGCAGAACGATCACTAATCGAGGGAACCAAACTTTTGATCGACAGTCACTGCCATCTTGACTTTGAGCAGTTTGACGAAGATCGTGATGAGCTTGTCACACGAGCACAGCAAGCTGGTGTTGGCAGGATGGTAACAATTTGCACCCGCGTGCGGAAGTTTGATCAAGTAAAAGCTGTTGCAGAAAAATACGATAACGTCTTTTGTTCTGTTGGCACACATCCGCTTAATGCAGGCGAAGAACCGGATATCGAACTTAATGAACTCCTAGAACTCTCCAAACACCCGAAATGCGTGGCAATAGGTGAGGCGGGTCTAGACTATTATTATGATAATGCGCCACCCGCGGTGCAAGAAAAAGTTATGCGCACTCATATCTGGGCGGCACGACAAACAGGCTTACCGCTTGTTATTCATGCACGTAATGCTGATGCGCATATGACAGAGATTTTGGAAGATGAAGTTACAAAGGGCGATTTTCCTTTTATTTTACATTGCTTTTCCTCCGGGGCAGAACTTGCCAAAACAGGAGTTCAACTTGGAGGCTATGTTTCTTTTTCCGGTATCTTAACATTCAAAAAATCTGATGAATTACGCGAGATTGCAAAATCTGTTCCCCATGATCGTTTGCTTGTGGAAACTGATGCGCCATATCTTGCGCCGATGCCATTTCGCGGCAAACGAAATGAACCATCTTATGTCGTTCATACCGCTCGTGTTCTGGCAGAAACTGTAGGTCTTGACGAAGATGAGCTATGGTTAAAGACGACGGAAAACTGTCGAAGATTATTTACGAAAATGACGTTCTAATGACCATCAAACCGACAAGTCGCATATTTACTGTATTGGGTTGTGGTTCGTCCCATGGGGTACCGCGCTCGGACGGTGATTGGGGTGCATGTGATCCTAATAATCCTCGAAACAGACGCAGACGTGCGAGTTTATTGATCGAACAATTCGGTCCTATGGGAGAGAAAACAACAGTTGTTGTAGATACCGGTCCTGATTTTAGAGAGCAAATGATCTCAGCTCGCGTCAGATATATTGATGCAGTTATTTATACACACGGACATGCCGATCACATCCACGGTATTGGCGATTTACGCGCTTTTGCAATGGCGCACCGAAAACGCGTACAGATCTACTCTGATAAAGTGACACTCGAGACTTTGGAAGATTCATTCGAGTATTGCTTTAAGACTCCTACAGGAAGTGAATATCCACCGGTCATCGAGCATAACTTGATCAAAGACATGAACACATCAATTGAGATCGACGGCGAGGGTGGAATTATACCACTTATGCCAATTGACCTTATCCACGGTCCGATTCACTCATTGGGTTTTAGAATTGGGAATTTTGCCTACTGCAGTGATGTGAGTCAGTTTCCAGAAGAAAGCATGGAAAAGCTGCTAGGGTTAGACACAATCATTATTGATGCGACTTTACCAAAACCACATTTTAGTCACTTTTCGCTCGATCAAGCAGCAGAATGGGTAAAAAAACTTGGCGCAAAACAAGCATATATAACGCATATGCACACGGCGCTAGACTATGACTATGTCATGTCATCGACACCTGAACACATTGCCCCGTGTTACGATGGACTAAAGATTGAAGTCACTCTCTAAACAGAATTTGGAGAGCGGCACAAAGCCACTCTCCAGTAGAAGTCTTGGGGGGACAAACTCTACTTTTTAAAGTTCAGCAGCAGCAAACTCGTCTGCATCGATTTGCGCATCGAGATTGATATCTACTGCTTTGAATGCATCTTCTGTCATGTCAGGCATTGCTGCAACAACTTCCTCAAATGAAAGATATCCATCAGCATTTGTGTCGATTTCAACGAATTCTGCCGCATTCGCGCCAGTTGCAGTTAGCAATGTTACTGTAGCAAGTGTTAGGAACTTTTTCATTTTAATTCTCCTTGTTAAACATGCCAAACTCTTAGAGGTTTGACCGTTCGTCGTTTATTTTAGTTATTCGCTACCGTTATTGGCTTCATTGCGAATAACAACAAGATGACGATGTTTTGTGTTTGAGGAAGGGCGAAATTAGGACAATTCATGGCCAAGAAATCAAAAAAAATGCGGTTTTTGAAAGACTCGTAATTTTGCGCGATTACATGGGCTAAATTTGATCACGCATGGATTCAGCCGTTAACCTAAAGTTAGCATTTTGATTGAAAATCTCACCAAATTTGGCAATTTAGGTAAATGAAGCCTGAAAACCGCAACTATTATCCTAATCTTGATATTATCCGCTTTTTGGCGGCATTTTGGGTTATGCTTGCACATTACGGACATATCGGTCCCTATATGGGTTTGACCGGATATGGACCTAGCCAGGGAATTGCAGCCCTGTTTTTTCAATACGGGTATTTGGGCGTTCCTATATTTTTTATTCTTTCCGGCTTTGTTATCGCTCATGTTAGTACTGATATTCATCCACTTAGATTTATGTCCAACCGTATCTTAAGGCTAATGCCTGCATTTTGGATTTGTATGACAGTAAGTTTTTTACTCATTGCGTTGCTTGATGGTACAAATATTTTGAATCTTAAATTATGGTTCGCAAACTTGCTTCTCCTTCCTCAAACTCTTGGTCACCCTTTTGTGGATGGTGTTTACTGGACCCTCGTGCTTGAATTTGTGTTCTATGGTTGGGTATTTATTTTGTTACTGTCTGATGTTTTTCATAAGCATCTATTGAAAATCTGCTCCATTTGGCTTGGCATCTCGTTCGCAAATATAATGCTGTTGGAAAACCGAATCATCGAGCTCGTATTCATTACCTACTATGCAGGTGCTTTCGTCTGTGGCCTTGTGATGTGGCATGCCAAGCAAAATAGATGGACAGCGCCCCACGCTCTGCTCATGGTGATTTCGGGAGTGTCATTATCACTGGGTATCAAACACCTTGGCATACAGGCTCAGCTTCCAAATTTCAGCAATCAACCTGATTTACTGGTGTCTACCATTTGCGCAATATTATCGATTGGTGCCGTTGCTATTGGGATTTTTGGCAAAATTATTCCCATTAAGCATTCGTTCGCAGTGATGTTGGGTGCGATATCCTATCCACTCTATCTCATTCATCAAGAAGTCGGGTATATAGTATTGCAAAAATTAGCTGAACTCAGATTAAATCCGATTCAAGCGGTAACACTAGTCATTTTATTAGTAATAACCCTATCTTACATCGTCCATCAAGCTTGTGAAAAACCAATTCGTCGATTTTTAAAATCGGAAATGGCATACTTCGTTATGTCCAGATTTCCCAGATTAAATCAAAGTTAGACTATGGCTTCTTATCACCTTCATTGTTAGTGTTTCTGGTAAACTCTAAAAATATATGGTGCCAATTTGAGTAAGCAACAAATCCACTTCGACCCGTTTTCAAATGCATTTTCCGAAAATCCATATCGTATCTATCGGGAATTAAGAGAAAGCGGTAAAGCGCATTATTTTGAACCTCAAAATTTGTGGCTTTTATCTCGATATGAGGATGTTTCAGCGATAGCACGCAACCCAAAAATGGTGCGTTCGCTTGATGGCTTGGAAACAGTGGAACAAACAAAAAAACGACAGCGAGCTGCAAACTGGCACGATATGCCATACCACGAACGTGTTGTTCAATTTAGCTTACTTGATAGTGATGGCGACATACATAGACGCCTTCGCAAACAGATTTTTGGAGAGTTTACCGCTCGCTCCATCGCCCATCTGGAAAATGTTGTGCAGACCTTTGTGGATGGACTTTTGGATAAACTTCAACAAAGGGATGATATCGAATTTATTAATGATTTTGCAGCTCATATCCCCGGCTATGTGATCGGTTATCTTTTAGGTGCACCTGAGGAAAATTGCTCACAACTTCGCCTTTGGTCAGAACAAATCGTTCAGTTCTTTGATGTTGATCGCAGCGATGAAAAGAAAACAATTGCGGAGAATGCTACAAAAGAATTTTATCATTTTCTGGAAGATTTACGGGCTGAACGTGCGCGCAAACCGCAAGATGATCTCATATCAAAGATGATTATTGACGAGCGTGAAGGCCGCTACACGAGAGATGAGTTTATTTCGACTTGCATGTTAATTCTAATGGCAGGTCACGGCTCCACCATCGATGTACTTGGTAGTGGTATGCATACGCTACTTCAACACCCTCAATCAATGAGAGCTTTACAAGAAGACCCTGAACTAACGCCCACGGCCATTCAAGAAATGTTCCGTTTTGAGTCCCCACTTCCTTTTTTTCATCGCCATGCCTTGGAGGATGTAAAAATTGCCGGACAGCACTTCAAGAAAGGTACAACTTTTGGATTGCTTTATGGTTCTGCAAATCGGGATCCAGAGCAGTTCGAACAAGCTGATGAGTTCATAATTACACGAACACCAAACAGGCACTTGGCATTTGGGCAGGGAGCCCATTTATGTTTAGGAAATAATCTAGCGCGACTAAACATGAGGATTATATTTGATACTCTGCTTCACAGATTCAGTAACATTCAGCTAGTTGACGAAAGGGTTATTTATAAGAGTGGTCTCTCAGTCCGTGGGCCAAAAGCGCTTAACATATCCTGGCAAGTAAAGGCATAAACATGAAAGCAGACTTTTGGCATGATAGGTGGAAAACAAGAAATATCAGGTTCCACAAACCTGAAGCGAATCCGACTTTGATTGAACATTTTGATACACTCGAACTTGTCGACAATGCTCGTATTTTTCTCCCGCTTTGCGGCAAAACATTAGATATTGCTTGGCTGCTCTCAAGCGGATATCAAGTTGTTGGTGCTGAGCTAAGCGAAATAGCAATTATTGAATTATTTGATGAACTTGGTATTACCCCCAAGATCACAGACATTGATAGTTTTAAACTTTACTCCGCTGAAAATATTGATATTTTCGTTGGAGACATTTTTGACCTGACGCCCCCTATGCTTGGGCATGTTGATGCTGTTTACGACCGTGCAGCGCTTGTTGCATTGCCCGCTGATGTTCGCAGCAGCTACGCCAAGCACCTCACCCAGATTACAAATAATGCCCAACAACTTCTTTTAACATTGGAATATGATCAATCCGTTCGAAACGGGCCACCATTTTCTGTGCCTCAGACGAAAGTAGAAACGCACTACCGTTCAATATTTATCGTAAATGTTCTTGCAGATGATGGTGAAGATTACGACATGAAAGAACTAGTGTTTCATCTTATTCCACGCAGATAACATTTCTTGCTGGTTGCTTATTTGCTCAATCTCAGATTATGAATATACGACAGTAGTTGGGAAAACACAGATGATCGATAAGCTGGAATTCTATCTTGCGCTCGTAAAACATGAGCATTTTGGCAAAGCGGCGGAGGCTTCCGGCGTTACACAACCAACCTTGTCATCAGCCATTCGTCAGCTGGAAGATCATTTGGGAGTTGTCCTGGTTCAACGTGGTTCGCGTTTCAAAGGCCTTACACAAGAAGGACAGCGCGTACATGAGTGGGCGCAGAGCATCGTTAATGACACGCGAGCTATGCGCGATGAGATGAAAAATGCGCGAAGCGGACTATCTGGTCATATTCGCATTGCAACCATACCCACAGCATCGGCAACTATCCATGAACTGACGCTGCCAATTCTGGAAAAACACCCTTCAGTTTCATTTACCATCACAGCATGTACATCAATTGAAGTTTTGTCCAAGCTTGAAAATTTCGAAATTGATGCCGGTATTACATATTTAAATGATGAACCCTTGAGCGGAAAATTCATTTCTCTTCCGATTTTTGCTGAACAATATCAACTTATTGTAAAAGAAGGCGGTCCAATGAGTGATCGTGACTCCGTCGAATGGAGGGAATTGGAAGGAATACCTTTATGCCTTCTTACGCCAGACATGCAAAACCGCCGGATAATTAATAGATATTTGGATGCTGCTGGCATTAAAATCACCCCGTTGCTTCAATCCGATTCTATGTTGGTGTTATTTTCCCACGTGATGAATGGAAAATGGGCAAGCATTATGCCATTCAATCTGGCTGAACAAATGAGTTTTGGTAGCGATATCAAAGGTATTCCGATTAAAAACCCCAATGCCAAACATATTGTTGGGATTGTTGCGGCCAAACGAGAACCTAATACGCCTGTCGTAGCTGCGCTTCTTTATGAGGCAAATCGCTTGGCACAGCGTAATCTCAAAGCTTGATAGAATTCTTCTATCGATCAACGGGATACACTTATTGATTTTGCAATAATTTCGCGTGATTATACCCAGATAGCTTGCGATTTTGGGAGGTAGCTAAATGTCACTTGGTATTATTACCGATGAGATTGAAGCAGTCACATCTGACATTATTGATAAATTACAATCACTTGAAGGTCCGATGCTGCCCATTTTAAATGGAATACAAGAGACGTTTGGTTATATTCCAAAAGATTCGCTAGCCGTTATTGCTGATAAGCTAAATCTATCGAAGGCTGAGGTGCACGGCGTTGTGAGCTTTTATCACGATTACCGCACGGAACCGGCGGGCAAACATATTGTCAAAATCTGCCGCGCCGAAGCGTGTCAATCCATGGGCATAAATGAATTATCTGATAAATTATTATCACTTTTGGGGCTCAAGTGGGGCGAAACCTCAAATGACGGCAATGTTACAGTTGAAGCTACATACTGCTTGGGTCTGTGCGCTTGCGCACCCGCTGCCATGGTTGACGGTAAACTGGTTGCGCGACTTGATAACGCTAAAATCGAAGCTCTTGCAGCGGAGATCTTGTCATGAGTGGAAGAATTTTTATTTCACAAGACAGTGCATCCGTCGCGCTCGGTGCTAACGACGTCGCCAACGCGGTCGCGATTTCCAATCAGGATATCGAAATTATTCGCACGGGTTCACGCGGCATGATCTGGCTGGAGCCAATGATCGAGGTGGAAACACCCGAAGGCCGCATGGCCTATGGCCCTGTTGGTGTTGATGACATTGGCCCACTCTATGATGCAGGCATGTTGGAAGGCAAGCAAGAGCATCCACTTTCACTTGGCTTAGCTGAAGAAATTCCGTTTTTTAAGAAACAAACACGGCTGGTGTTTGAGCGTTGTGGTCGAACTGATCCGTTATCCTTGGAAGATTATAGGGCTAATAACGGTTTAAAGGGACTTACGGCAGCACTTGCGCAGTCGGCCCAAAATATCGTCAAAACGGTCACAGATTCGGGCCTGCGTGGTCGTGGTGGTGCAGGGTTTCCAACTGGGATAAAATGGGACACGGTCCTTAACGCTCAAGCAGATCAGAAATACATCGTCTGCAATGCGGATGAGGGCGATAGCGGCACATTTGCCGATCGAATGATCATGGAGGGTGACCCATTTGTTGTTCTTGAGGGTATGATAATCGCTGGCTTGGCGGTAGGTGCCACCAAGGGCTATATCTATCTTCGGTCTGAATATCCTGATGCAGGCATTATTTTGAACAAAGCCATCGACATTGCAAAAGGTAATGGCATTTTGGGCCCATCTGTGATGGGCTCCGATAACGCCTTCGATATCGAAATACGCATTGGGGCAGGGGCCTATGTTTGTGGTGAGGAAACATCATTACTAGAAAGTCTGGAAGGTAAACGCGGTATTGTTCGCGCTAAACCTCCTCTCCCTGCCCATAAAGGGTTTATGGGCAAACCCACGGTAGTCAACAACGTCATTTCGCTCGCTTCTGTTCCAATTATTATGGACAAGGGCGCCGAGTATTATGCCGATTTTGGAATGGGCCGATCACGTGGTACAATGCCCATCCAAATTGCTGGAAATGTGAGGCATGGCGGTCTCTTTGAAGCAGCATTTGGCATGACGCTGGGTGAAATTGTTGATGAAATCGGCGGTGGAACGGCTACTGGTCGCCCTGTGCGAGCTGTACAAGTCGGTGGGCCTTTGGGTGCTTATTTCCCACGCGATTTGTTTGATACGCCTTTTGATTATGAAGCATTTGCCGCCAAAGATGGCTTGATTGGTCATGCAGGAATTGTTGTCTTTGATGATAGTGTCGATATGCTTGCTCAGGCGCGCTTTGCGATGGAATTTTGCGCCATTGAAAGTTGCGGTAAATGTACGCCGTGCCGAATTGGTTCAACACGCGGCGTAGAAGTTGCGGACAATATTCGCAACGGTGATGATGCAAAAGAGCAGATCGAAATATTGACCGATCTCTGTAACACCATGAAATTTGGTTCGCTCTGTGCATTGGGTGGCTTTACGCCTTATCCTGTTATGAGTGCGCTTACACATTTTCCTGAAGATTTCTTCCCTAAACAGCACATCGAAGCTGCGGAGTAATTGAGATGCCATTGATTAAAGAATTAGATTTCGGAACGCCTGAATCAAAATCAGAAAATATGGTTTCCATCATTGTCGATGGTGTCGAAGTTTCGGTGCCAGAGGGCACATCTGTTATGCGTGCATCACAAGAAGCTGGCATTAAAGTTCCAAAACTTTGCGCGACAGATATGGTGGATGCCTTTGGCTCGTGTCGTCTTTGTCTGGTGGAAATCGAGGGCCGTCGCGACACGCCAGCTTCGTGCACAACGCTTGTCGAGGAAGGTATGGTTGTTAAAACGCAGACCGAGCCTCTTAAGAAAATTCGCAAAGGCGTGATGGAGCTTTATATTTCCGATCATCCACTCGATTGCCTAACCTGTGCGGCCAATGGTGATTGCGAATTGCAGGATATGGCAGGCGAAGTTGGCCTTCGTGATGTTCGCTATGGTTATGAAGGTGAAAATCATGTGGTTGCGCGCCAGAATGGCGAGGAAAACCCCAAATATATCGCCAAGGACGAGAGCAACCCATATTTTACCTATGATCCAGCAAAGTGCATTGTATGCTCACGTTGTGTACGCGCATGCGAAGAAGTGCAGGGCACTTTTGCACTGACCATAGAAGGTCGGGGCTTTGACAGCCGCGTATCGCCAGGCATGTCAGGCGATGACTTTATGTCATCTGAGTGTGTGTCTTGCGGTGCCTGTGTTCAGGCTTGCCCAACGGCAACTTTGCAGGAAAAATCGATTATTGAAATTGGCCAACCAGAGCATTCGAAGATCACAACATGCGCTTATTGCGGTGTAGGGTGCTCATTTAAAGCTGAAATGCGTGGCGAAGAGCTTGTCCGTATGGTTCCCTATAAGGATGGTAAAGCAAACCGTGGGCATTCCTGCGTAAAAGGGCGTTTTGCCTGGGGGTATGCGACCCATCAAGATCGTATCTTAAACCCAATGGTTCGCGAGAAGGTGACAGACCCTTGGCGTGAAGTGTCTTGGGATGAGGCTTTCAAACATGTTGCAACCGAATTTCGTCGTATTCAGTATCAGCATGGCAAAGGCGCTATTGGCGGCATTACATCATCTCGTTGCACGAATGAGGAAACATACCTCGTGCAAAAGCTGATCCGCGCTGGTTTTGGCAATAACAATGTTGATACATGCGCACGCGTTTGTCACTCGCCAACGGGTTATGGGTTGGGTCAGGCTTATGGAACATCTGCCGGTACACAAGACTTTGACAGTGTCGAAGATACCGACGTTGCAATCATCATTGGTGCAAATCCATCAGCTGCACATCCAGTGTTTGCCTCTCGCTTGAAAAAACGATTGCGGGCAGGTGCTAAATTAATTGTCATCGATCCTCGTGTAACTGAATCCGTGCGTTCTCCACATGTTGAAGCATCACATCACCTGCCGCTACGTCCAGGTACAAATGTAGCGGTGATGACATCGCTTGCACATGTCATCATCACCGAAGGCCTTGCAGACGAGACCTTTATTCGTGAGCGTTGTGACTGGTCCGAGTTTGAAGACTGGGCGAGTTTTGTTTCAGATGAAAAACATAGTCCAGAGGCAACTGAAAGCTACACTGGCGTTCCAGCCGAAGAGCTTCGCGGTGCAGCTCGTCTTTATGCAACAGGTGGAAATGGTGCCATTTATTATGGTCTGGGCGTAACTGAACATAGCCAAGGCTCAACGACTGTTATGGCGATCGCCAATCTTGCCATGGTAACAGGCAATATTGGACGCAAAGGCGTGGGTGTGAACCCGCTCCGTGGTCAAAACAATGTTCAGGGCGCTTGTGATATGGGTTCATTCCCGCATGAACTTCCTGGTTATCGTCATATTTCAGGTGATGCCACACGTGACATTTTTGAAAAAATGTGGGGTGTTGAACTTAACAATGAGCCAGGTCTTCGCATTCCAAATATGCTTGATGCTGCTGTTGAGGGTTCTTTTCGCGGTATTTACATTCAAGGTGAAGACATATTGCAATCCGACCCTGATACTAAACATGTTCAGGCGGGTCTGGCAGCAATGGAATGTGTGGTTGTGCATGATCTATTCCTAAATGAAACCGCAAACTACGCTCATGTGTTCTTGCCGGGCTCCACATTCTTGGAAAAGGATGGCACGTTCACCAATGCCGAACGTCGTATCAACCGTGTTCGCCGCGTCATGTCTCCCAAGAATGGCCTTGCCGACTGGGAAGTAACTCAAAAGCTTGCACAGGCAATGGGTGCGGATTGGAATTATAGCCATCCATCTGAAATCATGGATGAAATTGCAGCAACAACGCCAAGTTTTACCAATGTGAATTACGATCTTCTGGAAGAAAAGGGTTCCGCTCAATGGCCGTGCAATGAAAATGCGCCAGAAGGCACACCTATTATGCACATGGATGGATTTGTGCGAGGGAAGGGGCGTTTCATCCGTACAGAATATGTGGCAACGGATGAGAAATCTGGACCAAGGTTCCCGCTTCTTCTGACAACGGGTCGTATTTTAAGCCAATATAATGTGGGTGCACAAACACGCCGAACGGAAAACTCGCGTTGGCACGAAGAAGACTTGCTTGAAATTCACCCGCATGATGCTGAACAACGCGGCATTAATGAGGGTGACTTTGTCCGTCTTGCATCCCGCTCTGGCGAAACAACATTACGGGCGACTTTAACCGAACGTGTGGCAACTGGCGTTGTTTATACAACATTCCACCATCCAGATACGCAAGCTAATGTGATCACGACTGATTTCTCGGACTGGGCAACAAACTGCCCGGAATATAAAGTCACAGCGGTGCAAGTTAGCCCATCAAATGGACCATCCGAATGGCAAATTGAATATAATGAGCAAGCTGATCAATCTCGACGTATCAAAATGCCAGTTATTGAGCCTGCGGAGTAGCAAGCGTGACGCGACGTAAAACATATGCGCATGTTTCTCGTACCATCTCAAAAAATGGTTCCTTAGAAGCTGCTTCACGGACTGTGCCGGAGGAAGTGCCGGTAGCATTTACCTATGGCGGCACAACGCATGCCGTGATGATGGCAACACCCGCTGATATAGAAGATTTTGCAATAGGGTTTAGCCTGTCAGAACAGATCATTAGAATGCCAACCGACATTATGAATATGGATATATTGGACGTCGGCAAAGGTATTGATGTTCAAATGGAGCTTACGAAAGAATTGCAATCTAATTTTACCGCCGCACGCCGCGCTATGGCAGGCCCTGTAGGGTGCGGTCTATGTGGAATAGAGTCCATCGAAGATATCTTGCGTGAGTTACCAGAACTTAGCGAAAACAAATTTCAATTGTCACATGAAATTGTCAGTCGTGCTGTTGAACAACTTGATAACAAGCAGGAAATTCGTGCGGAAACTGGCGCAGTACACGCCGCAGGTTTCTTATCATCATCAGGTGATCTAGAACTCATTCGAGAGGATGTAGGTCGACATAACGCACTTGATAAACTTCTTGGCGCACTGGCACGGGAAAACAGAGACACGAGCAAAGGCGCAATTGTGCTTACATCACGCGTATCAGTTGATCTTATTCAGAAAATCGCAATTTCAGGCACACCGATTTTGATCGCCGTATCAACCCCAACAGCGCTCGCGATACGTACAGCAGAGCAGGCGGGTCTAACTCTGATCGCCCTTGCCCGTGTCGATAGTTTTGAAATTTACACACATCCAAATCGTGTACAGTTGGCTGGTGTTCAATTAGCCAAAGCCCAATCAGAGAGTAATTCAGATGTCGCATGACGAGCATAAAGACAAGCTAAATAAGAAACTGATCCGAATGGGCAACCAGATCGCGACCTTCTTCTCATCACAGGATCAGACAACCGCGTCAAAAGACGTAGCTGAACATATCAATAAGTTCTGGGAGCCCCGCATGCGACGTGATCTATTTGATATATCCGACAAATCAACAGATGGTTTTCATGATTTGCTTGTGGCAGCTTTGCCATCGATAAATAAACCACGTACCGAATGATTCAGATAGATTATCTGGCATCCGCCGCAACGAATGCCAGATAAAGGATTTAAATTAATTGTCTTTGATAAGACTGAGAATTGGATGGTTCGCTATTTTTCCATTCTTCAATCAAAACAATAAAATTATCGTTCTTGACAATTTTCTGGGATAAAAATCCGGGCATTTTACGCCGATTGGTTATCTCTGAAAATTGTGAGTCGGAGCCCGATAATTTCATCTTCGTTACCGAAGTTATAATTTTTTCTGAATCAAAGATTTTACTTTTGACAGGCAAGCTGCTGACAGCAAATAAAATGGCAGCCGCAGTTAGTGTTTCGCGTCTGGTAATTTCCATATCGACAAGCCTTTATATCATAACTCTATGATAATACTGAACATCCGGCGGGCCCATCATGTAAGAAAGCAGCTCTTTCATAACGCCATTTTCAGAGATTGCAGCTATATAGGCCTGATGGTGCTCTTGTGATTTCCATTCCTCGAGAAGCAACAATTTATTGCTAGTTTCCTCGAATAGAATGGAAACAGACAAAGCACCGTCAAAACCACGCACTGCGGGTAGTTTTTCTTCCAAAAACGGTTTCAAATCGGCATATGCACCATCTCGAACAGTCAATTCTAATGTAACCCAAACACTCATATCTTTCTCCTTTTGTTGAGTTGCGACTTTTTAGGAGATAGAAAAGAACTGAGATATCTGCGATAGATCAAAAATGCCGGAAATCGCGCACAAACTTGCGATTGCTCATGAAAGTAAAAACATATGCCAAAATTACTTGCGACTTTTGATGATTTAGACGATAGCTGTCTTATCATCCCGGAAGGTTTGGACAATTTTGCAGACGCTAAGGCCGTTATGAAATATGGAAAAAGCGCTATATATCATAAGCTTATCAATTCGGAAGCTTTGGATGTCGAGTTTCACGTTAATCTGCCTTGTTTGTGTTTTATCCTACAGGGGCAGGAGACTTTTATAACCCCCAACGGTACAGAAATAGTAGTAAATGCCAATGAGATGGTCTTATTTTCTCGAGATGTTCACATGGTATCAAACTTCTACAATAGGTCTGGTCAATTGGAGGCATTTTTATTCTTCTTTGATCAAGATATAATTTCCAAATTCAAGAGACGGATAAGTTCTTCTGAATGCCAAACTGAAGCCAAGGCCAATAGTTACAAAATATCAGCAAATGAAAATCTATCTGAATTTATGCATTCGCTATTGAAAATCTATAACAATTCCAGCGGATCAGCTGATCTTCTGGATATCAAATTAATGGAGTTGCTGCACTTAGTTAAACTGGCTGACAACACAGGATACTTCGAATCTTTTCTGAATGAAAATAATGCCGAAAGTGGTCGTCGAAATATCCAGCATATCATGCGTCGGCATTTCACACATAATCTCAAAGTACAGGATTATGCTCGTTTATCCGGTCGCTCGGTCTCAACATTTAACAGAGAGTTCAAACGTCAGTTTAATATTGCACCTAGTCAATGGCTCATCGACAAACGACTTTCGGAAGCACATAACCTATTGTTGAAGACACAGATGCAAGTCACTGAAATTGCATTAGAAGTCGGATATGATAACACATCTCATTTCATATCAAAATTCAAACAGAAATACGGACAAACCCCAAAACGCGTTCAAGCTTCAAATCTATAGTCGACTTGTAGGCATCATAAAAAGTTCCATAATATATCTTATGCGACTTTGATTTGTAACGCCCATTTAGTAATGTCTCACTGATGCTAAACTTTAAGCTTCAATT
Organism: Lentilitoribacter sp. Alg239-R112; assembly: GCF_900537175.1. Lineage (GTDB taxonomy): Bacteria > Pseudomonadota > Alphaproteobacteria > Rhizobiales > Rhizobiaceae > Lentilitoribacter. Next base: position 162,470 of record NZ_LS999834.1, on the reverse strand, counting down.
GTTTCTCTAGGTCGTTTTGGTTCCGGAAAGTTGGGTAAAACTGCTGGTATTGAAACAGCTTTGATCACATTGGGTCGTTCGGCCATCTGTTTGCACCACGCCTCTAGGTTCGGATGTTTTTCAACACCGAAACCCATATGTATTGCTGTGTGCATCCAACCATAGACGGCCATGTCCACAATGGAATATTCATCCAAGAACCATATACCAGATCGGCTCAAATATTCTTCTAATACACCATATAGACGCTCACCCTCTTTAGTGTAGCGTGCAAGTGCATAGGTGTTGTCAAAACCTCCCGAATGAAATGCAAAGTGTGCACGTTGCCCAAATAATGGCCCAACAGAAGCTGCTTGGAAAAACAAAAGCTCCATAGCCTTTGCATACCCGTGATCATCTTCAGGGAAGAAACCTCCCCTCTTCTTTGCCAGATAGAGTAAAATTGCATTTGATTCAGAGATGGTAATACCATTGTCATGATCGTGTAAAATCGGAATTTTAGCATTTGGATTCATTGCAATAATATTGGGTTCAAACTGTTTGCCCGAGCGCACGTCGACAGTCTTCAACTCGTAATCAAAGCCCATCTCTTCCAAACCAATTGTAACCTTATAAACGTTTGGTGTATTTAATCCGTAAAGTGTCAACATCATACCGTTCCTTAGTTTTTGGACTGGTGAACGGACATTATTTTGTAGGGATGGAAGTCTGGTGTGGCCATTGTAAACACCTGCGCCATGTCAGGAGCATTTCCTGATTGAAGTTTGGCAACAAATGCCTCAAGTGACTTTTGGTCCTCCCATTGCGCATAATTTACCACATGTTTGGAATCAAGAGACTTATGGACGTTGCCGGATATGAACCCAGGTTCGTTTATTAAAGTGGATTGTAGCGCCAATTCAAGTTGGGCAACAAGAGCGTCCTGATCTCCGTTCTTTGGTGTTAAAACATTGATCATTGTTAAGATTGGTGCGCTCGGGTCAATTGCGCTGGTTGTCTGTGCGTCCCGTGCAATTGCGATAGACCCAACACTAAGGGATGCGATTAGTGCTGTTGTTGATATGATTTTATAGAACATTGATAATCTCCAATTTTAATATATAGTGATCATTACAAAAATAAAAACGAAACTCAAGGATTATTTAGTGACCGATACAAAAAAGAAGCGTGGACGCCCTCGGGGATTCGATAAAGAGAAAGCGACAAACATCGCACTTAAGCTGTTTTGGGACGATGGTTACGAGGCGACTGGCCTGTCAAAGCTCACCTCGAATATTGGTGTAGGCGCACCTAGTTTATATGCAGCATTTGGATCAAAAGCTGATCTATTTGCCCAGACTGTACAACTATATCAGGATCGCTGTGCGCCCCTGTTTGAGCCGGCTTTTCAGGCAAATAATCTGGAAGATTTTACTGAGCTCCTATTTAGCGCTGCGGTTGAAAGCTACACGTCGCCGGATGGAGGACGAGGCTGCCTCGTACTGGATGGCACCCGTAATGCGTCTGATCCGGATGCGCTGAAAATCACACAGAAAGTTCGTGACGATTTTCGTGCCCAATTAGTGGTAAAGTTGAGTGAATTAAAGGTTCAAGACCCATCCAAGGTGGCAGATACCTACCAAACCGCCATGATCGGATTATCCGGTGCAGCGCGCCATCATCTTTCCAAGAACAGATTGCAGGAAATAGCATCAATGCTTGTTCACAGCTTCCAGAAAATTTGAATCGGCTTTTAAGGACTATAATATTAACGTATAAATTACAGCGGATGATTATTCGTGCTGCCGCACCATTAATGCCTGCAGAAAAACATTGCCCCAATGCCCTGCCCATGATCCGTTTAATCATCACAATCATTAACAGATCCACAAAATACCAACGGATCGTTCAACTCCTAACGCTTGAACATTTCACTATAGGATTTTTCAATACCCAAATTTTTCAGATGTGTTTTTGACGGTGCTTTTCCGTTTTCAATTGCGGTACCTACTGCATATGCGCTGCGGACCTGTTGTAATAAGCTGGGAAATTTCATGGCTGTGTTTCCTTAACATTGCTGATAGATAATACGCCTTCCCTTGCTATAAAGGTAACGCACTTTCATCATTGCAGCGCTGCAATTAGTGCATAGCAACAAATGCCCCACAGTATCTGTTAGATTGCAATATGGGGCATTAAAGGAATTGTGATTTCTAACTTGCAGGCTTTGCCATATATCGCCAGCTATAGGAATTGGCCTTGAATGGCTCGTCCATTGATGGTTGATAATGATGGCTAATTCCAGGAATGTGCCCCTCGCCCAAATGACGAATTGTTGGCTCATCACTCACTTCAAAACTATCAATCCCACAACGGAGCATAAGAGGCACCTGATCCAAAAGCACATGGCCAAATGCGCGAATTTCACCTTTATATTCAAGACGATCACGCAATAACGATGCATGTGAAAACGCACGACCATCGTTAAAGGCAGGAAATTGAACAGCCACAATGCTTAATTTATCCAAATACTTGGAAAGTTCAGCCACATCATCTGATGGTTCAATACGTACAGCAAGATCGTTACCTGTCGCATCGGCCAAATCAGAAATCGTAAGATATTCTGCACCATCGGCAAGGATACCAAATTCGCTGTCGGCTTGAAAACCGGATTTTGTCCAAATTTGTGTCATATCAGGTCCTTAAGCCAGTTTTTTCTTGCCATAGAGCGCTTCTTTAAACGGCTCCATACCCACACGACGATAAGCGTCTATAAAGGCCTCATCATCATTTGTGCGAAGGTCCAGATACGTATCAACAACAGTTTCAATCGCATCGGTGATCTTATCTGGCTCAAACCCGGGTCCGGTGATGTTGCCAATGGATGTATTCTCATCCGCCGAACCACCAAGAGTGAGCTGATAAAGTTCAGCACCCTTCTTCTCAACGCCCAAAATACCGATATGACCAACATGGTGATGACCACAGGCATTAATACAGCCGGAAATTTTTATTTTAAGATCGCCAATTTTCTGCTGACGTGCATCATCGCCGAAGCGGTTGGATATCTCTTGCGCAACTGGAATTGAGCGGGCATTTGCCAGAGCGCAGTAATCAAGACCCGGACACGCAATAATGTCTGTCACAAGACCTGCATTTCCTGTTGCCAATCCATGGGCAGCCAAAACGCGATAAAGAGGCTCAAGATCGGCAAGTGCGACATGCGGCAAAACCAAGTTCTGTTCATGTGTGACGCGAACTTCATCATTGCCATATTCTTCAGCCAAATCTGCAACCAAGTCGAGCTGGGCGTCTGTTGCATCACCAGGAACACCACCGATTGGCTTGAGTGAAATTGTCACTGTGCCGTAATCAGGGTGATGGTGCGGGCCAACATTTTGCCCTACCCAGGTTGCAAATGAAGCATCTGCTTTTTTCCATTCAGCCAGCTGTCCCCAACCCTCTGCACGATCTACAAGCTTGGGAGGCTCGAAATATTTTGTTATAGCTGCAATATCTTCGTCCGGAAGCTTAAGTTCTGTATCTTTAAGATGCGCCCATTCAGTTTCAATTTGCGCTTTCAACTCATTAAGACCTGTTTCATGCACAAGGATTTTAATCCGTGCTTTGTATTTGTTATCGCGGCGACCATGCAAGTTGTACACACGCATAATGGCTGTTGTATAAGATAGTAGATCGCTTTCAGGCAAAAAGTCTTTGACTTTTTTAGCAATCATAGGTGTACGCCCCTGCCCGCCGCCAATATAGACGGTAAAGCCCATTTCACCTGCCTCGTTTTTCACAAGCTGCAAGCCGATATCATGCACCTGAATGGCCGCACGATCATTTGGTGCGCCTGTTACTGCAATCTTGAATTTACGTGGGAGAAAAGAAAATTCAGGATGAATAGACGACCACTGACGTAAAATCTCAGCATAGGGACGAGGATCTGCAATTTCATCGGCGGCAGCACCGGCAAACTGATCTGTCGTCACATTACGAATACAATTGCCGGATGTTTGGATCGCGTGCATTTCAACGCTTGCTAAATCTTCCAGAATTGCGGGAATATCAGATAGTTTAGGCCAGTTAAACTGGATATTCTGACGAGTTGTAAAATGGCCATAGCCACGATCATACTTGCGCGCAACATGGGCCAGCATCCGCACTTGTTTGGGCGATAAAGTGCCATAGGGAACGGCAACACGGAGCATATATGCATGGAGCTGCAAATATACACCATTCATCAAACGAAGCGGTTTAAATGCGTCTTCTGAAATATCACCAGAAACCCTGCGTTCAACCTGATCTTTAAACTGAGCTACGCGCTCGTTCACGAACGCGTGATCAAACTCATCATATCTATACATTATGTATCCTTAGGCAGCTTTTATCGCTGCGTTATCAGCTAACGCATCATAACCATAGGCAACACTTGGGCCGTGCGAGCGAATGCGCTCACGCAAGCGCGTTGGCCAGATGCCATTTTCTCTTTCAACAACATCGATCACAGCAACATCAACAACAAGATTATCAGAAACGGCTTTCTTTCCTGTCTCTTCAAGAGTGGCAACAGCTTCATCATGACGGGCGATAAATGCGTCTTTCAACTCTTCACACCATTCGCCCTGAGCATTGAGCCAAACGCTATTGCCATCGATTAGTTTATTTGCAGTCAAGACTTTAGAAATCATACTATGCTCCAATAGTTGTTTTTAGTTTGTTATTTGAAAATTCAAGAAGCGGTGTTGAATGGTCGAAAGTTGCACCAGCAACGGCTTCCCCAATAATCACCATGACAGGGCCAGCAAGATCTGTTCGATCTTCCAGCGCTGGTAAGTTTTGTAGTATGCCATGCATTAGTTTTTTGTCCGCACGACCGGCATTTTCAACAACGGCAACACTTACACTGCCATCAAGGCCAGCTTCCATAAGCTTATTCGCAACCGTCGCCGCAACTGTGCGGCCCATATAAACCGCAATCGTCGCACCTGAAATTGCCAAACGTGCCCAATCAGGTAACGCGGCACCTGTTAGATCGTGACCTGTTGTGAAAACAAGTGAAGATGACACACCGCGAAGAGTAAGCGGCAAATCAAAATCAGCGGCCGCGGCAAATGCGGATGTGATTCCCGGCACAATTTCATAAGAGATGCCGGCATCGCGCAATGCGGCCATTTCCTCACCAGCACGGCCATATATGAGTGGATCGCCAGATTTAAGACGCACTATGCGTTTTCCAGACGATGCTAATTCGACAAGTAGATCATTGATTTGATCTTGTGATTTTGAATGACAGCCCTTGCGTTTTCCAACTGATATACGTTCCGCATCACGGCGCCCCATATTTACAACTGCCATTGGTACAAGCGCGTCATGTAAAATTACATCAGCTTCCATCATGACGCGCTGTGCACGCAATGTCAGCAAATCTTCTGCACCCGGGCCCGCACCCACAAGCCAAACATGACCTTGGGCTTCTTCACGCTCACGCAGAATACGCGTAGCGATACGTCGGGCATCTGAAATATTGCCCATTGCCACTTTATCGGCAATATCGCCAGTAAAAAAACGACGCCAGAAAACGCGGCGAGTTACGCCACGTGGCACCATGTGATCAACGGCTTTACGATACTGCTGTGCAAGTCGCGCCAGGGGACCAAGAGAGGGAGATAACATCTGATCTATACGAGCACGTACGATCTGACCAAGAACCGGCCCAGCACCTTCTGTACCGATCGCGATTGATAGTGGTGCACGATTAACCAGAGCCGGCGTATAAAAATCACACCAATCTGGCTGATCGACAGCATTTGCCGGGATTTTTAACTCACGGGCAGCGGTTACAATCTGCTGATCAAGCAATTCATCGCCAGTTCCAGCGAATACCATAGCCGCATCTTCAAGTTGGCTAGCATCAAATTTAGCACGAATGAGCTCATAGCCTTCTTTGGCTGCAAATTTAACAAGATCTGCTTCTGGCGCGTCAGCATAAACAATAATGTCGGCACGGCTATTTGAGAGCAGACGCAGTTTTGCAAATGCTTCATCACCATTACCAAAGATCGCAACTTTCTCGCCTTCTACCTTAAAGAAGGTAGGAAATGCGATAAGTTTGTCTTCAATTGCAGCCATAACTAAGTCCTGTTTCGTATCTCGGCGTATTTTGGCTACTTTCAAAATTAAATTGAAGGAACAACAATCGAAGTTTTGATCACGAAGGGTATGATTTTTCTCAATTCGGTGCGAAAAGGAGAAAACGAATTCTCTTACCGTATTTTCTACCCGGAGAGCCAAATATGACGCCACCAAACTTTAACGATGAAATCTTGCTTACTAAGATGCTAAATGTGTTGGAGAATGATATCGTTCCGATGACCCAGAAAGGTGTTGAACTCGGCAATAAAATTTTTGGTGCAGCCGTTTTGCGAAAAAGTGATTATTCGCTTGTTTTGGCAGAAACAAATAACGAGATGGAAAATCCACTTTGGCATGGCGAAGTGCATCTTTTAAAACGATTTTATGAAATAGATGCGAATAAGCGCCCTCCAACCTCTGAGCTCATTTTTCTGACCACTCACGAGCCGTGCACAATGTGCATGTCTGCAATTACATGGGCCGGATTTGACAATTATTTCTACTTCTTCTCACATGTTGATTCTAAAGATGCATTTGCAATCCCTCACGATCTCAAAATCATGAAAGAACTTTATGGACTGGATGCAGGTGGCTACAATCATGAGAACGCATTTTTTACGGCAAAAGGTATCGTTGAAGGAATAAACTCTCTCAATAGCGACAAAAAGGCTGATCTTCTGGCGCAAGTAGATAGAATTGCTAAAAGCTATGATGAAATGTCGGCAACCTATCAGAACAGTAAATCAGAAAATGATATTCCGCTAAGTTAAATAGCCAGGAAGTTAATATGACACCTTCAAACGATATTGTGCGTTTACTTGAAGTAATGGCCGCACTTAGGGATAAAGAAACAGGCTGTCCTTGGGATATTGAGCAAAATTTCGAAACAATTAAACCCTATACATTAGAGGAAGCTTACGAGGTTGCGGACGCTATAGAGCGAAATGATCCTGAGGATTTATGTGACGAATTGGGAGACTTGTTGTTGCAAGTCGTCTTTCACGCACAAATGGCCAAGGAGGAAGGTCTATTCTCATTCGAGGATGTGGTTTATGCAATCAATAAAAAGATGATCCGCCGACACCCACACGTTTTTGGCGATGGTAATGCGAAAACAGGTGGAGAAGTAAAAGTCCGTTGGGATGAAATCAAAGCCGAAGAAAAGCAGGAACGTAGTGAAAGACGCCGCGCTCGTGGTTTAGCTGAGGAAGATAGCAGAGGTCTACTGGATACAGTTTCACGCGCGATGCCAGCCAATGAAGAGGCATTAAAAATTCAGCAAAAGGCATCAAAAGTTGGTTTTGACTGGAATGATCCATCATTGGTTTTAGATAAGATGGAAGAAGAAATCGCTGAATTACGGGCTGAAATTTCTAAGGGAAACAAAGACCAAGTCGCGGATGAAATGGGCGATTTGATGTTTGTTCTCGTCAATCTGGCACGGCATCTAAATGTCAATCCTGAGATGGCCCTACGCGGCACTAATACAAAATTTCGAAAACGTTTTTCGTATATAGAACAAAGCCTTGCAGATAATAATTTAGATATTAAATCAGCAACATTAGAGCAGATGGAAGCCCTGTGGGTTGAGGCAAAATCTTTATAGAAAATGGACTTGATGTCGATTCAAAAGTTCTTCGGCATCATGCTCTGTTACCTCAATATCCAATTGAACAGACCCATCTTCCTGATCTTTTCTGGCCAATACTTTTGTGTTCTCATAAATCCAAGGCAATATCCGCATCTGAGCTGGCTTTAACTCAATTGTGCGCTCCGTAATTCGACCGGATAGCTCCTTCTCAATTAAATTTAGAAGCTCACCAATGCCCTGCCCTGTAAGCGCAGACACACCTATCGCCTTTTCATGCCCGTCAGCCTTCTCACGGAATTGATCGGCTATTTCAGGCTCAAGATCATCCAACTTATTCCAGACCTCAATGATGTTTGCGTTCTCTTTGTCCTTAAGACCAAGAGTAGACAAAATCTGCATGACGTCATTCGCCTGAATTTCATGATCTGGATCAGTCATATCCCGCACATGGAGGATTAGATCGGCCTCCAGCACTTCCTCTAACGTGGCACGGAATGCCGCAACTAAGTGAGTGGGCAAATCGGAAATAAATCCCACTGTGTCAGACAAAATAACCGAACGCCCGAGAGGCAGCGACATTTTACGAAGGGTTGGGTCTAGCGTTGCAAAAAGCATATCGTGAGCCAACACGTCAGCGCCGGTAATTTTGTTAAAGAGCGTTGATTTACCGGCGTTCGTATATCCTACAAGGGCGACGATAGGGTGCGGGACCTTTTGCCGTTTAGAGCGATGAAGCTGCCTCGTGCGCCGAACCTGCTCCAGTTCACGCTCTAAACTTGAAATACGGCTTTGCAGCATGCGCCTATCAGATTCGATTTGCGTCTCACCTGGACCACCCATAAAGCCGCCGCCGCCGCGTTGACGTTCCAAGTGCGTCCAACTGCGCACCAAACGTCCTTTTTGATAATTCAAATGGGCCAGCTCTACCTGCAACACACCCTCTTTTGTAGAGGCTCGTTTACCAAAAATTTCGAGAATGAGCCCCGTACGGTCAATAACCTTACAATGCCAAGCCTCTTCCAAATTTCGCTGTTGGATAGGCGATAATGCGTGATCAACAATGACAAGTTCAGCCTCATACTGCTTGATAAGGCTTGCGACCTCGTCCACCTTACCTGAACCAAGCAAGGTTGAGGCTTTAGCTTTAGGTAAGGTGACGGTCAGCGACAACACAACGTTCAGATCAATCGCATGAGCTAGACCGATTGCCTCGTCTTTACGTGCTTCACCATCCCGCATCACCTCTGTTCCGAGTGAGACCTGTTTGGGATCAGATCGTCGCCGGATTGTCGGAGCAATGACTATGGTGCGGGCAGCACGAATGCCATCATCTGTTTCTAAACCAGTCGAGTCTTGCTTAGAAAATGGTGTATCGAACGTATCTATTGCTTCTGATCCTTATTGATCGCCAGCACCTTCTTCGATTTCAAACATCTGCAATTGGGAGCCTGGCATGATAGTGGAGATGGCATGCTTATAAACCAATTGTGAGTGACCGTCACGTCGTAATAGTACACAAAAATTGTCGAATGATGTAACAACGCCTGTCAATTTAACACCGTTGATCAAAAATATTGTGAGTGACATTTTTTGTTTTCGAACGCTGTTCAAAAATAAGTCTTGCAAATTTTGAGATTTATCAGCCATATTTTTTTTCCCCGTTTTCTATATTGTTTTTCGGATCTATTTATTAGCTTCAACATTGTGGTGCAGAAAATAAAGCAATCAGCATTCACATCTAACAGCCTCAACTAGAAACATAAATGGTTAAATTTAGTAGTTTCTGGAAAATTTTAGATTGTTTTTATTCAAAATCGACAGATTTGGCTATTTTTTCAATCACCGCTATATGCCAACCTATCGATTTAACCAATATCTGAAATTCAGAACAGCAAAAACGGCGATAACTTCAAGGCGTCCGACCAGCATTAATGCGCTAAAAACGATGTAAGACAATGTATTTCCATCGCTCAAAGACGGCCACGCGACACCTTCAGCTAGCGAAATTTCGGATAGTGTCGGAATAAGCGCATCATAAATTGGGGCTGCGTTAGAAAAAAGTGCAATTGCCAATGTCGCCGCAGCATCAAATGAAAACCCAAAGAATGAAATTAGAAAGGCACCAATGCCTACCAGAATAAGTGAGAGAATAAAGTGTGACCAAATCGCTGCCATTTTTTGCTCATCGATCACAACTTCACCAAATCGAAGATTTTGAACACTTGTGGGATGAATGAGTTTCTTCAATTCACGCAAAGCATGGGCAGCCATCATTGCGATTCGATATATCTTGATCCCACCTGTCGTTGAATAAATGCTCGCACCAATAAGAACGACGGCAAGAACCAATACATCAGGAAGAACGGCTATCGCACCGGGGCGGGTTTCCATTCCACTTGTTGCAATAAGAGACGTTGCTGAAAACAACCCCTCGAGAATATGTAACAAAGCATTTTCTGCGGATCTTTCTGAGCCGGCAAGCGAAGCATATCTAAAACCGTAAACGAGACTTAGTACAAGCAATGCAACTAAAATATAATTCAGTTCAACGTTTTTGCGTAAAAATGTTCTTGGACTCCTAATAATGCTGCGTCGCCAAAAGATGTTTAGAGTACCAACAAGAAGACCAATAATGATAACGAATTGTCCAAAACGGCCAACATTTTCGTCCAATGCACCTTCAAATGGAGTAAAGCCACCGGTCGCAATTGCGACCATAGATAACATCATTGAGTTAAGGCTTGTAACACCCGACGCCATTAATCCAACCGCAATCAGAAGCGTGATAATAACATACTCTGTAATTAAGCGTTGATAACCAGAGGAATCCGGCAGCCATGTTTTATTACCAGATTTCGGTCTAAGGGAGCGTTCGGTATTAATAAGACCACCAAATTCACCCGGAGCTAGAATATGTAGCACAGACACAAGGGTGAGAAACCCTCCGTACCACTCCATACATGCACGCCAGACCAACATTGTTTGACTGGAGGCCGATTTTGAAATTAAAGACCCGCCCGATGTTGTTAATGCGGCTACGGATTCAAACCATGCAGCGCCCAAAGGCATATTCAAAAACACCATGAAACTAAATGCGCCAACCAACGATGTGATAAGCCATAAACTTAAGAGCGAAACAAAACTTAAGGAGCGGGACAGGTTATATTCAAGATCAGCAATCGCCGCCAAGATTACAATTGATACAAATATTCCGAGCGTAGAAAATATGAGCATTATACCAGCAAGACCACCCTCACCTTGCCCCAAAGCCACCAATATAGGGATCAATAAGAGCGAGGAAAGTCCGAAAATTGCTAGAGCAATTACATGCACTATACCTGTCATCACAACGCCTTAGAAAAACTCAAGACTGACCCTGAAGAGCTGCTCAACAGCCTTTACTGCATCGGCCGTTGCCAAAATAATAACACGATCATGGGCCTTAATCTGTGTAGCTCCATTTGGTTTGATAACGTTGCCGTCGCGATAGACCGAACCTATACGCATACCTTTTGGTAACTCCAATTCACCTATTGGCTTACCAACCAATGCGGAAGTTTCTAAAGCTTCTGCTTCAATAACTTCAGCTGCCCCCTTCTGCAACGTATATACCGAACGAATTCGACCTCTGCGTACATGCTGTAAAACGCGAGAGATCGTTACGGAGCGCGGATTAATGTCTGCGTCAATTCCAATTGATTTTGTAAACTGCTGATATGTTGGACTATTGATCAAGGCAAGATTTGCACTGCAACCTAAGTGCTTTGCCATAACGCAAGACAAAATATTAATCTGATCATCGTTCGTCAGCGCTATCATAAGATCCGCGTCTTGAATATCAGCCTCTACCAATATTTTTTGTTCAATTGATGAACCATTCAAAACAACTGTTTTATCTAGATTATCAGCAACTTTGAGCGCGCGGTTACGATTATATTCGATGATTTTGACGCGCGTTCGCGACTGACTCTCTTCAATTTTCTTGGCTACATATTCACCAATATTGCCACCACCTGCAATAACAATACGTTGAGCTTCCTGCTCCTCATGCCCAAATAGCGCTAGTGTACGATTAACATGGTTATAACTCGACACAACGTAAGCAACATCACCAACTTCAAGTTGATCAGATGAGTTTGGAACAATAAACTCACCATTACGCCAAACACCAACAATGGTTGCTAGAAGGTCTGGAAACATTTCTGTTAACTGAACAAGTGGCCTATCGACAACCGGGCAATTTTCCTGACATTCAATCGCTGTCATGACGACTTTGTCATCAGCAAAACTCACCACATCAATAGCGCCAGGCAGGGCAATACGGCGCAGTACTTTTTTTCCGACTTCAATCTCTGGTGAAATAATGACATCAATTGGCATGTGATCGCTGGAAAACAAATCAGACCAATGCTGTTGCAAATATCCCTGAGCACGAATACGGGCAATTTTCTTGGGAACATTAAAAAGTGAATGAGCTACCTGGCAAGCGACCATGTTAACTTCATCAGAAAGCGTAACCGCTATAATCATATCAGCTTGTTCGGCACCAGCGCGCGCAAGTATTTCAGGATGAGCACCATGGCCAATATAGCCCCTTACATCAAGGGTATCGCGGATAACCTGAATAAGCTCTTCGGATGTATCAATAATAGATACGTCATTTTCCTCGGCGGCCAATCGTTCAGCAATACCGTATCCGACACGCCCTGCACCACAAATTATAACTTTCATGGCTGTCCCTTATAGCAATTGACGTTCAATTTATACTCACACAATTCAAACTAGCGTGGCTGGTTTACCCCAATTTGATTATGATTGCTATGTGTTTCCAACACCAAGAGATTTTAATTTTCGGTGCAATGCCGATCGTTCCATTCCAACAAAGGATGCTGTTTTAGAAATATTACCGCCAAATCTGCTAATTTGCGCCAGAAGATATTCTCGCTCAAAGGCTTCCCGCGCTTCTCGAATCGGCAGTGTCATAATATGTTGCTGACCACCATCACGTTTCGCCGGACCTAGTTCAGTCACTTCGTCAGGCAACATGTCCACATTGATGACACCATCTGAACTTTGGTCATGTCCTAAGATCATAACTCGTTCGATTATATTTTTTAACTGGCGTATATTTCCGGGCCAAGAATAGGCTTGTAAGACGGCAAGCGCATCATCAGAAATTTTGCACTTTTTTACACCCATTTGTTCAGATACTTGCCTAAGTAACTGATCAACGAGGAAAGGAATATCTTCTCCTCTATCCCTCAACGCAGGCACTTTAACGGGCACGACATTTAATCGATGAAATAAATCTTCGCGAAACTTCTTTGCTACAATCAGCTCTTCAAGGTTCTGTGCGGTGGACGACAAGACCCTGACGTCAACTTTCACACGCTTTGTACCACCTACCCGTTCAAATTGCTGATCTACGAGTACACGAACAATTTTATTTTGTGTTTCAAGCGGCATATCTGCCACTTCATCCAAATATAAAATTCCACCATGAGCTTCTTCCAACGCACCAATTTTTCGCTCTGTTCCGCTAGAATTTTCCGTGCCGAAAAGCTCCACCTCCATCCGTTCAGGTGTAATTGTTGCTGAGTTTAAAACAACAAAAGGCCCGCTTTCACGACTAGAATTTTTATGAATGAGGCGCGCAACGAGTTCCTTACCTGCACCCGAAGGCCCCTTGATCATTATTCGTGAATTTGTTTGTGCAATCTTTTCGACGGTTTGGCGCAATTGTGTGACAGCAAAAGATGCACCCACCAGATCTATATTCTCACCACCCGTTCGCCGCTTAAGGTCTTTTACCTCCTTCTTTAGTTGGGAGGTTTCAATAGCCCGTTCGCTAACCATAATAAGCTGGTCGACTTTAAATGGTTTTTCAATGAAATCATATGCGCCGCGACGGATCGCAGATACCGCTGTTTCAATATTACCGTGTCCGGATATCATAACAATCGGCAAGTCAGGGTATCTCGATTTGATGTCATCAAGCAATGCAAGCCCGTCTAGACGACTTCCCTGTAGCCAAATATCAAGGAAGATAAGGCGCGGAACACGCTCTGCAATGGCAGCAAGCGCGCTATCGCTATCAAAAGCCGTACGCGTCTCATGGCCTTCATCCTCTAAAATTCCCGATACGATCTCGCGAATATCTTCTTCGTCATCCACGATCAAAATGTCAGTTGGCATTCATCAGACCTCTATTTTTCATCTTTGCCTGCATCAGCAGGTTTTACAGAATTCTTGGATAAAATGACACGGAACATCGCGCCAGGATTGTTATCAAAGTCAGGTGGGGCATCGTGGAGTTCCAATGAACCGTCATGATCTTCAGCAATTTTTTTCACAATTGCCAGCCCCAACCCTGTGCCTTTTTCCCGCATCGTCATATACGGCTCGAGCAATCGATGTCTATTTTCTCTCGGCAAGCCATTCCCATTATCAATTACATCGACAATGTAATCTTTGCCGTTTTGCGAAGGATAAGCATGAACAAAAATACGCTTGCTCTTACGAGCGTTATCGTCAGAGACGGCATCAATTGCCTCAGACGCATTTTTTACCAGATTTCCAAATGCCTGCCCCAGCATACGGGCGTCAAATTCGCCAAGCATCGGTTCTTCAGGCATCTCGCGTTCAAAATGAATATCAGATCGGCTGACTTCAAGTGTAAATATAGCATCTTTGAGGATATCACGAAGGTCATGTTGCGATTTAACTGGTTTTGGCATACGTGCAAAGGATGAAAATTCATTGACCATTCTTCCGATATCGCCAACTTGCCTCACGATAGTTTCGGTACACTGATCAAAGACTTCCTTACCATCTTCAGGAATATACTTCCCAAACCGACGACGAATTCGTTCTGCTGACAATTGGATGGGTGTAAGAGGGTTTTTGATTTCGTGGGCGATGCGTCGTGCAACATCAGCCCAAGCTGTGGAGCGCTGTGCAACCACAAGATCGGTCACGTCGTCAACGGTAACAACATAAGATTGTCGACCATCGGATGATTGTTCACGTGTAATTTTAACATCAAGATTATGTTCTTTCCCGCCCGAAGTAGTGGTAACTTGAGATCGAAATTCATCACGCCCTCTCAAGCCTGCTTCAATAAAAATGGTCGTAAAGCCCGGAGCGACATCTTCCAGTTTGTTTCCAACCAAATCATCTTCAGATTTATCCAGAATGACTGATGCTGATCGGTTTGCAATTGTTATAAATCCATCGTGATCAATACCAATTACCCCAGCTGAAACGCCGGTTAGAACTGCTTCAGTAAATCGTCGCCGCTCATCGACCTGATCTTTTGCAACTAAAACTTCATCGCGTTGATTTCTGATCTCCGAAATCATGTTATTAAATGTCATTGTTAGCGAGCCTACATCGCCATCAGACGCATGAACTGGTACATTGATTGTCAAATCACCCGCAGCGACTTCATCTGCCGCTGTAATCAAGCGTCGAATGGGTCGAACCAAACGATCTGCGACGGCAATCGCCATCCAAATTGCTGATAAAAGCAAAATAAGCGCAAACCCAAGAAACAGCACACCAAATGCGACCTGCAAAGTTGATCGACCTTCTTCGAGAGAATTATATTCAATTGTTGCGGCTTCCATCAGCCCTTTTGCGCGAATAACTTCATCGTCCAAAGCCCTGACGACATAGAGATAGGAGTTGGAAATATTTCTTAGTTTTAAAACAGCACCAACAAGATTTGTGCGACCTGATCGAATAAGAGCTGGCAATCCATCGGAAGCATCATCAAGAGTTCCCGCTGGCATGTTTGGCATAGTTACACCATCCTCAATATCAGCTTCAAGAATGACTTCACCTTTGTTATCTACCAATTGCGCAGCGATGAGACCGCGCCCGATAGTCTGCCGTTTAAAAAAATCAGCAAACCCGTTTCTATCCAAGGTAAAAAGCGCTCTCGAACTATCAAGATCATTTGCCATTGATAAGACTTGGCCATTTAAGTATCGGGCATTCTCAAGTTCATAGGCTTCGGCCACATCGAGCGATGAATTGACAATGGCCTTCGTGCGAATTGAAAACCAGCGGTCAAGCCCGATATCTAAAGTTATACTTGCAATAACCGCAACGATGATCGCTGGTGTTATAGCTACAACGCTAAATAATCCAACAATTCGAATATGGAGGCGCGCAGCAGCTTTTCCTCGACGACGTGCCTTAAATAGACGGGTGAACTCGAATATAATTATAAAAAGTAGACACAATACAAATGCCGAATTGACGGCCAATGCACCCAGAACCACGTTTTCCTCAGGTTTGATCGGCGTCAGACCCAGCAGGATCATAAATGAAGTACCAGCACTCAAAAGCGCAAGAAAAACGAGTGCCGTGCGATAGTTTAAAAATCTACGATGGTGCTTGTTCGCCCCGACCTGCATATCTACAGCCACAACGTCATTGTTTTTAATATTCAATTGCATATTTTATAGAATCATTCTCGAACCGACTAGTTGTCGTGGTTTTAGAGCAACAATGTGGCTAAAATGCAACGCTTATTACAGACTGTCAAGCTGGCTTAGCGGACCTGTAAACTGAAATTCCAAGTTCTCTAATCTTCTTACGCAACGTATTACGATTTACACCCAAAAGTTCTGCCGCTCGTATCTGATTACCACGTGTTGCTGTAAGGACAGACAAAATAAGCGGATATTCTACTTCTTCAATTACACGCTGGTATAGGCCTACAGGAGGTAAGTCATCTCCAAAACTTGCGAAATACGTTCGCATGTTTTCCTCAACCGATTGAGAAATACTGACAGGACCAGTTGGCATTATATGAGTAAGATCTTGTGCCGAAGGTTCATTTTGCTGAAATTCAGATGCTGTAATCTCGCTCGTAATAACATCTTGCGGATACAAAGCCATAACGCGTCTGACAAAGTTTTCCAACTCACGTACATTGCCTGGCCACGGATGTGATTTGAGCATATTCATCGCATCTACATCAAAACGTTTTGCTTCTAGCCCCTCACCTGCATTTTGCTGCGTGAAGTGCCGAATGAGGTCAGGTACATCTTCTGCTCTATCTCTAAGTGGGGGCAATCTAAGCGGAACAACATTGAGCCTGTAAAATAGATCTTCCCTAAATTCGCCTTTATTAATCGAACTTTTTAAATCCTTATTTGTAGCAGCGACAATTCTAACATCAGTTTTAATCGGTGTTCTGCCGCCAACTGTTGTATATTCTCCCTGCTGCAGAACTCGCAAAAGTCGAGTTTGAGCATCCATCGGCATGTCGCCGATTTCATCCAAGAATAGAGTTCCGCCTTCTGCCTGCTCAAATCGCCCTGTAGACCGAGCCTGCGCGCCGGTAAACGCGCCCTTCTCATGACCAAACAGTTCCGATTCAATGAGATCTTTGGGAATCGCAGCCATATTAATTGCAACAAAAGGGCCATTTCTGCGTTTGCCATAGTCATGAAGTGCTTGCGCTACAAGCTCTTTACCGGTGCCAGATTCTCCTGTGATCATAAGCGTAAGATCTGTCTGCATTAGTCGAGCTAGAACGCGATAAATTTCTTGCATTGCTGCGGAGCGACCCACAAGTGGCATGGTCTCACCCACCTCATCGCCTCCTGTTGGAACTACCTTTTTGGGCTCAGAAAGTGCCCGACCGATGATAGAAACCATCTCTGTTAAATCAAACGGCTTTGGCAAATACTCGTAGGCGCCACCTTCAGATGCTTTGATAGCAGTCATGAAAGTGTTTTGCGCACTCATTACAAGTATAGGGAGGTCTGGGCGTGCTTTCTTGATGCGTGGCAGAAGATCAAATGCATTCTCATCGGGCATCACGACATCTGTTATGACCAAATCACCCTCACCTGCCGCTACCCAACGCCAAAGTGTACCAGCATTTGACGTTACACGAACATCGTATCCAGCTCTTGTAAGAGCCTGATTAAGTACTGTTCTTATAGCAGCATCATCATCCGCGACTAGAATAGTTTCCGTCATATTATGCTCCATCAAGATGAGTATTTGAGAGTTTGAGGGAAGTCTCAACATCTCGTTTCTTAGCTATATTTTCTACGCGTGAAATCGGCATGAGCACTTTGAAAGTTGTACGCCCTTTTTGGCTATCGCATTCCACGATACCGCCATGAGCACCAACAATCTTGGCAACAAGCGCCAAACCCAAGCCTGAGCCATTCGTTTTTGTGGTGATAAAGGGGTCAAACAGATGTGGTTGAATATCGGCAGGAACACCCGGACCATTGTCTTGAATTGAAAATTCAAGCGGTAGTGAAACTCGTTCACGCGTTGAACCAACAGAAATTTTGATACCCGGCCTAAACGCGGTAATCATCGTTATTTTGGGGTTTTCTTGCCCCTTTACCGCCTCTGCAGCGTTTTTGATGAGATTGAGAAAAACCTGTATTAGCTGATCTCGGTTTGCAAAAACTTCTGGCAATGATGGGTCGTAGAGTTCTGCAATCTCGATATTGCGAGCGAACCCCGCTTTTGCAATAGCTTTGACGTGATCTAATACAGAGTGAATGTTTGTTGCGACCCGATCGATGGGCCGCTCATCGGAAAATACCTCCATACGATCAACAAGTGAGACGATGCGATCCGTTTCATCTCGAATGAGACGAGCAAGAGACTTATCTTCATCACTAACTGACATTTCCAATAGTTGCGCAGCACCGCGAATTCCTGAAAGGGGATTTTTTATCTCGTGAGCAAGCATGGAAGCCAGTCCAGAAACAGATCTTGCCGCAGCACGATGGGTCAATTGCCTATCAATTTTGTCCGCGCGTGACCGTTCCTGAAAAACCACAACTACATTGTCTGTATTGCCGACAGGCGAGGCATAAATATCCACAAGCTTCTCATCGCCCAAACGAGGTGAAGACAGGTCAACACGATATTCACTTACCGGTCCACGGCGCTCGCGAACTTGCTCCAAAAGGATCATCAGCGGACTACCAAAAGGTATAAATTCATCAAGTTTCCGGTTCGTCAGATGACTGATACTGGCGCTTAAAAAATTCTCGGCACCCCAGTTGGCTGAGATTATATAACCTTGTGCGTCTACCATAATAACAGCATGGGGAAGTGCATTTAATACAAGGCCTGCTTGGTCGGTTTGGATGTCAATCAAGCGACTTCTCCAATTTTATTTTCATCATTATTATCAATGGCTTTTTCCAGTTTGTTAATAACAAAATTGACATCAAGAGATGAAAGAATTTCCGTTCGCAATTTTGGATCCAGGTTTTGCGCATACCGTTCCAAATACCAATTGAGATGTTTACGCGATTGACGAATACCAATTTTTTCACCGTAATGATCAATCATCATCAAATAGTGTCGCCTAACAAACCGGTAGATATCAGTTGATGTTTTAGGGCAATTATTATCACCTGCTAAAAATCCACAATGCCATGGTCGCCCCTGGCATTGACGACCAACCATTACAGCATCAGCACCTGTAAGTTTCAAAATCTGGTCAACGTCATCAACCGTTTCAACGTCGCCATTAGCTATAAAGGGAATAGTGACAGCAGCACGGACATTCGCAATTGCAGTCCAATCAGCATGTCCTTCATAAAATTGACTACGTGTTCGTCCATGAACTGTTACCATTTGCACGCCCGCTTGCTCTGCCCTGCGCGCGAGTTCTGCGGCATTCATAGAATTTTCATCCCATCCCAAGCGCATCTTGACTGACACAGGAATGTTAACCGCTTCAATTGTAGCCTCAATCAACTCTAACGCCAGATCAAGATCACGCATCAATGCTGATCCTGAATATCCGCCCGTCACCTTTTTGGCGGGGCAGCCCATATTGATATCAATCATATCAGCACCGCTAGCTTCAGAAATTTTTGCGGCTTCGCTCATCCAACTCGCTTGGCGGCCAGCTAGCTGAACAACGTGTGGGGAGATACCCTCACCCTGCAAACGCACTTGCGATTCGGCTGACCTACCAACAAGCTCCCGGCTTGCGACCATTTCTGTAACGACCATTCCTGCGCCGTATTCATAAGCTAACTGCCTGAACGGAAGGTCGGAAACACCTGACATGGGAGCTAGAATTACGCGATTGCGTGTAGTTAGTGGGCCAACCTTTAGAGAGGATGTCGGATCGATCACATTTTGCCCTTCAAATAAGCAAATTAATAGTTGCCCTATTTTTAGTCATTATTTGAAAAATTGCAAAGTTAAAATTTGCATAAATGACAAAAAACCTTTGTGCGAAACGAAAAGCTGGAAAGTAGGTTAAAGGCCGTCTAAAAGAATAAAGACCTCTGTGGAAACTCATCTAATGCCTCAAAATCAAATCGCGAAATCAAAAATTGCAGCAGTAATTGTTGCTGCTGGGCGTGGCGAGCGCGCTGGCGGAATGCAAGACGGTCCAAAACAATATCGAGAAATTGGCAAGAAACCTGTCATTACTTATACGTTGGAGGGCTTTCTTAACCACCCGAACATTTCACAAATAATGATTGTAGCACACCCCGATGACGATCAATTAATTCACAAAGCTTTATCTAATTTGGATCAATCCCGCATCTTAACTTGCCATGGTGGCGCAACACGCCAAGCTTCTGTTTACAATGGTCTGCTTGCGCTTGAGAAGATCAAACCAGACTATGTAATGATTCACGACGCAGTCAGGCCGTTTCTAACCACAGAATTGATCACGAGGATTATTGCAGAGCTTGAACATGGAGTTAATGCTGTTTTACCAGCAATTTCAGTCACTGATACGCTAAAAAGAACTAATGATCAGCAAATTATTGAGAATACAGTTTCCCGTGACAATCTTTATGCAGCCCAAACGCCACAAAGTTTTCAATTCATGAAAATTATTGAGGCACACCAGAAGGCGGCGGACGCAGGTTTACAAAATTTTACAGACGATTGCGCAATTGCAGAATGGGCAGGAATTCCGGTCCATATAATCCAAGGCAATGGTATGAACACAAAACTTACGACCAAGGAAGATATCGTAATGGCGAATGCGAAACTATCGACAAACTTACCCGATGTGCGAACCGGTAATGGTTATGATGTACACCAACTCATCGATGGTGATCATGTCACACTTTGTGGCATCGATATTCCGCACAACAAAACCTTATCTGGTCACTCGGATGCTGACGTTGCGCTTCATGCTCTCACTGATGCTTTACTTGCAACATGTGGTGCTGGAGACATTGGTGATCACTTTCCCCCATCCGACCCTCAATGGAAAGGCGCTGCATCCTATATTTTCTTGGAAAAAGCAGTTGAAATCGTACATCTTCATGGTGGCACAATCATGAATGCTGATGTCTCATTAATCGCAGAGCAACCCAAAATTGGACCTCATCGTCAGGTTATGCGTGAAAATCTAGCCAAAATCCTTGATATTGATGTCATCCGTTGCTCTGTAAAGGCAACGACCAATGAGCGAATTGGTTTTATTGGGCGTGAAGAAGGTATTGCCGCGATTGCAACAGCGACTGTTGTTTATGGTGGCACTGCATGACGAATACCCAAGATTTAGCAGAAAAAGTCATAAAATCGTTTGCGGCTAAGGGATTGATGATCGCAACAGCGGAAAGCTGCACAGGTGGTTTGATTGCAGCTTCGCTTACTGGCATTTCCGGTTCATCAGCTGTGGTTGACCGTGGCTTCGTCACCTATTCAAACGACGCCAAGATGGAGATGCTTGGTGTGCTTGAAGTAACTTTAAAAACGCATGGCGCGGTGAGTGACAAGACAGCTCTTGAAATGGCTCAAGGAGCGCTGGGCAATTCCGATGCTGATATCGCGGTCGCCGTAACAGGAATTGCCGGACCAGGCGGCGGCACGCCAGAAAAGCCAGTTGGCCTTGTTTATCTGGCAATTGCGACAGATAAACATGTGAACGTGCATAAACTTATGTTTGGTGAACTTAAGAACCGCGATGAGATTAGACAGGCGACCGTTGAGCGCGCATTAACTGAACTAGTTTCAATCCTCAACGAATGAGCCTCTTCGCGTCACTCAAGGTTCGAATTATTTATTGATCAAAGCTGTATTTTTTTGACAGAAATCGGCTAGGGCATCTATATTCAAAGGTTTTGTGAAGTATTCCACGACTACATCGAATGCCATAGATTTATCAACATCTCGCTTCTGATTAGAGGATGTCAACATAATGACAACTGGCGCATTACTCAGATCATATTGCTTTGCATAGGCTTCTAAAAATTCATGCCCGTTCATTCTTGGCATGTTAATATCAAGGAAGATAATCTGCGGTAAAGTGTCCAGATCTTTGAGTGTGGCCAATGCTTCTTCACCGTCTAGAGCTGTAAGTATCTGTATATCTGGGTTGTATTTACGCAAAATGTGATCGCAGATAAATTGATCAGCTTCGCTATCATCAACCACAATAACCGACGATAAAATTATATTAGAAGACAATTTTTGACCTACTTTATTGGTATAATTAATCTGAATAAGGAACCTTTTTCGAGAGGATGGTATGAAATCTCCCCACCCAACATATGGGCACTTCTTTTCATGAGGTAAAGCCCCAGACCTGTACCCTCCGCAACTCTTGGATGGAACCGCTTAAACATATCAAAGACTTGGTGTCTATATTCTTCGCGTATGCCCAATCCATTATCAGAGAATTCCAAATGAAGTTCTTCTGCAAGCTGATAACAAGATATTTTTAGCATTGGCTTAACTTCTTCAGGATCATGATATTTTGCGGCATTTGAAATCAAGTTTTCCAAGATGAGTTTCAGCCTCGAAGGTTTCGTCATTATACCCTCCTCAATCCTTATATCTCGCTCTATAGATAATTTTTCAAATCCATTAGCGTGATCCAGCTTGCTGATGGCGTCATCTATAACCTCAGAAATGGTTAAGTAAACATCGCTCTCATTCGCACTTCCAATTCGCGTTAAAGTAAGAATATCCGAGATTAAAATCTCAAGTTTGCTTAGAGATTTTTTTGCATGAGATATGCTGCTGCGTGCTGCTTCTGTATCTCCGTTATTGATTGATTCGTCGGCCAAGCTTAGCAGTGTGACGGACGAAACGATTGGCGAGCGCAGATCATGAGACGTTCGATATGCGAACTCCTCAAGCTCTTCATTTGCATGTTTTAAATCTCGTGTTCGCTGTTCCACCAAATTTTGAACAAAATTATTCTGTGATGCTATCATCATCAGGACAACCAAAAACAAAGTTATAAACACCGCTCCGCCGCCCGCTAACCCCCACAATGACTTAATATAATCTCCAGTCAAAAGTGGGCCATTTTTGATGAACGTAACTTTCCATCTTTTCCCAGCAACTTCAAATTCCTGCTCTGTATGAACAATTCTATCCAAAACATAACTCTCAGCAGCTCCATCTTTATTATCGGAAGTTCTGGAATCAAATAGCACCAAGGGTTCCGCGCCGGCCGAAATTTCAGTGAGAAAAAAATCTGATTCAATTGATGAGGATGCTTCCACAAGACTTTGCACAAGTGTAGGGAAAACAAAAATGCCATTTATGTATCCAATATGCACCCGTTCTTTTTGCCCCAAAAACTTTTTAAAAACGGGAAAATAAATAATGAAACCATATTCATCTTGTTTCTGCACAATAGAAAAACGACTAGTAGCTCGCGCTATGCGTTTATCGCGTGCTTCATCAAGTGTATCCCTACGCAACGCGCCCGAAATTCCATCTACCCCATATACATCAAATCCGTGAGCAAGTTGATTTTGTTCATACGGCTCCGTGAAGGCCAGTGGAAAATAAACCTGCCTGTCTGCCGAAATAGTCAATTTTCCAAATTTATCACGCGATCTAATTTCAAAAGTGGAAAAACCCTGACCTCGGATGTTTGCAACAAACTTCTCCCGATTCTGGTGATCGATTTTTGGCAACCATGATAAACCGTATAAACCCCAAGGCGTATCAAACAAAGGTTTGGTAAATATTTTGAACTCTGAAGCGGTTACATTTTCTGACGCCTCAACAAATGATCCGGTGGCATTTACGGCTGTAATATCAACCGCTAGCATCTCAGTAAATTGATCCACAATAGTATGAACCTCACTGGAGTATTCATCGAATGTATGTTTAAGCCATTGTTTTTTTGAGCTATCAAAAACAAAGATAAACACTGAAATTGAAACTAGCAAAGGCACGATAATTGTAAAAAATGTCGATTTTGCCAATTTATTTCGGCATCGAATATGCGAAAGAATAACTACCGTGAGCGGGGCAAAAACAATAACACCGAAGATATCTCCGACCCACCATATCTTAATGAAATCAACAAAATCACCGCTAGACAGACTCGCAAAATTGGCGAACGCTAATCCGCTAATGGTTGCTGTCATTGCGCAAGTTATCGGGCCACCGATTAAAAGGAAGATAAGAATATCTCGCAAACTACCCATGTATAATTCTGCACTTGTAAAACGCCTAATTAGATATGTGCCTACTATTGCATGCAAAGCCGCTCCTGTGGCCAGCGATGTCGTGACTAAAATGTCTGAGAAATCAGGGGTTTTATAAACAGCAACTACCATTATAAAGCGCGCTAGAAAAACACAGATGGCTGCCTTATTACCCAGAACATAGACAAAACCAAGCCCAACACCAGCCGCAGGCCATGTTACTGAAACAAATCCAGGTGGAATCACAAAAAGATCACCAAGCTTACTAGCAAGCACATAGACTAAACAAAGGGTGAAAAACGAAACCAAGTTTCGAAACCAAATTGGCGTATTTTGATAATGTCCAGCTACATCCATGCCAGCTACATTCATAAAGGATGCCCCTTTTACAGCACGAGTAGCGCATTCGCCCGAGCAACACATAAATTTCAAACAAAAAAAGAATCGAATTTTATATTTATTTAAAATTCTAACCTATTTTTTAGGAAAAAATCTAGCCGCACTGCAAAATAGCTTAACTTATTGGAATATAATACCATTAGACCAATCTACCAATTAATATATCTCGTCTGCTCTTTGTTCGAAACTTTGCGTAAACTTTGCAAATGCACGTTCAAACATTGACCCCATCAATAAACCCAAAGCAGGATTTTTAAAGCTATAATCTATATAAAAATCGATAGTGCTCGAATGTTTGCCACCTTCAATAAAAGTCCAGCGATTATCAAGGTGTTTAAATGGCCCGTCAATATACTTGGCCTCGATGATCTTCTCATCAGGCTTTAACAAAACCTGACTGGTGAAGGTTTCTTTTATCGCCTTATAGCCCACAGTCATATCTGCGATCAGAAGCGTTTTACCATCACGATCCCGCGTATCACGTATGGTTAAAGCTTCACACATGGGCAAAAACTCAGGGTAGCTTTCCACATCCGCCACCAGCGCAAACATGTCGTCAGCGTTGTGATTTACCTTATGCTGTTTTTCAAATTTTGGCATTATCGGTCAAAGCTATCTGTCTGCCAGTAACTTGGCTTCCCTATTTGCTCTAAGTTTAGCAAAATCATCGCCCGCGTGGTGTGATGAGCGTGTCAACGGACTTGAAGACACCATCAAGAACCCTTTTGAATAGGCATTCGTCTCATATGCTTTGAACTGCTCAGGCGAAATAAAATCTACAACACGATGGTGTTTGCGCGTTGGCTGCAAATATTGTCCGATCGTAAGAAAATCGACATCTGCAACACGAAAATCATCCATCAGTTGCAAAACTTCGTTCCGCGTTTCGCCCAAACCAACCATAATTCCAGACTTGGTGAACATGGTTGGATCAAGTTCTTTAACCCGCTGTAATAACCGCATAGAGTGAAAATACCGCGCACCGGGGCGCACTGTAAGATAGTTAGAAGCCACCGTTTCCAGATTGTGATTGAAAACATCAGGCTTGGCTTTGACAACGACCTCAAGCGCACCATCCTTGCGTAAGAAATCTGGGGTCAATATCTCTATTGTGGTTTGAGGAGATGCGCTACGAATTGCACCGATAACCTGCGCAAAATGTTCTGCACCTCCATCATCCAGGTCATCACGATCAACAGATGTAATTACAACATGTTTGAGACCCATTTCAACGACAGCTTTTGCTACATTTTCTGGCTCATTCTGATCTAACGCATTTGGTTTGCCAGTCATGACATTGCAAAACGCACATGCACGGGTACAAATTTCGCCCATAATCATAAAGGTTGCGTGTTTCTTATCCCAGCATTCGCCAATGTTCGGGCAACCAGCCTCTTCGCACACGGTAACGAGATTATGCTCTTTAACAATGGATTTTGTTTCACGATAGCCTTTAGAAACAGGTGCTTTCACACGAATCCAGTCAGGCTTTTTCAATACTTCCGTATCGGGTTTGTGAGCCTTTTCAGGATGCCTAAGACGTGGCCTGGGCTCATTGATCGTGTCGAGTATCGTAACCATTCGTGCTTCCTAAGTTTGGTCTAATTTTTGATTTTCTTTGAGATAAAAATCAAGAGGCTAGCGCCGATAAAACCTGAGATAAGATATGCAAGCCAACCACCTGTGATAGCTATACCAAAAATTCCGAGAAGAAAGTTGGCTAGCAAAGAACCAACAACACCCAAAATAATATTAATCAAAACGCCCGTGTTGACCTTCATGAATTGTCCGGCCAACCAGCCTGCAATACCGCCAACAATAATAGCAATTAACCAAGTCATAATAGCCACCTTCACTATATCAATTCAAATTCGTGCTAAACCTTGCAAAATCAAAGATAAGCAATCTTGGGAATTAGGCAATCATTCTTGCCACAAATACCACTACAATCGCGCCTACGGTCGCCTGAATAATTGACGCAATCAATAAGCTATCGATTCCAAGGTTAATACCAAGTGCTGAAAATAAGAAACCGCCGACAAATGCGCCTATCACACCGGTGATAAGATAGCGAATTAAACCGCCTCCACCAACAATAAAGCTTGCTAAAAAGCCAGCAGCTACACCGACGGCCAAAAAAATTATTAGAGATTGGGTATCCATTATAAATTCCTAAATTTATTACGCTTAATCACTTACCCTGTAATTTTCTTTTAAGTCGGTTTTATGATCGCTGTCATAAATACGGTTATTTCTTACTCGAAACAATGCGCCTAATTGTCTAACTACGATCGATTTTCTGAGCAATTTTAAGCGCTCTAAATAAAAGCCAAACCATTAATCCAACGACCAAACCAACGCAGCCCATTATAGCGATGACAATCCAAATGCCCGTCCATCCCTCAAAACTCATACCACCAATATCAACACTGCCACGCCCTTGGATGGCAGCAAAACCACCCAACGCACCCAAGATAATGCCTATGAGCATAGGTATGAGAAACGCACGCATGATACTATGCGTTCAATACGCGCCCATAGGCATCAAGCACACTTTCCTTCATCATCTCGGACAATGTTGGATGCGGAAAAATCGTATGCATTAGCTCTTCTTCGGTTGTCTCCAAGTTCATAGCTACAACGAATCCCTGAATAAGTTCTGTAACTTCGGCTCCAACCATATGAGCACCAAGAAGTTCGCCTGTTTTCTTGTCAAAAATCGTTTTGATCATGCCGTTGTCTTCACCAAGTGCGATGGCTTTGCCATTTGCACTGAACATATAGCGGCCAACGCGAATTTCGCGGCCAGCCTCTTTGGCTTTTTCTTCAGTAAGGCCGACACTTGCTACTTGTGGGTTGCAATATGTGCATCCCGGTATCAAGCTTTTGTCCATTGGATGAACATTTGGAAGACCAGCAATTTTTTCAATGCAGATCACACCTTCATGTTCAGCCTTGTGTGCCAACATTGGTGGTCCGGCGACATCGCCAATCGCATAAAGCCCTGGCACATTGGTTTTGCCATAACCGTCAATAACAATGCATCCACGATCGGTTTTAACGTTTAATGCTTCGAGGCCAAGGTTTTCAATATTACCCTGAACACCGACGGCCGAAATCAAACGATCCGCTTTGATTTGGGTGACTTTTCCATCTTTGGTTTCAACATGCGCGGTAATATCATTGGAGCCCTTATCAACTTTAGTGATTTTAGCTTCTGTGATGATCTTCAGGCCACGTTTTTTTAGTGCTTTTTGAGCGATCTTAGATATTTCTGGATCTTCGACCGGCATGATATTTTTCATTAACTCAACAACTGTGACATCCACACCCATTGAAAGATAAAAGCTAGCAAATTCGATACCGATTGCGCCAGACCCCATAACGACCATGGATTTAGGCATTTCCTGCGGCACCATAGCTTCAAAATATGTCCAAATCAGCTTGCCATCTGGCTCAATACCCGGCAATGCACGAGGACGCGCGCCAGTGGCTACTATAATATGTTTTGCTGTGTAGGTGCCCTCCGGAAAAATACCTTTTGGCACGGGGTTTTGCGGTTGCATTGCAGGTTTTGAAGGTTTGGAGACAATAATTTCATTGGGCTTTGATAGCTTTGCTTCACCCCAAATCACATCCACCTTATTTTTCTTCATCAAAAAGCCGATACCACCATTCAAACGGGCTGAAACACCGCGTGAACGCGCTACAACATCTTCGACCTTTGCCGTCATCTTGCCTTCAAGCGTCAGTCCATAAGATTTTGCATGAGCAGCGTTGTCCATCATCTCAGCAGAACGAAGCAATGCCTTAGTTGGAATACAACCCCAGTTGAGACAAATGCCGCCCAGATGTTCGCGCTCGACAATAGCAGTTTTCAAGCCTAGCTGCGCAGAACGAATGGCCGTTACATAGCCACCAGGGCCAGAACCAACAATGATTACATCATAATTATTCGACATCAGAATGTCTCCAATACTTTATTGTCTCTACGCTTAGAGACCCAACATAAGTTTTACAGTCGCAGCTAGCCCGCGGCCCAGTTCTTTTGTATTTTTCGCATCCATATGGATGCCGTCTAGTGGTGTTGTTTTAGACACCGAATTTGCATCATAGAAACCACAGCCCAATTCGTCTGCCAATTCAGAAAGCAAGCTTGGCAACATTGAGGATTGAGCAAGACCGTCGGTAAACATTGCGCCAATATCAGTGTTCGCTGTTTGCGAAAATTTTGGCGGAGCGACAATCAATATCTCTGGAACATTTGTACCATCCCGATAGGCGTGGTTTTTAATCAGCGAGATAATTCGTTTTGTACCAGATACGCTTGATGTAGCGGTTCCAACGATCATGTTTTTAAGGTCATTGGTTCCCAACAAAACAATAACTAAATCAAGCGGTTGATGGCTTTCAAGCAATGTTGGCAATATTCGTGTGCCATTGCGATCACAGTCAGCAGTGAAATCATCAAATGCTGTGGTCCGACCATTTAGTCCCTCAGCGATGACGTGAATATCATCGCTTAACATATCTGCTAGCGCACTTGGCCAACGATCTTCAAGTGCATGACGACCACCCGATGCAGCATCAAAGCCCCATGTCAGTGAATCGCCAAAGCAGAGAACATTTTTCATCGCTAAACAGCCTTAAGCCAACATTCCCATTGGATTTTCGATATGACCTTTAAATGCGGCCATAAGCTCAGCACCCAAGGCCCCATCAACAGAACGGTGATCAGTTGAAAGTGTAACAGACATAACCGTTGCAACAGCCAATTCACCATCTTTAACAATTGCGCGCTTTTCACCAGCGCCAACAGCTAAGATTGTTGAGTGCGGAGGATTGACGATTGCTGAGAAGTTCTTGACGCCAAACATACCAAGATTAGAAACAGCTGTTGTACCGCCTTGATATTCAGCTGGTTTCAATTTCTTGTCACGTGCACGACCCGCCAAATCTTTCATCTCTTTTGAGATAGTCGAAACAGTTTTTTCTTCTGCTTTGCGAACGATTGGCGTAATTAACCCACCATCGATAGATACAGCTACACCAACATCAACATGCTTGTGTTTGACCATGTTATCTGCGGTCCATGATACGTTTGCTTCCGGCACATCACGAAGCGCTAGCGCCATGGCTTTTATTACCATGTCGTTGACGGAGATTTTGAAGGCAGGTTTATCATCTTTAACGGGTGCAGATTTATTGATCTGGCTGCGAAGTGCAAGAAGTGCATCAATTTCGCAATCAGCTGTCACATAAAAATGCGGCACGTTCTGCTTAGATTCTTGCAGACGCGACGCAATTGTCTTGCGCATGCCATCATGTTTGACCAATTCGTATGAATCATCATCAAACAATTTCAGTACTTGCTCATCAGACATTGATGGTGGCTTTGAGGCCGATGCGTTTGCTGCCGCAGGTGTTGCAGTCGCCTGCGGAGCGGCAGTTACACCATTAGCAATTGCTGCTTCGACATCACGCTTAATGATACGGCCTTTTGGGCCAGATCCTGAAACGACAGACACGTCAAGACCAGCGTCTTTTGCAATTCGGCGAGCCAGAGGTGATGCAAACACGCGAGCACCATCGGCCTTAGCCGATACTACGCCAGGAGTTGCTGCTGGTGCAGGACTAACAGCAGCAGCCGGAGCTTCAGTTTTTGCCTCTGCTACAACTGCTGGCGCTGGTGTAGCTGTCGGGGCAGCAGGTGCACCAACTTCTTCACCAGAAATCACAGCAATAACTGAGTTCACTTTAACGCCTTCGGTTCCCGCCTCAACAAGAAGCTCTAGAACTTCGCCCTCATCAACGGATTCGACTTCCATGGTTGCTTTGTCAGTTTCAATCTCGGCGATAACATCACCAGGATTGATCTGATCACCAACCTTAACAAGCCAGCTTGAAAGTGTGCCTTCTTCCATTGTGGGTGATAAGGCAGGCATTGTGATATTAATAGGCATGATGTCGTCCTCCCTTAACTTGTGTATGTGACGGCTTTAACAGCATCGACAACTTCCTGAACGTTTGGCAAAGCCAGTTTTTCAAGATTGGCTGCATATGGCATTGGAACATCCTTACCAGCGACTGTTAGAACAGGCGCGTCTAGATAATCAAATGCTTGTTGCTGAACGCGAGTGGCAATCTCAGCGCCAACAGAACCTTGCGGATACCCCTCTTCTACAGTCACCAAACGGCCAGTTTTCTTCACTGATTCAATGATTGTAGGAAGGTCCATCGGGCGAATAGTGCGCAAATCAATAAGTTCTGCATCAATGCCCATAGTTGCAAGTTCTTCAACTGCTTTAATTGCGTATGTCATGCCAATTCCGAAGGATACGATTGTTACGTCTTTTCCTTCTTTATGGATACGTGCCTTACCGATTGGTAGAACAAAGTTATCCATTTTGGGTACATCGAATGCTTGACCATAGAGAATTTCATTCTCAAGGAACACAACTGGATTTGGATCGCGGATCGCGGCTTTCAAAAGGCCTTTTGCATCTGCAGCGCTATAAGGCATGACGACTTTAAGCCCCGGAATTTGACTATACCAAGCGGCATAACACTGCGAATGCTGCGCACCCACACGAGCTGCTGCGCCATTTGCGCCACGGAACACGATTGGCGCGCCCATCTGTCCACCAGACATATAAAGCGTTTTAGCTGCCGAATTGATGATGTGGTCAATTGCCTGCATGGCAAAGTTAAACGTCATAAACTCCACAATTGGCTTGAGACCAGCCATTGCTGCGCCAACGCCGATGCCTGTAAAGCCATGTTCGGTGATCGGTGTATCAATCACACGTCGTTCGCCAAACTCATCAAGCATACCTTGTGTGATTTTATAGGCACCTTGATATTCGGCAACTTCTTCACCCATGACAAAAACATCGTCATCAGCGCGCATTTCTTCGGCCATAGCATCGCGCAAAGCTTCGCGAACTGTGGTTGAAACCATCTCCGTTCCCGCGGGAATTTCCGGATCTGACGCTAATTCAACAACAACCGGTTGAGCTGGAATAGATGCAGCAGCAACTTCTGTATTGACTTCTGGTGCACTGGCAGCTTGTGCAACTGGCGCAGCAGTAGGTGCAGACCCAATTGCATCAGCGCTTTCGCCCTCTTCCAAGAGAACAGCGATGACTGAATTAACTTTCACACTTTCAGTACCTTCGGCAACCATGATCTTGCCGATGACGCCTTCGTCAACCGCTTCGACTTCCATTGTTGCTTTATCAGTTTCGATTTCGGCTAATATATCGCCAGAAGACACCGCGTCCCCTTCGGCTTTAAGCCATTTAGTCAAATTGCCTTCTTCCATTGTAGGAGACAAGGCAGGCATTAGAATTTCTATTGGCATGTTCTATTCCTCCCTTAAACCAAGATATCTGTATAAAGTTCAGATGCATCCGGTTCAGGATCGTTCTGTGCAAAATCTGCGCTATCTGCTACGATTGCGCGAACTTCCTTGTCGATGGCTTTCAAATCATCTTCGGTCGCAAGCTTGCCCGAAATCAGACGTTCTTTAACCTGCTCGATAGGATCTTGTTCTGAGCGCATTTTCTGCACTTCATCTTTGGTGCGGTACTTGGCCGGATCGGACATCGAGTGTCCACGGTAACGATATGTCATCATTTCAAGGATCATTGGGCCCTTGCCAGAACGAATGTGCTCAACAGCAGCCTCTGAGGCCGCATGCACTGCACGAACATCCATACCATCAACTTGATATCCTGGAATATCAAAAGCTGTTCCTCGATCTGCAAAATTTGTGTGTGCTGATGCGCGAGACACTGCGGTGCCCATTGCGTATCTATTGTTTTCTACAATATAAAGAACAGGTAAATCCCACAAAGAAGCCATATTAAAGCTCTCATAAACCTGACCCTGGTTGGCCGCGCCATCGCCAAAGAATGCAACGGCTAGATTATCTGTGCCGCGATATTTATTTGCAAAACCCAAACCAGTACCTAGTGCCACTTGCGCGCCCACAATACCATGACCGCCGTAGAAATCTTTTTCTTTGGAGAACATATGCATGGAGCCACCCTTACCTCGCGAATAACCGCCTTGGCGACCCGTTAACTCCGCCATAACACCTCGAGCTTCCATGCCTTTAACCAGCATATGACCATGATCACGATAACCAGTGATCATTTGATCACCATCTTTAAGCGCCATCTGGATACCAACAACGACAGCTTCCTGACCTATATAAAGGTGACAAAACCCACCGATTGCACCCATGCCATATAATTGACCAGCCTTTTCCTCAAAGCGCCGGATCAAAAGCATCTCACGATATGCTTTTAATTCTGTCTCTTTGTCAAAATCGCTGATTGATTTACCAATTACATTTTTTTTCGTGGTCGTTTTTCGTGCCGAAGATCTTGTAGTCTTTCGAGCTGCCATATGAGCCTCCCAGTGGTGAAGTTTGGGCGATCATAATTCAAATTGTAACTAACAGCAACAGCATAAATGCATAGCTGATATTCATGTTATATATATGATTTTTATATGAAATTATAAAATTAACTTAATTTAAGTTAATGCATAAATTACTGATAAATGATGATTTCATCTTCTCGCGAAACAGCAAGCAAACTACGAGCTCGCTCATCAAGCATGTCCGCTTCGAGAGTTCCATCGCTCATCAATTTTACTTGTTTTGTCAGATAGGCTCGCCGTGCAGCCAACACTTTGGATTCTGCATTTAACTCATCAATTTGAGCCTGCATAGCTTTGCCGGACGTCATACCGTATTCACCATTTACGGTATGAAAAGCAAAATAACTAAGTGATGCCATACCCAATAGATATAGGCCGATCCTTAGCATTATAAATTTACGTTTAAAGCGAGTACGCATTACTTGACCTCGTGATATTCAATATCGACGAAGATGATTAATTTTGTCTTATCGACAACCTGCTTTTTTCATAATTAACATCAATATCTGAATTAAATTCGCATAAAAAAAGCGGCGCCGAAGCACCGCCTTTCATAACAAAAATTACCGCGATTAATCGCGAAGAATAGATCGACCAGCATAAACTGCTTGCGCACCTAATTCCTCTTCAATACGGATCAATTGATTGTATTTGGCTAACCGGTCAGATCGTGACAATGAGCCAGTTTTGATTTGCCCACAATTTGTAGCAACAGCTAGATC
This sequence comes from Lentilitoribacter sp. Alg239-R112, assembly GCF_900537175.1. GTDB lineage: Bacteria > Pseudomonadota > Alphaproteobacteria > Rhizobiales > Rhizobiaceae > Lentilitoribacter. Next base: position 128,754 of record NZ_LS999834.1, on the reverse strand, counting down.
GGAAATAGTTGAATCTTCTGTTTCGCCGGAACGGTGGGACATAACAGCTGTGTATGAAGCTTTATGCGCGGTTTCAACAGCATCCAGCGTTTCAGACAGCGAGCCAATTTGGTTCACTTTCACCAAAATAGAGTTTGCAACGCCCATCTTGATACCATCCTTGAGACGAGCAGTGTTTGTTACAAACAGATCATCACCAACAAGCTGACATTTTTTGCCAGACAGTTCAGTTGATGTTTTCCAACCTTCCCAGTCATCTTCTGCCATACCATCTTCAATTGAAATGATTGGGTATCTATCGACCAATTCATCAAGATACGCAGCCATTTGGCCAGCATCAAGTGTACGTTCTTCACCTGCAAGAACATATTTTCCGTCTTTGAAGAATTCAGTTGATGCACAATCCAATGCGAGGAACATGTCTTCGCCGGGCTTGTAGCCAGCTTTTTCGATTGACTGCATGATGAAATCAAGAGCCTCGGGTGCACTACCGATATTTGGAGCAAAACCACCCTCGTCGCCAACATTTGTGTTGTGGCCAGCGGCAGATAGTTCTTTTTTCAAAGTATTGAAAACCTCTGATCCCATGCGGATCGCATCTGACATTGTGTCAGCTCCGACAGGCATAATCATGAATTCTTGAAAATCAATTGGGTTATCAGCATGTTCACCACCATTGATGATGTTCATCATTGGAACAGGCATTGTACGGGCATTTGGTCCACCGACATAACGGAAAAGCGGAAGACCAGCAGATTGTGCAGCAGCTTTAGCAACAGCAAGCGAAACACCTAGGATAGAGTTTGCACCAAGACGGGCTTTATTAGGCGTACCATCGAGAGCAAGCATTGTCTTATCAATTGCGATTTGCTCTTCGGCTTCCATATCGATAACAGCGTCGTAAATTTCGCCATTTACCGCAGCAACTGCTTTTGTGACGCCTTTTCCTAAAAAACGTGATCCGCCATCACGAAGCTCGACAGCTTCATGGGCACCGGTTGATGCACCAGAAGGAACGGCGGCACGACCAAACGCGCCATCTTCGAGCAGAACATCAACTTCAACTGTTGGGTTTCCGCGACTGTCGATAATTTCACGACCTTTGATTTCGACAATTGCTGCCATATTATGTGATCCTTCTCAAATTTAGATAGTTAACCATTTTTAAGTTGATTAAGTTGTTTTCCATACCGCCCTGAAAAATGGGTTGGGAGGACAGTTGGCCTGTTCATAGCGTAAAGTGTCAAAAATGCAATAATTAGCAGAGTTTCTTGCGTGTTTTATGACAATTACCAGCTACGAAACATCTGGTGATGAATGAATTGAAACGCACAAAATCCATCTTTGCGTAAGCTTCATTCATTAAAAAAATGACATCAAGAGTCGAATGAAATCTCTTTTAATGAGATATGACGGATTTATGTGCCCTGCGCACCACACAATGATTGAGTGACATGAAAAATACTATCGCCAACCAGATGTTCATTTTCGGATTTATTGTAGTTCTTGCTTTCATAGCCAGTTTAACAACACAATATTACGCCTTACAGAAAATAAATGCAGGCGCTGAAAATGAAGCAATTCTGACTTTGGCAATCGTACTTGTTGCCATCATGTCGATCTTAATAACAACGTTCGTCTTCTATTGGATCAAGAAGCGTGCCGTTGCTCCGCTATCACGGATTGGTGAGCATTTAGCTGCTGGAAATTTCTCAAGTGATGTGCCATTTATGGAGATGCAGGATGAGATTGGCGAAATTGCAAAATCCATTCAAAAGCTCAAGAAGATTGTTATAGATCGAGAAAACAAACGCGCGCTTTCTGAAAAGCAACTAAAGAAAAAAGATGAAGACAGCGCTGAATCAAATGAAAAATCAGCACATGACAAGGCAGAACGTGCTCACGCCTTGCAAGTACTCACTCACGGATTGGTGTCTGCTTCGCAAGGTGATCTTAGTTTTCGGATAAATGAACAACTCACACCGGAGTTCGAGCAACTGCGTGCCGCATATAATCAAAGTACATCTGCACTGTCTGTCGCATTATCTGAAATTAGCAACACAACAGCTAACGTTACCAATACGGTAAATATTGCAGGACAATCCTCCACTGAGCTAGCCCATCATACAGAGCAGCATTCAACGGCGCTGGAACAAACAGCCGCAGTAATCAATAATGTAACAACTTGTGTGAGCGGGTCGAGCGAACAGGCAAATAATGTTCAGGCTATGGTATCTCAAACAAAAGAAGAGGCTGAAAAGTCTGGCGCTGTTGTTCGTACAGCTATTGAAGCTATGACAAAAATTGAAGAATCTGCACAACAAATCAATCAGATCATTGGGGTGATAGACGAGATTGCCTTCCAGACTAATCTTCTTGCGTTAAATGCCGGCGTAGAGGCTGCTCGAGCCGGAGAAGCTGGCAAAGGCTTTGCAGTTGTTGCTCAAGAAGTACGTGAACTTGCCGGCCGCTCAGCAAATGCGGCCAAGGAAATTAAAGGACTAATTGATACTTCATCTAAGCAGGTTGAAACAGGTGTTTCACTTGTTAATGAAACAGGTGATTCTTTGCAGGAAATTGAAGCACGTGTTGCAGAGATAAACGATATTATAGGTGTTATCGTCCAGAGCTCGGTTGAGCAATCCAGTGCACTTAATGATATTAATGGCACTATGAGTGAGATGGATCAGACAACAAAACAGAGTAAAAATATTGCCCAGCAAACACATCAATCTTGCTCAGGTCTTTTGGAGTTATCATCACAACTCGAGAATAGTATCAGACGTTTTCGTCTCGAAAATTCAGGAAATTATCCTACTCAAATGCCCACAGCTAACCAATATGTGCAACCGACACAACCGTTTCAGCCGATTGGCCAGACACAATCGCGACCCGTAGAGAGCCTACAGCTAAGAGCGGTGGACAATACTTATGTACCATCTCAACCAAGCACATCCCCTGCCCGATCATTAGGCCGCCGACTAGCTGGCGCTGTGACGCAGGAAAATCAGCAACAAGGTCAATATCAGTCCAATGATAGCAACTGGGATGAATTTTGATCTCACCATCCAGATGAGATGAAATTTTTGCACAATACTAACTTATTTAGACCAACCGTGATTGCTCAAGAGCAGCTTCTATAAAACTTGCAAATAGCGGATGCGGGTCTAGTGGGCGCGATTTCAATTCTGGATGATATTGAACACCGATAAACCAGGGATGATCAGAATATTCAACAGTTTCTGGAAGAATCCCATCAGGAGAAAGCCCTGAGAATACCAGGCCACACTCTTCGAGTTTATCTTTATAGTTCACATCAACCTCATAGCGGTGACGATGACGTTCAGAAATGCTCTCAGAGCCATATATCTCAGCGATCCGCGTACCATTCTTCAATGAAGCATTGTAAGCACCAAGACGCATAGTCCCGCCCAGATCACCATTGGCTTTTCGCTGTTCAAGCTGGTTGCCTTTGACCCACTCAGTCATAATACCTACGAGGTTTGTGCCTGTTTTCTGTTCAAATTCACTCGACATGGCATCTTCGATGCCAGCTAAATTACGCGCAGCTTCCAAAACAGCCATTTGCATACCGTAGCAAATTCCGAAATATGGTACCTTTTTAGTTCGAGCAAACTCGGCAGCACGAATTTTCCCTTCAGCACCGCGATATCCAAATCCACCAGGAACGAGAATACCATGCACTTTTTCTAAGTAAGGTGCCGGGTCTTCTTTCTCAAAAATTTCAGAATCAATCCACTCAAATTTCACCTTAACCCGATTGGCTATACCGCCATGATACAAGGCTTCCATAAGTGATTTATAAGCATCTTTCAGGCCGGTATACTTGCCTACAATAGCAATTGTGACCTCGCCCTCAGGTGACTGTATACGATCTGAAACATCCTGCCACGCCTCAAGGCGAGGCTCGGGAGCAGGGTCAATACCAAAGGCTGCCAAGATTTCGTTATCAAGGCCTTCTTTGTGATAGGCCAAAGGCACATCATATATGCTTGCGACATCAAGCGCTTGAATAACAGCAGAAGGACGCACGTTACAGAAAAGCGAGAGTTTGCGGCGTTCTTCCTGCGGGATTTCACGATCAGCGCGAACCAGTAAGATATCAGGTGCAATGCCCATAGCTTGCAATTCTTTAACTGAATGCTGTGTTGGTTTGGTTTTCAATTCGCCAGCAGCAGCAATAAACGGCATCAAAGTTAGATGCAGATAAATCGCACTGTTGCGCGGTAAATCATTACCAAGCTGACGAATGGCTTCCATAAATGGCATGGCTTCAATATCGCCCACCGTACCGCCGATTTCACACAACACGAAGTCATAATCTTCATTGCCATCAAGCACGAAGTCTTTGATTTCGTTTGTTACATGAGGAATAACCTGAACGGTTGCGCCAAGATAATCGCCACGGCGCTCCTTGTCGATGATATCCTTATAAATGCGCCCCGTGGTGATGTTATCCATCTTGACCGCAGACCTGCCAGTAAATCTTTCATAATGGCCCAAATCAAGGTCAGCCTCTGCACCATCATCGGTCACAAAGACTTCGCCATGCTGAGTAGGGCTCATCGTGCCCGGATCAACATTTAAATAAGGGTCAAGTTTACGCAGCCGCACTCGATAACCACGAGCTTGCAGCAAAGCGCCTAAAGCAGCAGAAGCAACACCTTTACCAAGGGAAGAAACCACGCCACCAGTTATAAAAACATATCGTGCCATGGGATTGAAGGATTAGCTAACTTTTGTGAACTACGCCAGCGAAATTTTTATTATTTTAAACTTTTTGGTGGAAAATCACATCTTATCAAGATCCATTTAGCGGTCGCTTGATAAGTTTATCCAAAACCAAAATCCGGTGCTATTATGCATGAGCTCTTGTTTTTAATATTCTCAATAATTTCAATTTGCTTTTTTATATCCAAATTACGGAAGATGCCAGATTCAGCAACGCTTGAGCGCCGCAACTGGAAAAGAGCTAGCCTAATAAAACAATATCTAGGGTCTTCATTCATTCTTTTCATAGGACTATGGTTGGCTGCAGCACTCTTACAAGAAATAATCATCAACCTAATTGCAACTTATCTGTTCCTGTCAGACGTATTATAACCAATTGAAAGCATGTAATAAAAACTGAGTAACAGCAAAAAAGCCCGAGACAATGCCCGGGCTTTAAAATTTTAAACTGCTCAAATTTACAGCTTGAACTAGTTCCCTGTTGGAACTGAAGTGCCATCATCAGCTGGCGCGGCTGGAATTTCCGTTGTGTCAGATCCACCAAGCTGGTTTAAGATACCCTGCCCATCACTCTCAATTGCTGGAATCTGATTAAGAACACCAGAGGTCGGATCATTATAACGCGCGAGAATTCCGAGAGCCAATGATGTGATAAAAAAGCCTGCAGCTAAAATACCTGTTGCGCGTGTTAACATGCTTGCAGCACCGCGTGCTGTCATCATGCCACCACCGCCACCGCCACCGATGCCAAGCCCGCCGCCTTCTGAACGTTGCAATAAAACAACGCCAACTAGAGCGATAACGATCATCAAGTGTATAACTATGAGTACGGTTTCCATGTATTATTCCTGCCTTGAAGGCTCATTAGTATTAGAACTTTGCGCGTCCATACACGAGCTTTGGCAATTTTCCAAGCCCAATAGTCACGCGATAAGCGTAAAATAGCAGTTATTATAACTATGCAACGCTTGCTGTAGCTTCACAGATGGCAATGAAGTCGTCTGCTTTCAAGCTTGCACCGCCAACTAATGCGCCATCAACATTCAAAATCGACATTAATTCGGCGGCATTATTAGGTTTAACTGATCCGCCATACAAGATTTTCATGTTCTGGCCTGCTTCGCCAAACCTTGCAACAAGTTCTGCGCGCATAAAAGCGTGCGCCTCTGTTACATCTTCAACACTTGGCACAAGACCCGTACCGATCGCCCAAACAGGCTCATAGGCGATGACAGTATTTTCCGCTGTTGCTTTGTCCGTTACAGAGCCAGCAAGTTGCGTTTTTAAAACATCAAGTGTTTTGCCAGACTTGCGCTCTTCTTCGGTCTCTCCAATACAAACAATAGCTTTCAATCCAGATGCAAGAACAGCATGTGCTTTCTCTTTGACCATAGCGTCAGTCTCCCCATGGTCTGTTCTACGCTCTGAATGACCGACGATAACGTGCGAACCTAAGCAATCCGCAATCATTTCAGCAGAAATATCGCCAGTATGAGCACCAGATTTATTCGTATGGCAATCTTGACCGCCAATATTAAGTGCCGAATCTTCTGTCAGAGTTGTTGCGACATATAATAATGTGGCTGGCGGACATAAAAGCGCATCAATCTTGCTTAAGCTATCCCTGTCGGATGCATCTGCGACTTGCTTTACAACACCGAGCGCATCGCGCTTACCGTTCATTTTCCAGTTTCCAGCGACAAGTGGGCGAATATTTGGTGTCATCTTATCCTCAATAGGGCTTAAATTTACATCAATAGGGCTTAAATTTACATCAATAGGGCTTAAATTTACATCGGGTTGCGTTTTGATTGCTCTGTTCTTTACAAATATTTGATTTGCAGTGCAATAAGTCTTCAATTCATAATCTGTATGGGCTAAAGGTTGCCATAATTATTTATATACAGATATCAATTGATAACTGTTTGTTGGGTTGGAGAGATTCACAATATGGACTTTTTAAGAAGAGCTGCAAAGACTTGGGTTGCCAAACTATTGCTTATTTTGCTGGTCGCGTCGTTTGGTGTTTGGGGCATATCAGGCAGTATTTTGCAAAATAATTCAACGACGGTTGTATCTGTTGGCGACGAAAAAGTTGGCCCTGAGGAGTTTTATCTGGCCTACCGCCAGCAAGTTGGTGCTATTTCACAGCAGTTTGGCCGCAACTTAACAACTGAAGAAGCTCGCGCTTTCGGTATTGAAGATCAAGTCTTTGGGTCACTGGCCACCAACGCGGCACTAGACCAGCAAGCATCTGAACTTAATTTGGGCGTGTCGGAAAAACGTCAGGGTGTTATTTTATCTCAGCAACCAATCTTTCAGGATAGCCTTACTGGGCAGTTTGATCAGGGGACATTTCGTCGGGTGTTACAAAATATTGGCATGTCAGAATCCCAATACCTGACAATCAGCGCAAAAGAGGCAACCCGCAGTCAGGTCACAGAGGCTGTGTCGGATGGATTTAAAATTCCACACACACTTCTAAAAGCGCTAGCGGAATACCGCACTGAAAAACGTGATATCGACTATCTTGTTTTAACTCCCGCTATTCTTGATGAAATGGCAGCGGCAACAGATGAACAACTCAAAACTTACTTTGATGCGAACATTGCACGTTACGCAGCGCCCGAATATCGTAAAATTTCATACCTTAAACTAACAAGTGAAGATATTATCTATCTTGATGGTGTAAGCGAAGAAGCTATTGTGCAAGAATATGAAGCACGTCAATCAAGCTACAGCACAGAAGAATCCCGAGCGATTGACCAGCTAACGTTTAAAGACGACGTGACAGCAGATGCCGCTTTGGCAAAATTGAACTCTGGCACATCTTTTGATGACCTCCTCGTTGAGGAAGGTAAAACAGCCAGTGATGTATCGATCGGCACGTTTACAAAAAATAGGATGCCAGATCAAAGCCTTGCAGATGCGGCATTTTCTGTTCCTGCGGAAGGTGGAAACACGGATGTTTTAAAAGGAACCTTTGGTCCAGTTATATTACGTGTTTCGAAGATTGAGCCTGCGGTAACCCGAACATTGGATGATGTGAAAGAAGACATTCGTCGGCAACTGGCACTTATCGCAGCAGCAGATACTTTGTTGGATGTGCATGATGCCTACGAAGATGATCGTGCAAGCGGGCTGACACTTATTGAAGCCGCCGACAAGCAAAACCTAAAAGTTGTGACGATTGACATGATTGATCGAACAGGCGCCGACGATAAAGGCGTTGCTGTGGAAGGCATTCCGCAATCGCGTGAGGTTATCACCCAAGCTTTTGAATCGGACATCAACCTTGAAACACCTCCAATTAATATTGGTTCTGAAGGTTTTGTTTGGTTTGAAGTTCTCGACATTATTGCAGCCCGAGATAGAACACTTGATGAAGTCAAAGATAGAGTATCAGCAGATTGGTTAGCAGCAGAAACGGAAGCGGCCTTGGTTGCTAAAGCTGATGAGCTGAAAAAACAACTCGATGATGGCAAAACGCTAGCTGCGATCGCAGATGAGCATACGATTAATCTTGAGAAAAAGATCGATATCACGCGTGGCGCACCGGATGCTGTGTTTAATCTGGCAACAATTGAAGCAGCTTTTGCTGGTCCTATCGGATTAACAACTGTTGCACCTGACGCCAGCGGTGCCAATCAGGTCTTAATGAAAGTTGTGGCCGTAAATGTCCCAGAAGATGCTTTATCCGATCAGGCGATTACTCAAAATCTAGAAAACTTTAATGCAGTGGCAGGCAACGAAGTTGTTGGACAATTTGTTTCACGCCTCCAATCAGAATATGGCGTAACAGTAAATCGTGAGCTTGCTTCCCACATTTTGGCGCAGTAACTTTTTGGGGAGTTTTTATGTCTGATTTAAAAAGATTTATCGGAATGGTCGCCAACGGCGATAAACTTTCTACGGATGAGTCTCGCCAAGCATTTGATGCCATCATGTCTGGTGAAGCAACACCTTCCCAGATCGGCGGATTTCTTATGGCGTTGCGTGTGCGTGGCGAAACCGTTGAAGAGATATCTGGCGCTGTTGCGATCATGCGTGAGAAAATGCTGCCCGTAAAAGCTCCCGCTGATGCCATAGATATCGTTGGTACTGGCGGAGATGGCTCGGGTACTTATAATATTTCAACATGCACAGCTTTCGTAACAGCAGGCTGCGGTGTAAAAATTGCCAAGCACGGCAATAAGGCCCTTTCATCAAAAGCAGGAACTGCAGATTGTCTATCTGCGCTAGGCCTAAGCCTGGCGTTGGACCCTAAAGGCATTGAAACATGTATTCATGAGGCCGGTATCGGCTTTATGTTTGCGCCAAACCACCATTCTGCCATGCGTTATGTAGGGCCTACACGGGTTGAACTGGGCACACGCACAATGTTTAACCTGCTTGGCCCCCTTTCCAACCCAGCCGGCGTAAAAAGCCAACTTACAGGCGTTTATGCTCCAGAGTGGGTAGAACCTCTCGCACATGTGCTAAAAGACCGTGGTTCAAAATCAGTCTGGGTTGTTCATGGCAATGGTCTTGATGAATTGACAACAACGGGTGAATCCCAAATATCAGCTCTTCTCGAGGGACAGATCAAGAACTTTACTGTCTCGCCAGAGGATGCAGGTTTAAAATGTGTTGATCTATCTGCACTTAAAGGCGGAAGTGGTGAAGAAAATGCCACAGCTCTTAGAGGTGTCTTACAGGGCGATAAAAACGCCTATCGAGAAGTTGTTTTGCTGAATACCGCTGCTAGCTTAATTGTAGCACAGAAAGCCGAAACCTTGATTGAAGGCGTTGAAATAGCAGCCAAAACAATTGATAGCGGTGCAGCACTCAATACACTTGAGCAACTTGTTGCAACCTCCAATCGCTTAGCCCCAACTGAAAGCTAAATATGGCTGACATTTTAAAGAAAATCGAAGAATATAAACGCGTCGAAATAGAAGTTGCCAAGGCTAAAATGTCCCTCAGCGATCTAAAGGCAAAGTTCGCCGATGGTGATGCTCCACGTGGATTTAAAGCAGCGCTAGATACAAAAAAAGCCAATGGAGAATTTGGCCTTATTTCAGAAATCAAAAAGGCTAGTCCTTCTAAAGGATTGATCCGAGAAGATTTCAACCCGCAGGAACTTGCCAAAGCCTACGAACAGGGCGGTGCGTCATGCCTTTCTGTTCTTACTGATACTCCGTCTTTTCAAGGCGCGCCTGAGTTTTTAACTGCAGCAAGAGATGCCTGTGCCCTACCCGCTTTGCGCAAAGATTTCATGTTTGAACCTTATCAGGTCTATGAAGCGCGCGCATGGGGTGCAGATGCCATTCTCATTATAATGGCATGCCTAAGTGACGATGAAGCTAAAGCTTTAGAGGATTGTGCCTTTGAACTTGGTATGGACGCGCTTATTGAAGTGCATGACGAGATCGAGACTGAACGAGCACTCAAACTTGATAGTCGATTGCTGGGTGTTAACAACCGAAATTTACGCACCTTTGAGGTCTCGCTTTCCAATTCAGAACGCTTAGCCGCGATGGTACCCGATGATTACCTGCTTGTTGGAGAAAGCGGTATCTTTACGCATGATGATTGTTTGCGTTTACAAAAGTCAGATATCAGCACATTTTTGGTGGGCGAAAGTCTTATGCGCCAAGAAGACGTTACCAAGGCGACTAAAGAGCTTCTAGGGGCAGCCAGAAGAGTTGGTGATAGATGATGACGAAGGAGGGCAAACTCACACATTTAGCTGAAGATGGGTCTGCCTCTATGGTCGATGTGGGTGATAAGACTGCGACTACACGAGAAGCTATTGCGGTTGGTCAAATTAAAATGGCACCTGAAACACTTACGCTCATTCGCGAGGGTAACCTTAAAAAAGGTGACGTTATCGGCACGGCTCGCCTTGCTGGCATTATGGCGGCAAAACAGACCTCAAACCTGATCCCACTTTGCCACCCGCTACTATTGACCAAAATCGCGGTGAATATTGAAGAAGCACCTGAACTTCCCGGTTTACGCATTACATCTACCGTTCGTCTTTCAGGAAAAACAGGTGTCGAAATGGAAGCGCTGACGGCGTGTTCTGTTACATGCCTAACCATCTACGATATGGCTAAGGCGGCGGATAAAGGCATGGAAATCGGTGGCATTCGTCTTGTTAAGAAAACTGGGGGTAAATCTGGCGAGTGGCATGCAGATTTATCGGATAGCACTACATCATGAGCCTACTTCCCGTTGACGAAGCATTGTCAAGACTTCTTAAGGGTGCTGAACCTAAGGGTGAAGAAAAGGTTTCAATCAGCGATGCTCATGGTCGCATTTTAAGCCAGAACATTTCATCCAACCGCGCGCAGCCACCATTTAACGCATCAGCAATGGATGGTTATGCGGTTCGCTATGATGATGCCTGCAAAGCTGGCATGACATTGCGTGTTGTTGGTGAATCCGCTGCAGGGCGAAGTTTCACAGGTGTTGTAAATAAAGGTGAGGCTGTCCGTATCTTCACAGGTGCGCCAGTACCCGCTCAGGCTAATACGATACTCATTCAGGAAAACACCAAGATCATTGCAGAAAACGTCATCAAAGTTACTGAGCCGGCACAAAAAGATCGGCACATCAGGCTCAAAGGTGTTGATTTTGATGAAAATCAGATGCTGCTGGAAAAATCTCGACGCCTGGACTATTCCGCCCTCACCCTAGCTGCATGTATGAACCAGTCACATATGGCGGTTTTTGAAAAACCAGATGTCTACGTTCTAGCAACGGGTGACGAACTCGTAGAACCGGGCGGAACACCAGATGAAAACCAGATCATTTCATCTAACAGCTATGGCGTTGTGGCCTTATGTTCGAGCGCAGGAGCAAGTGCTGTCGATCTCGGAATAGCTGCCGATAATTTGGACGATATCAAAACACGCGTGCAAAAAGCAATTGATAGCAAAGCCGATATTCTTGTGACCATTGGTGGCGCATCAGTTGGTGATTATGATTTGGTACAAAAAGCTCTTATCGACATGGGTATGGAGCTTAATTTTTGGAAAATCGCCATGCGTCCTGGTAAGCCACTTATGTTTGGCCAACTTGGTAACATGCGTTTCATGGGATTACCCGGTAACCCAGCATCATGTTTGGTGACGGCCAATTTATTTCTAGCACCACTTGTTCGAAAGCTTAGTGGAAACCGGGCAACACAAGTCATCCAAAAAGCGAGAACTACAGTTGATCTTACGGAGAACGCTTCCCGACAAGATTATATGCGAGCCCGCATCGAATATGATAAAAATGGAAACCTAACTGCTACCCCATTTTCTCGACAGGATTCATCTCTGGTACGTGTCTTTGCCGATGCAAATGGTCTTTTGATTCGCCCCCCAAATGCAAAACCGGCGAAAAAGGGTGATACTTGCGACGTAATCTTGTTAGATAGTTGAACTATTTAGAATTAATTTTGCAAAGCAAAACCAAACATTTCTTGCTCAGTAAGAGTAAAACAGTGCGATAACAGGCTTACGCAACTCGCTTTAACTAATCATCTATAAATTCATTATATTTTTCAATCATCTACATGTACCGATTGAACCAAGGATCTGCCAAATTCATCATCTAACATGATCCAATTGTTCAATAACATTTATGTATTCCGTCTATGTTCCTCTTTGTTCAAGTGAAACACGTAATTTCATAGCAATGTTCTTTAAATGTTTTTTAACACTTGCGGAACACATATAGAACATATAAGAATTGTTCTTGATTTGTTTCATTTTGCAAAGGTACATCATATGTTGACCCGTAAGCAGCAAGAGTTATTGTTTTTCATTCATGAGCGGATGAAAGAATCCGGTATACCTCCATCATTTGATGAAATGAAAGATGCGCTTGATTTAGCATCTAAGTCTGGAATCCATCGCTTAATTACAGCGCTCGAAGAGCGTGGTTTTATTCGAAGACTCCCTAATCGAGCACGTGCACTTGAAGTTATAAAACTACCAGAGAGCTACCAAAACACATCACCTCCGCCGCGCGGCTTTACGCCAAGCGTTATTGAGGGCAGCAAAGATAGAACACCGACACAGAGTTTGAAGCCAAAAGCATCCAATGATGATAATGCCGGCGCCTTAAACGTTCCGGTCATGGGGCGGATTGCTGCGGGTGTTCCCATATCGGCAATACAACACAATACGCATAATGTGGCTGTTCCGGTTGATATGCTTGGATCTGGAGATCACTATGCTCTTGAAGTCAAAGGTGATTCAATGATTGAGGCTGGAATTTTTGATGGCGATACGGTCGTAATTAAAGATACCAACCATGCCACACCCGGCGACATCGTCGTTGCACTTGTTGATGAAGAAGAAGCTACACTAAAACGGTTTCGTCGTAAGGGTGATTCAATTGCTCTGGAAGCTGCTAACCCAGCCTATGAAACACGAATTTTTGGACCTGACCGTGTTAAAGTTCAAGGCAAATTGGTAGGTCTTATTCGCCGCTATCATTAGTTTTGGTATTCAGTTCTGGTGCGTTGGCCTTGAAATTAGTGAGGCCATGGTATTTGACGATTTCACCATTTGGCATTTTGTAGCTGCGGCTTCGCCAGTCGTAATAGCGGTGAGATGTCCAAGGCCGAACGCTATTGTTAATGGCGCTTACAATATTCCAATCGAGGGTAGATTGAGATGTCTTGTCCAGATTGCGATATAGGGCAAGAGAACCTGTTCTTCGCAGTGAATTTTGATCAAGCACCATTACATTTTTATCGCAAGTGCTGTTTTCGTCTTTTAGCCTTGTAGACAAGATTACAATATTTGCGCGATCGCAGGCGATTCTTAAATATCTTTGATCTGTAATTGTTGCGATTTTGATCTCGCCGTTTTCAAAGTAGCAGAATTGACTCGATACACATTTAAACTCCGCAAACGCGGTCTGGTTTGAGAAACCATCAAACTTGGGCCAAAATTCAACCGTCTCCTCCGAAAGCAACTCCTTGGCTTTCTGCTTATTAGAAAGCTGTATTGGCTTACCTATCTGAAACTTATAGGCATCTAACCATTGATCAAGAATAAACTTTGATGGTCGTGATCGATTAATACTTAACTGGTTTGTATTTGACTTGCGAATTCCTACAAGCTTGCCATCTTCGCTAATCAACATGTCAGGAATTTTGGGGTTTACCATTAACAATCCCAATGCTGAGAACCCAATCAAAGCCAATCCTGTAAAACGCAACTTACTTCTGAAACAGATAAACACAACAAAACCAACGGACGCAAGGAAGCTTGCGATTGGAGACGGTTTCCCGATTGCAATATTGCTGCCTAAACTGGCCACCCACTCTGCAATCATAATAACTATTTCAATTGACCATCCCATTGCCATCAGCGGCCAAGTTTCAAGGCCAAATGGCATGAGTAACACAGAGAGAAGTGCCAGTGGCATGACCAACAACGTGACAATTGGCATGGCAAGAACATTCCCTAGTACGCCATACCCTGCGAACTGATAGAAATGCTGAACCGCGAAGATACCAGTTGCAAGTCCAGCTATGATCGCAGTTGCGGCAAGACCTATAAAAAACCGAACGAGAAATATGAAGCCATCATAGATACCTCCCCTCGAACGCTCGTAGGCGGCAGAAAAATTTGCCCAACCTGTATAAACGGCCACGAGCGCCGCTGCAGCGGAAAATGACATCTGAAAACCAGGTGTCATCACTGCTGATGGTGAGATGACGGTTATAACGATTGCCGCAATTGCTACATTGCGTAATGTAATGGCGGGTCGATCCATTAATACTGCTAACAATACGATGACCAGCATGATCCAAGCCCGTTGCGCTGAGATCGGAGCCCCAGAAATAGTCAGGTAAGAACTTGCAGCGATGATCGCGCCAAATGCAGCTATTTTTTTCACCGGAAATGACTGCACGAGTGTCGGAAATAAGCTGAGTATTAATCTCAGTGCAAAAAAGAAAGTGCCGGATGCCAGTACCATATGAAGGCCAGATATTGCCAAGACATGGGCAAGTCCTGACGCTCTTAAAGACTCAACAGCACTTTTACTTATTGCTCTTCGATCAGATACGATGAGCGCCGAAGCTATTCCAGCGGCATCCCCATTCAGCTGTTGCCTAATTCGATATGCTATTTCGCTTCGTACCCAATTTACCGAGACCAGAAATTTGGTTCTCAAATCCAATTTAGGAGGTGCAGATAATACTTCTCGTTCTGGTTTACCGTAAAAAAATCCATAGGCCCCAATATTTTTTTGCAGAGCTGCTGACGAAAAATCATAGCCTCCTGGAAAAACCGGCCCTGACGGCGGCGAAAGTCGCGCGCGTCCTTTTATTGGTTCCCCAACCTCAAAAACCTTATGAGAACTACGTGCAACAAGTTGAATGACAGTCGGGGACCTAAATATTCTTGGATTACTAGTATCAACCACTTCAATTTTATATCGAGGCATATCATTAACCCCGATTTCTTTAGCGATAACAAGACCTTCGACGTTGGTTGTTACGGACTGATCCAATATAATAAACTCACCCCGGTGTTCAAAATTGACGGCAATCGCACCAACAATAAATGCCATCCCCAAGCTGACTATATATTTTGAGCGGACAGACAAACCATTTATGCAGACACGAATTGTCAAAAGAATTGAAAAGGGCAAAATAAGAGCGGCAATTGGGATGTCATTTTGACGCGTGAAATTAAAATATGCGCCAGCAATGAGCCCAATTGGAAACCAGAGAAATGTATGGCCAAAATGTACTTCTTCATCCAGCCATCTTTGTATTGCGGGTTGTTTTAGCGGCGCCGGAGCAGGTGTCACCAAGCCTCGTATAAACCGATTTAAATCCATATATATCGGGTTTTTAGGAACTTTACGGTCCGCACTCTCCCTCTTATCTATTTGATAATTTTCATCTTCGGTCGACAATGCACCCACTCAACGATTTTCACCGCTCCCTTATGGATACAATGATACCCACGCCCAACTATTGTCAACATTACCTTTGGTTTGCATAAGCGCTCTATACATTGCACTGCACAATATTTATGATAAAAACTTGGCATTGAGATGCAAATCGTATAGCTAATGCACATGATAATTAGAACAGAAAGTCTCGCCATGACTATGGCGATAAGATACGGCAAAAGGGAAAAATTATGACAGATAAAAAAGCGACCTTGAACTTCGAAGGCAAGGAATATGACTTCCCTGTTCGCTCTGGTACTCTGGGCCCTGATGTTATAGATATTAGCGCACTTTACAAGAACACAGATGCTTTTACATTTGATCCGGGTTTTACATCTACCGCATCATGTGATTCAGACATTACATTCATCGATGGTGATAAAGGTGTACTGCTGCACCGCGGTTACCCGATCGAACAGCTGGCAAGTGAAGGTGACTTTCTGGAAGTCTGTTATCTTCTTCTGCATGGCGAATTGCCATCTGCAGAACAAAAACTTGATTTTGACAACCGTGTGACCAAGCATACTATGGTTCATGAGCAAATGTCTCGTTTTTTCACGGGTTTCCGTAGAGATGCTCACCCGATGGCCGTGCTTTGCGGTTGTGTGGGTGCAATGTCTTCATTTTATCATGATTCAACGGATATCACTGATCCACATCAGCGCATGGTCGCGTCTATGCGTATGATTGCTAAGTTGCCAACTTTGGCAGCGATGGCATATAAATACCATGTGGGACAGCCATTCGTTTACCCGAAAAATGATCTTGATTATGCGGCCAATTTCTTGCGCATGTGTTTTGCTGTCCCTTGTGAGGACTACAAGGTGAACCCCGTTCTCGCACGCGCAATGGATCGGATTTTCATCCTTCATGCCGATCATGAGCAAAATGCGTCCACATCAACCGTTCGTCTAGCTGGCTCATCAGGCGCAAATCCTTTCGCATGTATTGCGGCTGGTATCGCCTGTCTTTGGGGGCCTGCCCATGGTGGTGCGAATGAAGCAGCGCTTAATATGCTTGCCGAAATTGGTTCTGTTGATCGCATCCCTGAATATGTTGCTCGTGCTAAAGATCGCGATGATCCGTTCCGCCTTATGGGTTTTGGTCACCGCGTTTACAAGAACTACGATCCACGTGCGAAAATTATGCAAACAACAACGCATGAAGTGCTTAACGAGTTAGGCATTAAGGATGATCCACTTCTAGAAGTCGCTATGGAGCTTGAAAAGATCGCCCTGACTGACCCTTACTTCATTGAGAAGAAGCTCTATCCGAATATCGATTTCTATTCCGGCATCACCCTGAAAGCGCTTGGCTTCCCGAAAGAGATGTTCACAGTGCTCTTCGCGCTTGCAAGAACTGTCGGTTGGATCGCGCAATGGAAAGAAATGATCGAAGACCCAAATCAGCGTATTGGTCGCCCGCGCCAGCTTTATACAGGCCCTGCGGTTCGTGACTACACACCTATAAAAGATCGATAGGTTTAACCTAAAATTTAAGTTTAAGGGACGCTATTTAGCGTCCTTTTTTATATGCGAAATGACGATCTCCGCACCCATTACGCTTGGCGCTCTATCTACCTTCATTTTCTGATGGACAAGACCAAATGCTTCCAGCATTGCCTCACGCTCTAATGTCGGAGATGCCAATCGGTTCAATTTACGAGCCAACGCGCTTGGTCGCAGCATATGGTCAATATATTCGGGTATCACCGGATAACCAGCAATGAGATTAGGTAAGGCGGCTGACCAGGTTTTGATTTTATATGACAGCATTCTCAGCAAGATATCTGTTTTATAGATCGAAATACAAGGTACACCCGCCAGCGCAAGTTCCAACAATATGGTTCCAGATGCTGCAAGTGCTGCATCAGCCTCAGCGAACGCCTTCCATTTATTGGCCTCTCCTGTAACGATATCGACATCAACCGACCAGGCTTTAGTTTCATCCTCTATCTTTGCACGAAATCGCTCTAACGTGGGAATAACAAATTTCGCTGTAGGGTATTGTATCGCCAACTCCTCTGCCGCATCACCCATGACATCGATAAGACGCATGATTTCACTATTGCGAGAACCAGGAAGTAGAAGAAAGGTTTTTGCTTGATCGGTAAGCTTACGTTTTTTCTGAGCAGAGCGAGCTTTGTTCAGTTGTTTATTTTCAACCAATCGATGACCTATGTAGGTAAGTGGGGGACCATTTAACTTTGCAACCACCTCAGGCTCAAATGGGAACACAGACAGCACGTGATTGACATAGGCACGCATTTTTTCCGCCCGTTCCGGTTTCCATGCCCATACTGTTGGGCATACGTAATTTATGATGGGAAGGTCGGGAAGTTCTTCATGCACTTTCTTTGCAACACGGTGTGTAAAATCTGGACTGTCTACAATTATTAAGACATCCGGTTGCTGCGAAATAATCGCCTTAGCGGTCTGATTTATGCGCATTAGAAGTTTTGGCAACTGCTTCAAAACAGCACCTATTCCTATCAATGAAAGCTCAGAATAATCAAAAAACGAGGTAAGCCCCTCCTCTTCTAATCCCTCGCCGCCGACGCCAATCAATTCGAGTGCTGTATCTGTCTTCTTAAGTTGAAATTTTATTTCATGCACAAGATCCGCGGCCAAGTGATCACCTGATACTTCGCCCGCAATTACGGCTAACTTTATCCCACCCAGATTGCTCATCTATGCAACATCGCGTTCAGCGCCCAAAATAAAAAGTCCCTCTTTATCAGCGGTTTTGATTGTTTTGTCTCTGTGTAAGATAAAAGATTTACCTGCTTCAAGAACAATCCCAGCTAGTCCGGCACGCTTCGCATGCTCTATGGTTTCAGGGCCAATAGTGGGTAAATCTGCCCGCATATCTTGCTTTGGCTTGCAAAATTTGACCAACACTCCCTTTTTACCGTTTGGAAGGCGTCCGGCCTTCCGTAAACCTTCAACACGAGAGAGCATTGCATCGGTACCCTCAAGCCCCTCCAACGCTACCACACGGCCACTGACAGCCACAGCAGCCTGCCCTATATCTAGCTCACCTAGCTTAAGTGCAGCTTCAATAGCTACCTTCATATCATTCTTAGCTGTCTTATCTGCACTATGCGCACCAATAGTACCAATGTCTGCCAGCAAATCAGGAACGATCTCATGAGCGCCTACAACCTTGCAACCTTGCGCTTCGATCAGCTCAATAAAGCCACGCAGAAGCGCATCATCTCCGCCTGAGATAATTTTCCGAATTATTGATGGTAATGCTAGGATAGTGTTTAGCGATGGGCGAACCTGTGAAATTTGCGGGCGTTTCTTAACACCTCCAGCCATAACAATTCGCTTGATACAGCGCTGTGTAATCTGCTGTTTTAAGTATGAAAAATCACCAACTTGAAAAGCTGTCGTTTCAAATCCGTCCCAGTTTTGGTCAGCTTCACCAACAAGTTTAAACACAAATGGATTCTCACCAATATCTTTTGCGGCCAGCGCAACATCAAGCGGAAGTTGTCCGTAGCCAGCAATAATTGCTAATCGGCCGTCGCTTTGAGAATTTGGCGACGTAGATGCCATTGTCAGCCTCTTTTCCGATCTTGAGGAGGGAATAGAAAACCCCGCTTACTATCAATCGAGACAAAATCAAAAATATCTTTTTCCAGACTATTCATCTTGGATGCTTTTGCCTGCTCTAGCCGATCTTTGAAGTGCCCCACCCCTTCAAACATATGTTTATAGAAACGCCTTATCGAAAGAATGTCGGACCGGCTAAAACCTGAACGGCTAAGTCCAATAACATTCAGACCCATAAGTGAACCAGGAGCGCCAGTCACCATTCCAAATGGTATAACGTCATGATTTGCCAGTGACAAACCACCCATAAAAGCATGGTGTCCAATACGAACAAACTGGTGCGCAGCGGCCCCGCCGCCCATAATGACATTGTTCCCAACCTCAACATGTCCGCCAAGCATCACATTATTTGAAAGGATAACATTGTTCCCAACACGACAGTCATGCGCGATATGGGAATATGCGAGGAAAAGACAGTCGTTGCCAATTATAGTTCTATTACCAGCGTCAGGCATACCTGTGTTCATCGTCACGCCTTCGCGAATAGTACAACGCTCACCAATGATCAGCTTAGTATCTTCACCATTATAATGGATGTTTTGCGGGTCACCACCCAAAGCAGCCTGCGGAAAAATGAGTGTGTCTGCACCAATCTTAGTATTCCCCATAACTGATATATGGCTTTTAAGCTCTACATTTTTACCAATTTGAGCTTTTGACCCAATCATACAAAAAGGACCGACCTTAACGCCATCCGCCAAAATAGCACCATCTTCCACAATCGAAGATGGGTGAACTTGCGCTGAAGCTGAAATCATCTACTTGCCTTCTTCATTGGCAACAAGCATGGCACCAATATCAGCTTCCGCAACTTTTTTGCCATCTACAATACCTTCACAATGGAACTTCCAAATTGTTCCACGTTGTTTGATTTTTTTGACGTGTATTTCCAATCGATCACCTGGAACAACTGGCTTTCTAAAGCGGCAATTATCAATAGTCATAAAGTAAACGACATCTGCCTCTACGCCAGAATTCATGACGCAAATCGCGCCAGATGTTTGCGCCATAGCTTCAACAATCAGCACTCCTGGCATAACAGGTTGCGCAGGAAAATGGCCCGTAAAGTGCGGTTCGTTCATTGTCACGTTTTTAATGCCAACCGCCGAACTGTCTCCATCAATATCAATAATTTTATCAACAAGAAGAAATGGATATCTGTGTGGAAGCAGTTCCATAATTTTCATTATGTCAGCTGTTTCTAAAGCGTTTTGATCAGAATCACTCATTTGAATCTCCATCTTTATTGTATTTTCCTCGCCCAAAGGCTCTTGCATTGATTTCAGCTACATCACGCAAAAAGGCCTTCATCGGCCTTGCAGGAATTCCGCCCCAAATTGCGCCAGCGGGAACATCGGCTGGAACAGCACTTTTCGCAGCAATTTGTGCACGATCACCAATGGTAATATGACCATTTACACCAACATTACCGCCTAGGGCGACAAAGTCACCGAGTGTCGCGCTACCTGCAATTCCAACCTGTGAAACAATCATGCAATTGCGCCCGATTGTTACATTGTGACCAATCTGCACTAGGTTATCAATTTTAGTCCCCTCGCCGATGACCGTATCATCTAAGGCACCACGATCAATTGTCGTATTCGCTCCAATCTCGACATCATCTTGAATGATAACTCTACCAATCTGGGGGATTTTTAGATGCGCTGTTTTTGTTGTTATATATCCAAAGCCATCCTGACCAATACAAGCTCCTGCGTGAAGAGTAACTCGGTTGCCAATTAAACTGTTTTGCAGTGTTACATTTGGGCCAATGGAACATAATCGACCTATCTTGCAGCCTTGTTCAATAACTGTATTCGCGCCGATGACACTGCCTTCGCCGATAGATACATCGGCACCTATGATAGCGCCCGCACCTATATGTGCACCTGTTTCCAATCTTGCTGTTTCATGTATGATAGCGTTCGCAGAGATTTTGTTCTCAACATTTTGGATAATTGCAGTAGAGGCGTCTGGATAAAAAAGAGCGATTGTCTGGGTAAAGGCCAGTTGCGGATTTACAACAATAAGAGCAATAATATGTTCAGGAATCTTTGACGCCAAAGCTTTTGTACAAAACACAAATCCAGCGCTTGTTTTATCTAATAAATTCAGAGATTTACGCGATCTAATAAATGTAATTTCAGAACGATTAGCACGCTCTATTGGCGCAACATCTGAAACATACAAATCAGGTGAAATATCTTGCTCAACCTGCGCATTGGTAATTTCAATTATTTTTGCTACGGGCAAGTTATCCGAACAAGCGAAAAAAGAATTACCCATTGCAACCGACCAGACATACAAATGGAATCCCGCCTAAGAAGACGGGATTACTTAACTTAAAAACGTGTTGAAGCACCAAAGCCAAACCGGCGAGTTTTGTCAAAGCTTTGTTTAACAACAGGCTCCGCATAATAGAAATTAAGAGGCCCAAATGGAGATGCCCAAGTAATTCCAACACCGACGGACGAACGCCACTTCATGCTTGAACCAGTGATTGTTTGTCCACCAAGATCAGAAGCTGAAATATCATTACCATACAATGTTGCGGCATCTGCAAACAGGTTAAGCCTTAACCCAAAGTCACGCGATACCGCTGGAAATGGTGCACTCACTTGAACACTTGCATTGAAGTATGTCGTGCCACCTGCCGCTTCAATGTTCGATGCACCCGAAAATACTCGTGGGCCTATACCTTTTGTATCAAAACCACGAACGGTTTCACCACCAAGATATAAATGCTCAAACACGTTCAAATTATTGCCATTGAGCGCTTGCACATACCCTGCACCCACTTTCACAGAACCAATAAGATCAACAGCCTCGGAAATAACATCAAAATATGACGCTTTTGCTGTCGTCTTGATGTATTGAGCGTCACCACCTAAGCCAGCAATTTCCTGATTTAAACGAACACCGTAACCTTCACGTGTAAATTGCTCATCATCAAAATTCTTATATGTAAGTGCATAGGAAATAGAAGACGTTGTACGGTTTCCTGCAGTAACAACAGCTTTTTCCGGATTTGATGCAATTGTAGACACTGACGGGTATTTAACCAGACTATAATTATATGCGGCAGACAATGACAAATAATCCGTCAATGGCGCTGCGATTCTTAAGCTTCCACCTTGCGTATTGGCTGTGTAACCGCTGTTTGAGGTATCTTCTTCACTGAATAAATCAAATCCTGCAGCCAATCTATAACCCAGGAAATAGGGCTCTGTGAATGAAAGATTGTACTTTTGCGTATTTTCGCCACGACCCGCTGAAAGCTTAATGAATTGACCGCGACCCAAGAAGTTTTTCTCAGTAATGGAAATGTCAGCAGACGCCCCTGTAGTATTTGAATAACCACCACCGATTCCGAACTCGCCGGTTGCCTTGTCTTGAACATTTACAACCAAGATCACACGATCAGCTTCAGAACCAGGGCGCGTTGATATGTCGACGGATGAGAAATAACCCAATTGATTTAGGCGCTTAGTAGCCTTACGCAACAGAACCTGATTGTAAGGATCACCTTCACTAATATCGAATTCACGACGGATTACGTAATCTCTTGTACGCGTATTACCAATGATTTCAATACGTTCAACATAGGCGCGTGTACCTTCATCAACAAGGTAATCTACCGATATTGTTCGGCCAGAAAAATCGCGATCTCCTCGTGGCGTAATCTGCGCAAATGGATAGCCTTGCGCGGCTACTTCATCTGCAATTGCTGTAATCGTATCTTCTACCGATCTTGCGCTGTAAGTTTTACCTGATTTACTTTTAATAACGCGAGCTAATGAATCTGTGTCTATGCCCGGTATCGTACTATCAACATTAATAGCACCAAATTTATAGCGTTCACCTTCATCAACAGTGAAGGTAACTTCATATTCATTTGTAGCTTCATTAAGATCTGCATAGGACGATGTTACACGGAAGTCAGCAAAACCCTGATTATAATAAAACCGTCTTAGAAGCTCCTCATCAGCCAATAATTTATCTTGATCGTAAATATCTTTACGGCTGAGAAAGCTCAAAAAGTTAGATTTCTTCGTCGAAATAACATCAGCAAGACGATTATTAGCGATAGAATTGTTACCAACAAAATTTATTCTTGAAATTTTTGTTCTGTCGCCTTCATTAACTTGAAACGCAATATTAATTCGACCATTGCCCAAAGGCACAACTTGTGTCGTTACGCTTGCATCATCTCGACCGATACCAGCGTATGCGCTTTTTATAGCCTCAATATCTGCAGCAACGATTAGATCATTATACGGTCCCAATGACGCGGTTTGCACGACATTTTGCAATTGGCGGTCTTTAAGTTTTTTATTACCGTTAAAAACAACCTGATTGACAACCTGATTTTCAGAGACATCAACAATTAGGCTGCCACCAGCAACCCGAATACTAACATCGGAGAAGAACCCCGTTGCAAAAAGACGCTTAACTGACTCATCAATATCATCATTATTAAAACGACCACCTGGTGTGATAGTCAGATTATTACGCACTGTTGATGCATCAACGCGCGAATTCCCCTGAACAACAATGCGGCTAACCACAGCAGCCTCGGCAATACCAGTCATGACAACCATAGCTGAGCCAACTCCTGTAATCGCGATACCTGCCGATAATGAGACGGCTGAAACAGCACTTAACAGACGAGAACGAAACTTCATTGCACTACGTACCTTCTTTTAACAACGCAACGGCGCGCCTGAACCTAGCCCAGACTCGCACTATGGTTTACGTTTAAAACGCTTTTCCCCTACAAGCAAGGAAAAGCGTTAAATTCCGTTTACTTATTTATTATTTATCATGCCACCCATTCAACTGATATGTTTTAGGGTTAACAAATTATTTCACTATTTTACCAAAGATCCTTACAAAATAGGCGACTACTAACTGCCAACTATGTTTTTGTAGATAGATCCGACATCGTTAAACGTGGTGAATATCATAAGCGATAAAAGAATCATTATACCTACTCGCAACGCATAATCTTGTGTCTTGAGACTCAATGGCCGCCCCAATATTGCCTCAAAAGCATAAAACACTAAATGACCGCCATCGAGAATAGGTATGGGCATTAAGTTCAGCAAGCCAATAGAAAGTGAAATTACTGCCATCAATTGTACGAGTGCAAGGACACCCAAGGTGGCCACCTGACCTGAAATTTTCGCGATCCCTATGGGGCCACTAAGTTGTTTTGCACTTTCACGACCGACTAATATGTTGCCAATATAATCAAATGTACGGGTTACGATGAACCAACTTTCAGAAAAAGCCTGTCCTACCGCCTCAGGAAGAGTGAATGTCTGCTGACGGAAATTGCCTCCTTCGGCACTCACCATCACACCCATTCGCCCCTCTTCTATCTCATTTCCAAAACGATCCTTGCTTACAATCCGATCAGGAATCAAGGTCAGTATTTCATCCTGCCCATTTCGTTTAACTGTAATTGCAACTTCTGTTTCAGGTCTGGAGCTTATATAGCGTTTTAGATCTTGAAAAACGATTACCTCTATACCGTCAACAGCAACAAACAAATCCCCCTTCTGAAGACCTGCTTTCTCGGCCGGCGATTGAGCAACAACCTCTGATATGATTGGATCAGCAATTTGCCGACCAAATGTCGCAAACATTGCTGTGAAAATAAGAATGGTGAGAATGAAGTTGGCCATTGGTCCGGCAAGAACCGTCAATGCACGACGACCTACTGACGCATAATAAAAAGAACGAGCTTTGTCAGCTTCGGACATTTCTATCGCTGTGCCATCTGATGCGCTTGCCGCATTTTGATCACCAAAAAATTTGACGTATCCACCTAATGGAATTAACGCTAACCGCCAGCGAGTTCCGGATTTATCTGTAAATCCAAAGAGTTCTTTACCAAAACCTATGGAAAATGTTGTCGCATGAATACCGCACCATTTACCGACGAGGTAATGTCCCATCTCATGTACAAAAACGACGATTGAAAGAACAACAATGAAGGAAAGAACATTTCCAGTCAAAATCGAATATAGCGAACTGAGGATATCCATAATTTTGTCCAGTTGAGGAGTAGTAACGTTTGAAATCTATAAGTCTAAGAGGTGTACAGCCAATATCGAACTTGAATCAATACCACTATAATACTGGTTTAGGGTAGCGATTACAAACGCGATTATCGCGGCAAAAATAACACCATCTAACCGATCCATAAACCCTCCGTGTCCAGGTATAAGCTGGCTTGAATCTTTGACCCCATATCTTCGCTTGATCCAAGATTCAAACAAATCTCCAATTTGACCTGATATGGAAATTGCTGCTGCAACGATTGGAACGAAAATTCCGCCGCCATACCTGAGCATCATCACGCTTATAAGCCCAACACCCACACCTGCTGCCAAACCAAATATGGCACCCGACCACGTTTTGCCTGGTGAAATGGCGGGAGCTAACTTTCGACCACCTATCGCTTTACCGCAAAAATAGGCAAAAATATCGGTAGCCCAAACAATGCTTAAAACAAAAATTACTGCAAATAGCCCGAAGAGCCCATCGCCACGTAACTCGGTCAGCGCGATGACAGGAAACCCTGCATAAAAAATCCCCGCTACAGATACCGCCGAAACACCCTGCCTTGCGCCAAAAATCATCGCAACAGCAGCGCCACCTAGAAGAACAACAAAAGCATAAATCGGCAAATCAAACAGCAAAAATGAAAAGCTGAGAACCAGTGTCAGCCATGCAACACCATTGGCGCGAATACTTTTACTCCTTAGAGCCGTGATGGTGCTCCACTCATAGTAAATCAAGAACCCAGCGACAATCACTACGCAGGCAAATACCTTACCACCCATCCAGGTCGAGAATATAGCCAATATTGCCAACACAATCGCAGAAATGGTGCGCAGCTTTAACTCTCTGCTCATGCGATTCTTGCTAAATAATTGTTCTTAATATGAGAAATGCACAAAGTAGCAGCCCTTTTTTTATAAAGGTATACGTTTAATTACGCAAAGAACATATATAATCGAAGTTCATCCTCAAGAAGTTACAGCAACTTTTTGGGGAACAACACCGCCAAAACGTCTTTCGCGAGATTTAAACTTATCAATCGCGCATAAATAGACATCTTTTGTAAAATCAGGCCACAGCTCATCTACAAAAACAAACTCTGAATATGCCGCCTGCCATAACAGAAAATTTGACAATCGCTGCTCCCCACTGGAGCGAATGATGAGTTCGGGATCTGGAATGGACCTTGTATCAAGATAGGAAGATACACAGCATTCATTGATATCATTTACATCCAACAGGCCAGATTTAACATCGGCTGCAATTCTCTTTGTTGCCCTTGCGATTTCATCACGAGCGCCATAGTTAAATGCAATCACAAGATTTAGACCCGTGTTCTGCGCAGTTGACTCTTCTGCCTCTAGCAAAAGCTTTAAGATATCCAATTGTAGATTTTCTCGGCCACCAATTATGCGTACGCGAACATTTTTATCGCGAAGTTTTCCCAAATCACGCTTCATAAAGGTTTTTAACAGTCCCATTAAGAAACCGACTTCTTCGGCTGGCCGGCTCCAATTTTCAGAAGAAAATGCAAAAAGTGTTAGATATTTAACTCCAATTTCTCCTGATGTTGTGACCACTTGGCGGAGCGTTTCTACACCCTTTTTATGACCTGCACTTCGAGGCAACCCCTGCCCTTTAGCCCATCGGCCATTGCCATCCATAATAATAGCTACATGTTCGGGAATATTATTTGAAAATGTCTGCAAAATGCTGGCCCGCCCAAACTTGATCTGACTAAACGGTCATGATCTCTTTTTCTTTATCTGCAAGCAAAACATCAATCTCTTTGGTCACATCATCTGTTGCTTTTTGTACATTTTCAGACTGAGCATGTGCGTCATCTTTACCAAGATCACCATCCTTTTCGGCTTTTTTAAGGCCATCCATGCCATCACGTCGAACGTGACGAATAGCAACTTTTGCATTTTCAGCATATGTGCCAGCAAGCTTAACCAATTCTTTGCGACGTTCCTCATTCAAATCTGGCATTGGTATACGTAAATTTTGACCATCAGTGATAGGATTAAATCCAAGATTGGCATTACGAATCGCTTTTTCGACATCAGCGACCATTGTTTTATCCCAAACATTAACGGCAAGCATGCGTGGTTCTGGAACGGTAATATTGGCAACCGTATTAAGAGGTACTTTCGATCCATATGCATCAACCATAACCGGATCAAGCAGATTTCCGGATGCGCGTCCTGTTCTTAGTGCAGCTAGTTCTTTCTTGAACGCTGTAACAGCTCCGTCCATACGACGTTTCAGGTCATTCAAATCAGTACCGGGCATATTCCACTCCATAAGATTCTGTTCAGCAATATTTATATTAGTTATCACGCACAATCGTTGAACGTCCACCACCTCTAAGAATTTCGGCAAAACCACCTTTCTCATGGATAGAAAACACAACAATTGGAATATTATTTTCGCGCGCAAGCGACACAGCTGCCATATCCATAACAGCAAGCCCGCGCCGTAAGACCTCATCATGGGTCAATTCATTAAAGCGAGTTGCATCAGGCGTCGTCTTAGGGTCAGCGGTATAAATTCCATCGACCTGCGTACCTTTGAAAATAGCATCGGCATTCATCTCAGCCGCGCGTAAAGCAGCAGCAGTATCGGTTGTCAGGAATGGATTGCCAGTGCCACCGGCAAAAATGACGACACGACCTTTAATAAGATGATGCTTTGCAGCGCGTTGAGAAAAACTCTGGCATAGTTCCGGCATCGCGATTGCTGATAGAACTTCCGTCTCCACACCTAATTTACGCAAAGATGTCGCCAACGCCAGTGCGTTGATGACTGTTGCCAACATACCCATATGGTCACCGGTTACGCGATCACCGCCTTTGGAAGCAACTGCCACGCCGCGAAAAATGTTACCGCCGCCAACAACAACGCTAACCTCGACACCCATTCTATGAACTTCTGCAATATCGCTCGCTATGCGGTCTGCAACATTAACATCAATACCAAATCCCTGATCGCCCATAAGCGCCTCACCAGAGGCTTTAAACAAAACACGTTTATAAACTGGGTCTTCAGACATATAGCACCTTCATTTTAATAATTATCGTTTGATGAAAATCAAACTCACAATCGGATACACTAAGGGCACCGCGTTGTCACGCGATGCCCCAATATATTCGGAAAAAATCCAATAGATTTTTGAAAAAGCATTTAGCCTTTTGCAGTCGCTGCCACTTCAGCGGCAAAGTCTTCTTCTTCTTTTTCAACACCTTCACCAAGAAGTAAGCGGGCCATACCAGCTACTTTAATCGGTGCGCCGACTTCTGCTTCCGCAGCTTTAACAGCTTCTTCAACAGTTTGATCTGGGTTCATAACAAATGCCTGAGACATCAACGCAACTTCTTGGAAGAATTTGCGCATGCGACCTTCAACCATTTTTTCTGCAATATTATCAGGCTTGCCGGATTCTTTAGCTTGCTCAAGGAAAACTTGACGCTCGCGCTCTGCTACGTCTTTATCAACTTCTTCAGACGTAACCGCAAGTGGGCTCGTTGCAGCAACATGCATTGCAACCTGACGACCAACAGCCGCTAGCTTTTCTTTATCACCATCTGATTCCAGCGCCACAAGAACGCCTAGCTTACCAAGTTTGTCAGTTACTGCGTTGTGGATGTATGACGCAACTACACCGTTACCAACTTCCAATTTGGCAGAACGACGAAGTGTCATGTTCTCACCAATCGTACCGATGGCATCTTTAACTGTGTCTTCAACTGTTTTTCCAGAAGGATGATTTGCTGCAACCACAGCTTCAACCGTACCGTCAGTTGTCAAAGCAACATCAGCAATACCATTTACCAAGCCTTGGAATTCGGCATTGCCCGCAACGAAATCTGTTTCAGAGTTTAACTCAACAACAACTGCTGAATTTTCATTGCTTGCAATAGCAATCAAGCCCTCAGCGGCTGTACGTCCTGACTTTTTGTCAGCTTTTGCGATACCTTTAGCACGAAGCCAATCAATAGCAGCTTCCATGTCGCCGCCAGCTTCTGTTAGTGCTTTCTTGCAGTCCATCATGCCTGCGCCTGTTTTTTCGCGCAGTTCTTTAACCATTGCTGCTGTGATGCTCATTTTAGCCTCTTTTTGCAAAATAGTGAGATATGTATCTCAAATTATCTCTACATCGATACCAGAGTATCGGTTCAATTATATGACACTTAACATGTAGCACTGGCAGAAATTAATATGCCGCCAGTGCTAATCTAAAAACTCATCAGCTCTTATTGAGCGGCTGGAGCCTCTTCTGTGGCAGGAGCTTCGTCCGCGACAACAGCAGCTTCAATCGGCGCGTCAACAGCTGCGCCCAAATCGACACCTGACGAACCTTGCTGACGTGCGATGCCATCGATGCATGCGCGGCTGATAAGATCGCAATAAAGCGAAATTGAACGAGCAGCATCATCGTTACCAGGAATTGGGAAATCAACGATGTCTGGATCACAGTTCGAATCAACAACTGCAACTACAGGGATTTTAAGACGTTTTGCTTCTTGGATAGCAATGCCTTCTTTATTTGTGTCGATGACAAAAATAAGGTCAGGTGTGCCGCCCATATCGCGGATACCGCCAAGTGCACGGTTTAGTTTTTCACGTTCGCGCTCTAGGTTCAAACGTTCTTTCTTAGTGAAACCTTGTGCATCACCAGCAAGAAGTTCGTCTAGTTTACGAAGACGTGCGATTGAGTTTGAAATTGTTTTCCAATTGGTCAACATTCCGCCCAACCAGCGAGCATTTACATAATACTGAGCTGATTCAACAGCAGCTTTTGCAACGATTTCAGATGCTTGACGTTTTGTACCTACGAAAAGTACACGACCACCTTTAGCTACAGTGTCAGAAACAAGCTGCAACGCATTTGAAAGCATTGGGTATGTTTGACCAAGGTCGATGATGTGAATGTTGTTACGCTCACCAAAGATGAACTTTTTCATTTTGGGATTCCAGCGGTGTGTCTGGTGACCAAAATGACAGCCAGCTTCTAATAGCTGACGCATTGAAAATGAAGGCATTGCCATGCCGTTTCTCCTTTTACCGGTTGTACCTAGCGCAGAAAGAAGCGAACCAAAATTAGAACGCCACCGGGCGGAACGGATCGGATTTCTCCCCAATCAATCCCAATCTGCGTGTGGAATGAGGCTCACATACGGCGAAAACTCCCCAATTGCAAGGTTTTTCTTATGTGAATCATCGTTTATTAGATTTTGACTTGCAGCCAAATTTTCGATTACTGGTAAGATCCAATAATACAGATGTGAACACAATGAAATACAGTTTTAGAAATGACTATAGTGAAGGCTGCCATCCAAGTATTTTGGAAGCAATATCCAAAGCCAATCTGGAACAGGCCGAGCCTTATGGTACCGACTCACATTCCGATGAGGCGCGCGCACTTATTCGGGGTCATTTGGGGCAAGCAGAGACACCAATCTTCTTTGTGACGGGCGGTACGCAAGCTAATTTGATCATCCATGCCTGCGCTCTACGTTCTCATGAGGCGGTCATTGCACCTGCAAGCGGCCATATAGAAACCAATGAAGCTGGATCAATTGAAGCGACTGGCCATAAAGTTATTACGACGGACGCTGTAGATGGCAAATTGACTGCAGAAAGCCTTCAAAACGTACTGGATAGCCATAATCATTTTCCGCATGTGACACGCCCACGCATGGTCTATATTTCAAATGCGACGGAGATTGGAACAGTCTATAATAAAGACGAGATCACGGCTCTATCGAAGGTGTGCCGCGCTAACGAGCTCTATCTAATGGTTGACGGTGCGCGATTGGGAGCAGCACTCGCATCTGATTACAGCAATCTCACATTGGCAGATTTAACGGAGCTGACCGATATCTTCTGGATTGGCGGCACGAAATGCGGCGCATTGTTCGGCGAAGCTATTGTGATACCCAATAAGGCGCTGGCAGAAGATTTTGAAATACACCTTAAGCAACGCGGGGCACTCCTAGCCAAAGGCAGTGCGCTGGGCATACAATTCAAGCAATTATTCTCCGATAATCTATATTTCAATCTCGCAAACCATGCCAACAGACTCGCAAAAAAGATGGCCGACGGCATCAAGGCCGCAGGATTTGAAATGGCCGCAGAATGCGAAGCCAACATGCTAATGGCAATTTTACCTAACGGCGTGATTAATTATTTAGGTGAGTCATTTGATTTTTACATCTGGCAAAAGATTGATGACGAACGTTCGCAAGTGCGACTTCTTACATCTTGGGCCACAGATGAAATACAAGTTGACCGATTTATTGAAAAACTAAAACCTTAGACTATCGACAGGGCTCGTCTTCATCTAGAATTTCAAAATCTGAAACCTTACCATCGATAACGAGATATCCATGATCAAGCGTTAGATCACGACTAACGCCATTCTCATGGAGTTTAAAAGCAAAGCGATAGACTGGAAGTGTGTCGCCATTTTCACCTTCCTCAAAATAAGAAATCGAAACAGGCCAGTAGCCAGCTTCGCCCTCTTCGCCGATGATTTTGATTTCA
Source organism: Lentilitoribacter sp. Alg239-R112 (assembly GCF_900537175.1). Taxonomy (GTDB): domain Bacteria; phylum Pseudomonadota; class Alphaproteobacteria; order Rhizobiales; family Rhizobiaceae; genus Lentilitoribacter. Next base: position 96,802 of record NZ_LS999834.1, on the reverse strand, counting down.
TCATCATCGAGACTATCAGGCTCTTCAAACTCTCCAATGATAGTTGTCGTAATCAGTGATTTATTACCACCATCAGACCCGTCAAAAATACGTGCCTCATAGATCCGTTCGCCGGACTTGGCGCGCTCAATTAAATCAATCAAATTAGCTGTCGGAAATTGAGATTTTGGCAAATGAATATTATCTTGATCTGGCTTCTTATAACTTACAACCAACTCGTCATCTTCTGTGTTCGCTCTACCGCTGACTTCGGTATCAAGCTTCTCGTCAAGATATGAACGGTTCATAAAACTGAAGCTCTCATCTTCAGCACTTTCATAAAAGCTGGCCTGTTGATCAGAAATTCGCGCTGTATCGCCAGCATAAATCTCACTGACAGACCGAAAATTGACAGTATATCCATCGCATTCCGAGCCAGTAAACTCATATACCATTCGCCCCGCAAGTGCTGTAACGCCAGATCGTTCTGAAGCATTTTTGAGCTTGAGTTCATAAACGACCCTATGGGGAATTAACTGAATGGCAGATGCCGCTTGAGTGAACAAACTACAGGCCAAAAAAGTCGCGCCGCTTATTTTTAACAAGGATACAGGCTGAAACGTTAAAAACAATTTTTTACTCTCACTCCCAAATTTTCGGCATGTTTATCTTCAAATGCGTGCTTTGAACAGGTACTTTCTAAATCAGACGCGAATCGTCCTGATTAATAGAGCAGAATCTACCATCTGTCACAAATGGAGCAAATGAATGTCCGATAGCATTGAATCTCGCCTTGCCGACAAGAATATTACGTTACCAGAGGCCGCAGCACCAGCTGCAAACTACCTGCCATATACAATTTCTGGCAATCAACTGTTCATTTCCGGCCAACTTCCAATGATTGATGGTGCTTTTACTGCAAAAGGCCAGCTGGGACATAGCGTGACTGTTGAACAAGGGGTCGCTGCCGCCGAAACCTGTGCAATTAATATTTTGGCGCAGGCAAAAGCTGCCCTTGGTGATTTATCGCGCATTAAACAAGTCGTCAAAATTAGTGGCTTTGTCTCTTCCACGCCGGATTTTTATGAACAGCACCTCGTTATAAATGGCGCATCAAACCTTCTTGCTGAAATTTTGGCCGATGCCGGTAAACATGCGCGTGCCGCTGTTGGTATGTCTTCTCTACCCTTTAATGCCTCTGTTGAAATCGATGCCATTATTGAGTTTGAATAATGTCTCATGGTTGGCTAACGGCTCGCCCTATTGCCCATCGTGGTCTTCATAATGAAAATGAAGGTGTGTTTGAAAACACCCTGACATCATTTGAACGTGCGATTTCAGGCAATTATACCATCGAATGTGATCTGCAATTCTCCGCAGATGGCATTCCGATGGTTTTTCATGATTACAAATTAGACCGGCTTTGCGGCCTAAATGGTGATGTAAGAGCTAAAACGGCATCCGAACTCGGCGCCCTTCGCGTTGGTGGCTCCGATGATCATATTCCCACACTTGCTGAAGCTTTGCGCATGATTAATTGTCAAGTACCTCTTGTCATCGAGTTCAAAGGCCGAGAGAACGACGATGATGGATTTGCTGGTGCAGCTCTCGATGCTTTAGACGGATATAAAGGCAAAGTCGCTCTGATGTCATTTGATCATCATATATTGCGAGACTTACACGCTCTCAAGTGCCCTTACCCGGTTGGCTTAACGGCAGAAGGCCTAGAACCCGAAACATTCTTTACCCATGAAGAGGCATTAGATTTAGGCTTGGATTTCATCTCTTACGAGATCAAAGATCTACCTAATCCATTCATTCAGGCGCAGCGTAAGAGGAATATGCCTATTATCTCTTGGACAGTACGAAATAGCGATCAAAAAGCACATTCGGATCTTTATGCTGACCAAATTACATTTGAAGGATTTAATCCAGACGTGTGAACGCCTATATTGAGGTGCACTGCAACTGGATAAACACCAATCGAGCTCATTTATGACCACTGCTGATACACCTTTGACAGTCCAAACAATTGGCAGCATAGATGACATCTCAAAACAGGACTGGGATCGATTTGTTGGCGCATCTAGGACCATGCCGTCTATTTCAAAAATAGAATCCAACGCTGAATATAACCCGTTTATTTCTCACAATTTTTTATCAGCTCTCGAACGCTCAGGCTCTGTTTCGCGCGAAACTGGATGGATGCCGCAGCATTTGGTGTTATCAGGGCCAAAAGGTGAAATTCTGGGCGCACTTCCCGCCTATATAAAATCTCATAGTCAGGGTGAATATGTGTTTGATCATGCATTTGCCGACGCATGGGAACGTTCGGGTGGGCAGTATTACCCGAAATTTCAATGCTCCGTACCTTTTACTCCGGTAACCGGCCCTCGCCTTCTATTGGCGTCAGATGTCGAACACAAATCTGGACAATTGGCATTGGCCTCAGCACTTTGCCAAATTAACGACAAGTACGGGTTTTCATCAGCCCACATCACATTCATGCCGGAAGATCATGCCAGAAATCTGGCAAATGTGGGATTTCTGCTGCGTACAGATCAGCAATTCCATTTCATCAACGATAATTATGCAAATTATGATGCCTTCTTGGAAACACTGACATCCCGCAAACGCAAAAATCTTAAAAAAGAACGCCGCAGCGCGCTGGATAATGATATCTCGATTGAATGGCTCACCGGAGATCAACTCACCGAGGACATTTGGGACATTTTTTTCCAATTTTATATGGATACATCATCGCGCAAATGGGGACGACCTTACCTGACACGAGAATTCTTCTCGTTAATCACAAAAACAATGCCCGAAGACATCTTGCTTATCATGGCAAAGCGCGATGGGCGCTATATTGCGGGTGCGATAAACTTTATCGGGTCTGATTGCCTCTATGGCCGCCATTGGGGGTGCGTTGAAGACCACCCATTTCTGCATTTTGAGGTCTGTTACCATCAGGCAATTGATTACGCGATAAAACACGGACTTTCGCGCGTTGAGGCTGGAGCGCAGGGTCAACACAAACTGGCAAGAGGGTATCTACCCGTTACAACCTATTCTTCTATTTATATCCCGCATGAAGGGTTTCGAAATGCTGTTGCAGATTACCTTGACCACGAACGACAAGAGGTTGGGGAAATTGGTGAGATTTTGAAGACGCGCGGCCCGTTTAAAGCTAAGAATGAGGCGAACTAAGGAGCTGACGATGACCTATGATGATCAAAATATATTTGCCAAAATTTTACGTGGCGAAATTCCAAGTGAAAAGCTTTATGAGGATGATCATTCTTATGCATTGATGGACGTGATGCCGCAGAGCAATGGCCATTGCTTGATTATATCAAAAGAAGCAGCCCGAAACATTCTTGATGTATCACCGGATGCACTGGCTCATGTAATCAAAACATCGCAAAAACTTGCGATTGCGGTCAAAGAAGCATTTAATGCTGACGGCATCCTTATACGACAAAACAATGAAACAACTGCCGGTCAAGTTGTGTTTCATATTCATTTTCATATCATTCCTACCTACGAGGGTGTTGCAATACGCTCACATACGAGCGAGATGGAAGATATGGACGTACTTAAGAAAAATGCGGATAAAATTCGCGCCGCACTTTGATCTATAACTCACCAAAGTCGTGTCAGAATTCGAAAATTCAAACCCCAATCTCCAACAAGCAACACAAGCAACGCGACTAAGATGCCGACTGCGATGCGTTTTCCTGCCATTAGAAACACTAAAAACCCAGTGGCAACTGCGAGAACACGCAAATAAATATCAAAATCGGCAAGGGAGCCAGTTGGCTGCAAGATCAATTTAGCAATAATGCCTGCGATAAGTGACGTTGCCATAGCACGCACCCATGTCAATGCAAGACTGCCCTCTTGCAAACGATTACCCACTATCACGCCGAGCCAACGCCATATATCGGTTGCCAACCAACCGGCAATTAGTATGAAAACAAATGGCCACCACCAGGCGTCTAGCGCGTAATAGCTCATACCTGCACACGTCGATGTTCAACTACTGCATAAATTAGCGTCGCAAGAGATCCGCCAACAAATCCTCCAAGTAATATATCAATCTGCGGAAAAAACTGACTAAAGATTGGGCCTAAAACAATCCCAAATCCCATTGCAAGATAGATTGAGTAATTTCGAGCTGAGCGCCAAAGTGAGAGTAAGAAATAGACAGGGGTTAATAGAAAGAGCGCAGCCAATGCATAGGGTGGAAAGGTTTCTATAAGCGGGTAACCAATCGCAACTAAAAGCGTATTAAATATAAAAAGCGAACCTCCAACGCCTGCAAAATATACAGTTCTGTTCTCACGAGGCACATTCTTGAAATTTTCAAATGCATAAAGCCAACCTGTTATAGCGACAAAATGCGATAGTATAATCAAAATCCAAGTTCGTGTATCTTTTGTCCGCATCTCTGGCACAATCGACGCGGTCATGGGCATGAAACGTATAGACGAAAGCGTGACAGCAATAAACGTCGCGGCAATAGATGTGCCGCTCAAAATAGAAGACACCATGATTAGTTTTGCAGGCAGCGCCCAGATGAAGAAATTCATCGCGACGACCTCGGGCATGGGAATGCCAACTTCAATCGCAAAACCAGCAAAGCCGATGATCGCGCAGGCAAGCGTTAATGCAGGCAGTGTGAATAAAACACGCATACCTTTTAGGAACCAATGGATTTTTGGATTGTGTCTGAGTCTTTCCATTTCAATAGTCATAATCGAACGCCAAAAAAAGGAAAGAAAAAACACGCCACTATATCTCGCAAATGACCCAGTGTGCATGCCATCCAAAGTGATATTAACATTCTAACACATAAAATTCCGTACCAATAACACCCCATAACCTATAGTAAGCCATTTACTAAAATTAAAGCCGCGTCATGTAAAAGATCAATGAAATAAATTGGTTAGTTTTATGAAGGTAGAATAGATGTTTTCAAATTGGCCTATAGAGCTTGACTAAAGAAGCCGCCCAAAAACTCACAAGACGGGAGGTAGAGATTTTAAATCTACTGGGGCGAGGTCTAAATACCAGAGGCATAGCTAAGTCTTTGGGAATTACATATTATACAGTTCGCAAACATCGTTCTAATATTCTATCTAAACTTGAATTACACGATGCAGCAGAGCTTGTGGTCTATGCGGTGAATCTCGCTCTGAAAAGTGTTGTAAAACACCCAAACTTAAAACGAGCTGGTATCGGCTCAGTCCACGCCAACAACAGATATCGCTAGCGGTCACGGCAGGCAAAACCAGTAAGCATATCGCAAGAGACCTATCAATTAGCCCTCTGACTGTCCGCAAACACCGCCGCAACATATATAAGGCATTGAACATACATTCCATTGCTGAACTAGCATTATTCATTGCCACGCACGATGTAACCGATACCCCATCGGAGTAATATCTTTTAGCATCAAATTACTACACTCTTTAATTGTACTGCATTTCAATACAATCTAAGGAGTTATATTATGACTAAAAGCGCTGAAACAATTAATGTTCAAATTGATCCAGGGCAGTTCGCTGCACAGAAAAAAAATAACTACAGCCTATTTTTGGCGAAGAAAGTCAATGGAGTTTATACTGTCATTTGGCAATCGAAGGGCGCAAAAGCCACATCTGGAAATCCTTCCTATGGTCCAAATGATTCATTTACAGTCACAACTCCATCTTATGAGGTCAACTACACCAACACGCTTCCTTCCAAAAAGGGCGTAAAAATTAGAGCATCCGGCGACCCCGTAACTGTGAATTTGGGCGAAACTGTTTCATTAAGTGATATCGGAGTATTCGGAAAACCAACTGGCTCCGGCGCTGCTGGATCTATTACAATTGATAACCAGTTGCAGGCAAACCCCCATGAAATTTTAAATGACAGCGATGGAAATCCGATTTTCGTAAACACCCAAAGCGGCATGGACATTGGAACTGCCACACTAACTCCAATCGACCGCTATCAGATTTGGTTTGCTAATACGCAACAAACTGGAACGATTATCGCCGCTAATCTCGGCAAAGTCGGAGAGGTCGTATTTGATGGAAAAAGCCAAGTTGAAACAATCAGCTACGATGCAAGTGGTAACTGGGTCAATGCACCTTTGCCATCGTAGGGTAACTTATTATGCCTAATCCAAATACCTTGGTGAAAGTAATTGCTGCTTTCACGCCAGCCCTAACTGTTGCATCTGTTACGTTTATCGCAAGTAAGATTACAGATAAATTTGGCAATGATCTCAATCCCACGGAGATAAAAGCCTCTATGGATGAAATCAAGGTAACATTTTCCGAGAAACCTAAAAACATGGTAGATGATGTGACACAGAATACGGTTCCAATCGACAAGTATGAAACTGCTGTCAACAATGCGATTAGAATGGTGGTAGATGAAACTACTAAACCATCTATTCACGGGGCTAAATGGTCAGTTAATGAAGTACGAATTCGAATGCTTTACTAAAACCTGGATCAATAAGTAACCTACTGATTATTTTTGATAAATAAAACGGCCCAACAGACTTCTTGTAGGGCCGTTTTATTCTTATATCATTGAACAAACATCACTACGTATGTAGCGAATTACTATTAGTTACATTACTTTTTACGCGGAACCTTGGGAACAGATGTTGGAGATCTACGCTTTGGTTTTGAAGCATCAGCATCTTTTGCCACGTTTTTTGCTGTTACCGCAGTTTTTGCTTTGCCCACTCGTCGTTTTGGTTTCGTATCACCGTCATCAGATGGAGACGACGAGCCAGACGGTGATTTAGGTTTGGTCGTTTTTGACGCTGTCTTACGTGCCGCAGGTTTCTTCGTTGGTACAGCTTCTTTCTTGGGCTTAGCACGAGTTGTTACTGGGATAGATTCTAAAACAAGCTCATCTTTCCCATCTTCACCTTTCTGAACGCCAACTTTAACCACGCCACCCTTGGTCAACTTCCCAAACAGTAACTCATTGGCAAGCGGCTTCTTGATGTGTTCTTGGATCACACGTGACAGAGGTCGCGCACCCATACGTTCATCATACCCTTTCTTGGCCAGCCACGATACGGCAGGATCGGAAAGTTCAAATGTTACATTGCGCTCTTCTAGTTGCGCCTCAAGCTGCATAACAAATTTTTGCACAACCTGATGAATAACCTTTGTCGGCAGGATACCAAATGGAATAATCGCATCCAAACGGTTGCGGAATTCAGGTGTAAACAAGCGGTTGATGGCTTCTTCATCATCACCCTCGCGCTTGGAAGACCCAAACCCGATAGCTGTTTTTGCCGCTTCCGATGCCCCTGCATTTGTTGTCATAATCAAAACAACATTGCGGAAATTCACTTGTTTGCCGTTGTGATCAGTCAGAGACCCATGATCCATAACCTGCAACAAGATATTGTAGATATCGGGATGACCTTTTTCGATCTCATCAAGTAACAATACACAGTGCGGATGCTGATCCACACCATCGGTCAACAAACCACCCTGGTCAAAGCCGACATATCCGGGAGGCGCACCAAGCAGGCGAGACACCGTATGACGCTCCATATATTCAGACATATCAAAGCGCAGCAATTCTACGCCAAGCGAAGACGCCAGCTGTTTGGCAACCTCTGTTTTACCAACACCAGTCGGGCCAGAGAACAAATAGGAACCAATTGGCTTATCTGGTTCACGAAGACCTGCACGGGCCAGACGAATGGCTGCCGTTAGCTGCTCAATCGCATTATCCTGACCATAAACAACACTGCGCAATTCTTTATCAAGAGTTGCCAATACTTGCTTGTCGTCTTTAGAAACCGTTTTAGCTGGTATCCGCGCCATTGTGGCAACGGTTGCTTCTATTTGATTCTCAGTCAGACGTTTTGCGCGTTTTTCCTCTGGTACAAGCATTTGTGCCGCACCAGATTCATCGATCACATCAATTGCCTTGTCCGGCAATTTACGATCCGTAATATAACGCGCTGATAATTCAACAGCCGCCTTGATTGCATCATCAGTGTATTTGATCTTGTGATAATCTTCAAAGCGTGACTTTAAACCCTTCAAGATATCTATTGTTTCATCAACTGTTGGCTCGTTAACGTCGATCTTTTGGAAACGGCGCACCAACGCACGGTCTTTCTCAAAGAACTGACGATATTCTTTGTATGTGGTTGAACCAATACAACGGATATTGCCCGATGCGAGCGCTGGTTTCAGTAAGTTAGACGCATCCATTGCGCCACCTGATGTTGCACCAGCACCGATAATTGTATGAATTTCATCGATGAACAAAATTGCTTCAGGTTTGTCCTCGAGTTCTTTCATAACCTGTTTCAAGCGCTCTTCAAAATCACCACGGTAGCGAGTGCCGGCAAGTAGCGCACCCATATCAAGCGAATAAATGATTGAACCATGAAGAACTTCAGGCACATCTTCTTCAATGATGCGCTTTGCCAAACCTTCAGCAATTGCTGTCTTACCCACACCTGGATCACCCACATAAAGCGGATTGTTCTTTGAGCGGCGGCAAAGAATCTGAATTGTCCGGTCAACTTCTTGGCTTCGCCCAATCAATGGATCAACTTTGCCCGCTTCAGCTTTTGCATTGAGATCTACACAATATGCACTTAGGGCATCCTGTTTTTTACCAGAGGCACCCTCTTCGCCCTGCTCTCCTTCTGAAGAGCTGGAACTGCTCGTATCTGGCAAATCAGCGCCGCGAATTGAGTTATCACTCCCTGAACCCGGGCGTTTACCAATACCATGCGAAATATAATTAACTGCGTCAAAGCGTGTCATTTCCTGTTCTTGGAGAAAATATGCAGCATGGCTTTCGCGCTCTGCAAAAATTGCAACAAGCACGTTAGCCCCTGTCACTTCATCCCGACCAGAAGATTGCACATGGATAACCGCCCGCTGGATGACGCGCTGGAATCCAGTCGTTGGCTTTGAATCTTCACCATAATCTGCAACCAGATTAGATAGATCCTTGTCTACGTATTCTGTCACGATCCGTTTCAGATGATCAAGATCTACATTGCACGCACGCATAACAGCGGCCGCATCATCATCCTCACATAGCGCCAATAGTAGATGCTCTAGCGTTGCATATTCATGACGTCGATCATTAGCTAAAGTTAGCGCTCTGTGAAGCGATTGCTCAAGACTGTTGGAAAATGTAGGCACGATTTCTTCCTTATTTCTTTTCCATCACACACTGCAAGGGATGTTGATTCTCCTGCGCAAGGTCCATGACCTGTGTGACTTTGGATTCTGCAACTTCATATGTAAAGACACCACATTCTCCAGCACCGTGATTATGTACATGCAACATGATACGTGTTGCCGCATCGCGGTCCTTTTGAAAAAAGTTTTCAAGCACAAAAATAACAAATTCCATCGGTGTATAGTCATCATTTAATAATAGCACACGATAAAGGTTCGGTTTCTTCACCTTTGGTTTTTCGGCTGTAACCGTCGAAAAATCATTATCAGGCGAACCATCCTTTGGCTCTTTATCCGCCATCATCATCACTTCCGATTTAACAAACTTCATATTGTTTTTTATGCCCTTTAAGTTGAGATGCCTTAAACGTCTCTTTGCATTAGCTATGTATTCGTTTCGTGTATTTTAAGCCCTTGAGGGATCATGACCAGCAAAAATAATTCTTTCCAGACAATTATTTTAAAAAAATGACCGAAAAACAACCCAAAAACAGCAAAAAACCCCGAGCTTGGGAGGAAGCTCGAGGTCAGATATAACGGCCCTAAGGCCGAAGCAATCTAGCTTAGGAGGATTAAGCTTTTGCTTTAGCAGTCGTTTTAGGTGCTTCAAAAGTTTTGAAAGCGTCTTTTGCAAGATTTTGGTACATTTCGCTAACTTTAGTAGATTGTGCAACAAATGCTTCGTAAGAAGATTTTGCATACTCGCTTTGAATTTCAAAAGCTTTGTCGAAAGATTTAACAGCTGCTAGTTTTTCTGCAACAGCAGTACCTTCTTCGTATGATTTTTTTGAAAAATCAGTTGCTTCAGAAGCAATTTGTTGAAGAGCTTTGTTTGCAGTTTCTGAAGAAGCAGTAACAGCATTCAAAACGTCTTGGTTCATTTTAGTCATGTCTGCGATATTGAACATTGGGAGAATCCTTCATTTAATGTTTCTGCATCCTATTTATGTGCACCGCAACATAATGTCAATAGTTTTTTGTGCGGCGCAACAAAATAATTTGAAACAAGTTTTAATGATAAACTTCTTGGTAACTATGATGCCCTATATTTGAGGTAAGACTGCGTGGGGGCGTAGAATTGTAAGTTAAATAGTTTTTGCGTAATTGGATTTTATCGTGACGAGTGCAGCCATCAAACAAAATTTTACAAAGTTCATCTCTTCTAAAATTATCACTCTTCTTTTTGCTATTGGTTTGGGAGTTACATTTACCTCTGGTGCAAGTGCCAACCCCAAATATGCAGGTATTGTGATTGACGCGAAGACGGGTCGCACTCTTTATAAATATAAGGCTGATTCCAAGCGATATCCGGCATCGCTTACAAAGATGATGACATTGTATCTCATTTTTGAGGCACTTGAGACCGGCAAGGTCAAAAAATCTACTCGCATTCGCGTTTCAAAAAATGCAGCCGCTGAAGAACCTTCGAAATTGGGTTTAAAAGCCGGGCGAACAATTACCATCGAACAGGTCATTTATGCGCTTGTAACAAAATCTGCCAATGACGCCGCAACGGCGGTGGGCGAGTTTCTTGGTGGGTCGGAAGCCAATTTCGGTCGTCTTATGACTGCAAAAGCACGATCTCTTAAAATGTCGAGCACCACATTCAGAAATGCGCACGGCCTTCCAAATAAACGCCAAGTAACAACTGCACGTGACATGGCACGCCTGGGTATTGCTCTGCGTGAGCACTATCCACAATATTACAAGTATTTTTCAACGCGCTCATTTAGATATGGCAAAGCCAATTATGGTAATCACAATAGATTGCTGGGTCGCGTTAAAGGTGTTGATGGCATTAAAACAGGCTACACACGGGCATCCGGTTTTAACCTCACATCATCGGTTCGCGCCAACGGTCGTTCAATTGTTGCGGTTGTTATGGGTGGAAAATCCGGTGCAAGCCGTAACGCGCAAATGCAAAAGCTGATTAGCCAGTATTTGCGCAAAGCATCGCGCTCTGGCAAAGGTGGTTTTTACGCAAAGACACGTTTAAAAGGATTGGTACCGTCGGTCAAAACTGCATCGGTTTCTCCTAAAAATGTACCTGTGCCTGTAATTACATCTTATAGTGCTCAACCCGTTGTTGTTGCATCAGCAGCTCCAAAACCGAGCATAACAGCACCGAAAGCTCCTTTGCCTGTTGCAAGTCCGGGTGTTGATAGCATCAAAACAGCTTCAACAAAGCTGCCAAAAGGCTGGTCGGTGCAAGTGGGCGCGGCGCAAAGTCAGAATGATGCGCTTGGTCTTCTTGCGAATATCAAGAAGAAAGGTGGCAGCACGCTTTCAGGTACAGAAGCTTACACAATGGCATTTGTGAAAGACGGACAACAATATTATCGCGCACGTTTCGGTGGTTTTAATGGTCAGGACCACGCTGTATCGACCTGTAAGTCACTAAAGAAAAAAGGTATTAGTTGCTGGGCATCAGCAATGTAAGCCTCCTCGAGGAAATCTAACCACGCTTATTATGTGGTCCTCAATTTGTATTGCGTATTACGAGGATGAAAATGTCGACTAAATTACACTTTCCCAAACGGGACACCACAAAAAAAGACACGCGGATAAATCCTAATAATCCACTTTATACCGCCGCGGCATGGCTTGCCCATAAAAGTCTTGAACACAAAAATGAACAAAAGACACAAGATCTTGTTGGTATGCTTTTAACTCATGGCGCGCGCGCATGGCGGATGTCACAACCACGTTCGGTAATCTCTCTAAAAAGTCAGAATCCAAACGGATTTTCATCTCTTCGGCTTAAGGTTTGATGAGACACCAATATCAATCTAACTGCCTTTAAAACCCGCGATCTATGATCTATAGAAGTCCGAGTTCAGCGAGTTCGCGCTGAACCTCAAGCGGCAAAGTATCAGCGCCCTGCCCATGATCCAAATCAGCAGGCGCATCTTCCACCTTCAAATATCGCCACCCTTGAAATGCACGTCGCGGCTGCCATTGTGTAAACACTAGATCTGTTGATAAAACAAGATCACAGCGTGATATCCCCTCGCCGTCGGTAAATGGTCGAATATCAACCAGCTTTTGGCGTGCACGAACTTGCCCTTTCATAACCCAATAAAGCGAACCGCCATCAAGTAATTCATCGCGGCGCTTGGGTAACATGCGGGTTGTGTGTATGGGCTCATAAGTTGTTCCGGCGGCCTCATGCGCAGCTTTTCGCCCAACCATGAGTTCCTGCAGCTGCTCAGCGCTTTCAATACCGACACATAATTTTATGAGGTTAAGTGACATTACTCATAAATGTGCATTTGTTCTACCTAGGTCAAGCACTCAGGTATGAAAGTGATTAGCACTCCACAATAGATAAGCAACTAGGTCAACATTCTACAACATTGACAGCCAAGCCGCCCTGGGATGTTTCTTTATATCTAGCATTCATGTCGTGACCAGTTTGCCGCATTGTTTCAATACAATTATCTAATGAAACAAAATGCTGCCCATCGCCGCGCATGGCAAGAGATGCTGCCATTGCGGCTTTTACTGCCCCGACACCGTTACGTTCAATACAAGGTACTTGCACCAGACCTGCAATCGGGTCACATGTCATGCCCAAATGATGCTCAAGCGCGATTTCAGCCGCATTTTCAATCTGTTCGGGTGTTCCGCCCATAATAGCTGCAAGCCCAGCAGCAGCCATTGAAGAGGCTGACCCGACCTCGCCCTGACAACCAACTTCTGCACCGGAAATCGATGCATTGGTCTTAATCAATCCACCCACAGCAGCAGCTGTTAAAAGAAAATCATGGATGGAACGTTCCGTATCTGCCCCTTCCAAAAACTCCCTCATATACGCCATAACCGCTGGTATAACTCCTGCCGCACCGTTTGTTGGTGCTGTGACCACCCGCCCGCCACTTGCATTTTCCTCATTTACTGCCATTGCATAAACAGATAGCCAGTCGTTAGACAACATCGGGTTTGAGTTATTCTGTTTCCATTCTTTTTGCAGTTGTTCGTGGATCTTGCTGGCACGACGGGCAACATTTAGTCCACCTGGCATGATGCCTTTACGCCTTAAGCCACGCTCGATACATGAATTCATTGCCTGCCAAATATTATCTAATTCAGCATTTAGTGCATCCTTACCAGCCAATTTCTCTTCATTCGCGCGTTTCATTTCTGCAATTGATAGACCAGACTTTTTCGCCATAGCCAACATTTCGTCTGCTGTTGAAAAGGGGTAAGGCACATTGCGCTGAACTTGTGGTGTTTTCTGAGCCTTCACAGCCTCAAGCTCTGTATCTGTAACAACAAAACCACCACCTATCGAATAGTAAATCCGCTTGAGCAATAATCGATCATCTTGATCGAAGCCAGACATGATCATTCCATTTGCATGACCACCAAGCGGTGTCTTGCGATCAAATTCTAGATCCTGTTTTGGATCAAAACCATATGCTGGGTGCCCTTTGGGCTGGACTTGCTTGATTATCTTTAGTTCCTCAAGCTTTTCATCAATTTCATCGGGATCGATCTTGTCAGGTGCAAAGCCCATAAGGCCCAAGAAAACAGCTCTATCCGTTCCATGTCCTACACCTGTAAAGGCCAGAGACCCGTGCAGGCTAACTTTTATTGACTTGATCTCACTTCCAGATGGCCTAACCCAATCACCGGTTAAAATCTCATCCAAAAAACGATTGGCAGCTGTCATTGGCCCCATCGTATGCGAACTCGATGGACCTATGCCAATTTTAAAAATATCAGAAACGGACAAAAACATGGGTTGTGAACCTTATAAATCATGACGGAGATATTATCAGTGTTCTTTTGATTCGGTATAGCGCCAATTTACAAAGAATAGGAGGCAGAAACGAAAACAGCGCCAAATCGTAAGATTTGACGCTGTTTTCAAAATTTAATGCGACTTAGAAGCCACCAAGCATATACCCACATAACATTATTACAGAAAAGGCGATAACAGCTTTAGCTGTAATTCCCCAGGTGCATTTCTGTGCGGATTCTTCCATGATAACTCCACTTACAATTTTGTGCATCATGCACTCACTGGCGCGTCTTTTAAAGGTCTATTATTATTATTGCAATGCAAAAATTACAGTTTTGCGACACTCTCTTTTTTGGTGTCTTTCCAACAAAACTTCAACCGTAAACACATAGTATATTCTATTTTTACTCCATTTTTTCAATGAGTTATGTTTTTTTGCAGTTAACCGAGTTATCCACAACCACAATTGCGAACCAAATGTTGATTATGTGGTATGTTCTCTCTGCATAGCTCGATTCCCTAAAAAGGCTAATATGGTATGACAACACTCGACATTATCGCAGCAACTTATTTTATATTTTGTTGGTTCGGATTTTCCATATTTCTTCGATATGGGCTGTTTTCAAAAAGACCAAGTCTTTCTGATGCTATGGATAAACATCGAAAAAACTGGTTTGTAACCGCAAGTCATCGCGAACTACGCATGATCGATACAAGCATTGTGGCAGGATTACAAAGTGGTGTAGGCTTTTTCGCTTCTGCAACTATTCTGGCTATAGGTGGTTGTGTCGCAGCGTTAGGTGCTGCCGATCAAGTTACATCCGTTTTCTCTGAAATACCACTAACGCAAGATGCAGATATTCTTGTCATCGAATTCAAACTACTTGGATTGATATTTGTTCTTGGTTACTCTTTTTTCAAATTTGGCTGGAGCTATAGACTATTCAATTACTGCGGCATTCTACTAGGAGCTATTCCAGCAAAGCGTGATGATAACAATGGTGAAATTGCAGATAATTATGCTCGAAAAGGTGGTGAAATGAATATACTTGCAGCTCGTCATTTCACCGCAGGGATGCGGGGCATATTCCTATCAGTGGGCTACTTGGGTTGGTTTATTGGTCCAAAATTTCTGATCATAACAACAACACTGATATTATTTGTTTTTGTAAGACGTCAATACTTCTCAGCTGCGCGCAACGTGGCCATGGGTGATCTTTTTAAAGAGAAATAAATGGCTGTTTAAAGGAAAGTAACTAACGAATAGGTGCTCCATACATGAGACCGCCATCTATCCAAAGAGCGTTTAGGCCACGGGAAATACCAAGCGGTGATTCTGAACCCAGATTACGCTCATACTGTTCGCCATAATTACCGACTGCTCGGATTATCTGTGCTGCCCAATCATTTTGCAATCCAAGCTGCTCTCCAAAATCCTCCGTAACACCTAGCAGTCGCTGAACTATCGGATTGTTGCTTGTCATCATATCATCGACATTAACCGAGGTAACACCAAGCTCTTCAGCATTTAAAACAGCCATAAAGGACCAACGTGCAATGTTAAACCACTGATCATCCCCCTCACGTACCACGGGTCCCAATGGTTCTTTTGAAATTATCTCAGGTATTATAATATGCTCTTCTGGATTTGAGAGATCCAGCCGCCGTACGTAAAGTGCGGTAACATCTGTTGAATAAACATCACACCGACCTGCATCATAAGCTGCGATTGCATCTGCTGTTTTCTCAAACAGTTCCAGATTGTATTCCAGATTATTTTCCTTAAAATAGTCTGCAATATTTAACTCAGTCGTCGTGCCAGAGATGGCACATATAGAAGCACCACTAAGTTGAAGAACGGAGTTAATCTTCATATCAGCTCGGGTCATAAACCCCTGGCCATCATAATAATTTATACCAATAAAATTCAGCCCAAGTTGCGTATCGCGCTCGGTTGTCCAGGTCATGTTGCCTGCCAGCACATCCACATCACCACGGCTAAGCGCTTCAAGACGATTAGATGCCGTTAGAGGCACAAATTTGACTTCAAAATCTTGCCCAAATATCGCGGCAGCCAAGCCCTTGCAGAAATCAACATCCAAACCTTGCCACTGATCATCAGAATTCTTCATTGAAAAACCGGGCAAATCTTGATTTACGCCGCACTGCAAATATCCCTTATCCTTAACTTCATCCAATGTTGCAGCATTGGAATTGTTAAGAGATAAGCCGATCATTGCGATGGCCAATACAATATATTTAACACCGATTCTCATCACAACATTCCCCAGCTTGCCCCCGAGAAACTCATACGAATACTCAGTAATCACAGATCCTAACAGCTTAGATCGAAATATAAAGATTTGTAATAACCCATAAAGAAAATTCTTAAAAGGACATTGCAATTAATTATGTCAAAATCAACGGATAAAAGCGGCTACCAACCATACTTTATGTCATTCATTCTAAGCATACTACTGTCAATTAAATCCATCTGGTAAGATAACCAGATCCATCCAGAACTGGTAGAACTTAGTTGCGAACGTCTTATAGCCATGCAATGTCGATGGCTTAACAATATAAGCATTGGCACCCAATTCATAAGAATATTCTATATCTTTTGGGTTACTTGAGGAGGAAAAAACAATGACCGGTATTAGTTTTAATTGATCATTGGATTTAATCTTCTTCAAGAGTTCAAACCCATCCACCTGCGGCATTTTCAGATCCAGAAGAAGACAAGATATTCCATTCCTACTTATGTCTACGGCAAGATCATCAAGATGCGAAACTCGAACCAACTCCATTGTTTTATCAATTTTGGAAAACGCATTTTTTAAGAATGTAAAATCAGAAATATCATCTTCAAATACAATAATTCTTTTCTGCATTGCCAGTTCCTTATGGAAGTTAATTAGCGTCACTCACACCAACGAAAACAGTATTGAGAATAATCTAAATATTGGTCGGGAATGAAATTACGAACTTAGTTCCATTGACAAACTCCTGATCAAGTACAATCACACCGTTATGACCCTCAATAATTCTTTTCGCCAAAGCCAGACCAATGCCGGTTCCTTTGTAAACTGTCTCATCCACATGAAGACGCTGGAAAACATTAAATATTCTCTCACTATGCTCGGCAGGAATTCCAATGCCATTATCAGTAACGGTGATGATGGCAGAATCTATGTTGTGCGCGCCCTCTATATGTATTTCTGGCACACCCTCTCCATCAAAATATTTAATTCCGTTGTCAATTAAGTTCTCTAACAACCGGACAAACAAAACATAATCCAGATGAAGATCAACATCGCCACCATCTATACAAACAAGCGCATTACGTTCTGTAATTGAATCCGCTAAATTCTCACACGCCTCGTCAACGGCAGCACTGAGTAAAAAGCTAGATCGCTTCACTTGCTTGTATGCGACTTGTGAAAATTCAAGCAAGCTTGCGATCAATCGCTCCATACGCAGAACGCCCTCTCGCATTTTCCCGATATATTGCGAAAGATTATCAAACTTGTCATGTTCATAATCTTCAATCAACATTTCTCCAAACATTCGAATATGCCGGAGAGGTGACCTTAAATCATGGGAAACAATTCCAGCGAACTGTTCGAGTGCCTTGTTGCGTAACTCTAACTGATGAGCTTGTTTTTCGATTTTAAGTTCTGTTTTTTTGATTTCGGTTATATCTCGCCCAACCGATACAATGGCGTAAGGAGACCCTCCTTTAAAAAGCATCCTGTTTGTCCAAAGTATCGTATATCTACCTCCATCTTCATGCTTGCCTTGCTCTTCTCTGGTAAAAACCGGAGACTCAACCGTTAGCGCATTAATTCCGTTGTAAAGCTCCGATCGATTGGTTCCCTGATCAAAGTCAACAAACTTCTTACCGATCATCTGACCCAACTCGTGACCATAAAACCGGGCATATTCTTCGTTCGCAAATAAAAGCGTCGTGTCGGGTTTGGAGTGTGTTATAAAACATGGTAAGTTGTAAACAACCGTTTCAAGTTCTGCGCGTTGAACCTCCAGCTCATCTCGCATTCTGGCTTCTTCTGTCTCATCTCGTATAAATGAAATTAAGCGCTTTGAATGGCCAGATCTTTCAAAGACTGTGCTAACAACACACGGATATGTGCTCCCATCTTTTCGGCGATGTAAAGAGCGTAAGGATACCACAGTGCCAGGATTATCTACCGCTCGCTGAATATATTCGTCTATCGCGTCTCGAGATAAAGATGTGTTGATATCGTTGGGGCCCAAATTAACAAATTCCTCTATTGTATAGAGCAACTTATTGAGCGCGGCTTTATTGGCATACTCAAATTTCATAGTTTCCAAGTTGATGAAAACCACAGGCGCAGCCATTTCATCTAAAACATTACCAAGCATTTCAGCAGCCGTTTTAGCTTCAACTAACTGAGTGATATCAGCACGAATACCTACGATGCGGCCGTCTTCTAGTTTCCGCTCCTCAACGCGAAGCCAACGATCACCAACATTTTGGATAACTGGTCCTGTCGGATTATTATGCATTTTTAAGCGGTCTTTGAGCCATGCATCGCGAGATTCTTTGGTGTTTCCCGCTTCCAAATACTGCCCGGCATTAAGCCCATAACGCAATATATTTTCAAACTTTTCACCCAGTTTGAGAACAGGTTCAGAACGACTGTAAACTTCTGCATAAGCTTTGTTGAAAATCTGAAGACGGTCATCTTCGTCGTAAACAGCAAACCCATCAGGAATTGCGCCAAGAGCCGTATCTAGTAAATGTTTATACCGACCCTGCTCAGTTATTGCGCTATCCAGTTCACCGCTATCGTGGATGCAAATTATCCGACGGAAGCATCCATCCGCACATTCACTCAGCTCACCAATGCTTACACGCGACCTAAACGAGCGCCCGTCGTTCATTTTGACTTCTACAAAATTGTTGGCTTTATATTGGGATACCAGCCAATTCAAAATTTCTGTAGCTGACTTAATCTCTTCAGCATCTGGGATATCAAATAAAACAGTTAGCTCTTTACCAACCAAACTTTTCTTCTGAAACCCGAGTTCTTTGAGCGCAAACGGATTGGCAGAAGCTATAACCGCATTATCTTCAATGATAAAAATCATGCTGGGAGAGATGTCAAAAAGAGAATCGCCAAGACCACTGAACGATGATTTCATAATAATTGCCTATTTTGACAGCGTAAGCATAAGCGACCCAAGAAGTATCAATCGTCAGGCAATTGATACTTCTTGCCAGCGAATTCATCTATGATAAAGCCAAGAGCATTGCGGTCTAATTCACTTTTTCCTATACGAAAATCAGCGCCATACTGCTCAAATTCCTGAAAATACTCTGGCTCTATACTTGAGGACACGATACCAATTGGACCAATAAAACTCTTTGATCTTAGAACTGGTACACTCGTTCGGAAATCATCATTCTTGTGCAATTTGTTATCAAGCAGGATCATATCTATTTTCCGCTTCTCAATAACATCACATGCTTCCTCGATACTAGAAACACATATCAGGTTTGTTTTATACGAGGATGCACGTGAGCATAGCCACTCCATCAGAACAAATTCATCTGGATTATCATCGACAAACAGAATTTCAATTTCTCTATTTTCCCTCATATCCAAAACTTCCTTCGCCATATAATCTCTTCCTCAGAAGATATGAATTACAAAACTACTGAATCAAACCCATTCGAATTGCCTTTGCAACCATTTGAGCTCTATTTACCACGTGTAGTTTCTGTAAAATCTTGGTCGTGTAAGAGTTTATAGTGTGTTCTGATAAACCTAAAATTATAGCAATTTCAACGGATGTTTTGCCCTCAGAACTCCACCTTATCACCTCTAATTCTCTGGAGGAAATAACAGGCAATGTTACTGGCAAAATAATCTTCTGAAAAAATCGATCAAACACCAAATCTAGGCTGTGTTTTATGGTCTCAATTGCATAATTTTGCATCTTATCGGTTTTTGACAGAACACAAAATCCAAAATGTCGTCCATGTGGGGTGTGCATCGGCGCTGAAAAAGCTGTCATCTCATCTAAGTTACCGCAAAAATCAAAATCGGATACAAGTTGCTCACCTACCCACTTTGAACTTAACATTGAATTTCTCAAGCTGTTGAAAATTGCATTGTCTTGATCGATCGAAATAGTATCCAGATCAAGTTCCGAGCGCTCATCTGAGTTTATAACGACCATAAGCGCCTCTATGTGTCGCTCATCTGGCCAGTTATTCATATCAACAAGCATTAGCAATTCGAAATCAAATTGAACGCATAACGCCTTAAATAGCCGGTAAAAATCCAAACGATTGATGGCTAAATCTAAGTCCGGCAAAAATGTTGGAACCGAATTTTGCATTGCTCACCCCATAGTACAGTTTACATGCATACTACGATTCGCAAATATAAGATCCAAATAATATGACAATTCACCTTTTTAGGCGTGATTTTCTAAATAAAATCATAGTCCTTTGGAGAAATGGCGATCCCAGCAGGACTCGAACCTGCAACCCCCTGCTTAGAAGGCAGGTGCTCTATCCAGTTGAGCTATGGGACCATTTTTAAACATGGGCGATTAATGCGTCCAAGGCTGCGAACGGTCATGCTTGAAATTATCAGTATATGACATGGTTCTTCGCTTCGCCATTTTTGGCTTTAGCAATCTATATTCAATATTGTTGCGTTCAGCATAGGCAATAGCTTCGTCTGCACTCTCAAAAGTAAGACGAACTTGCGTTTGCGTATCCGACACCGATGTATAACCCATAATCGGATCGATTGTACGAGGGCGGATCGTATCAAACTCCAACACCCATTTAAACGTGCGAGCTTTACCAGATTGCATGGCATTTTTTGCTGGCTTGTAAATCTTTGCTGACCGTACGGCAGAATGCTGACCAGTTGCCATTTACCAATTCCTTCGTCTAACTTAAACATCGAAATATGCGTTGCAATTTCGCTTGAACTTAATGCGGGATTCTTAAGAAAAGATCAAGCCAGATTTATAATAGAACCACAATTTGAGATACCCGAATCCATTTGATTAGAAGTGGTAAAATTAGTTCTAAGCAAATTGAGGAATTCATCGAATGGTCGGAGCGAGAGGATTCGAACCTCCGACCCTCTGGTCCCAAACCAGATGCGCTACCAGGCTGCGCTACGCTCCGACACTTGACAAATCACTCTGCCAATTTACTCGACGGAGATGCCTCTACAACGTTAAATCACGATGTGCAACTCAAAATCGTCGAATGGACGACTCTATTTTCACTTTTTATGCCAAATGTGGATACAGCCCCTGCATTAAGCTCTAAAACGAAGCGAACATCCTCTTCGGAAGAAATAATCGCTTCAGAAAACGGCACTGTATTTTCGGTTATTTTTGCGATGGTTCCATCTTCGCGAATGAAAATCATGTCCAACGAAAGTATCGTATTTTTCATCCACATAAACACTGGTTGTGTTTGATCAAAGCAAAAAAGCATCCCTGCATCTATCGGCATTACCTCGCGATGCATGAGACCCGTCGCTCGTTTCTCGGGTGTATCCACAATTTCGACTCGAAATGAATGCTCATGAGTGCCACCTATAATTTTTAGCAGCTCATCATCGTACTCTTGTGCAAAAGAAATCGGTGAGGTGAAAAAAAGAACAAGCAATAAAATAAAAGGGGCACGATATTTCATGCCCCTTGCAAAATAAAGATCAACCATATTTTTGTCTCTAATGTGACTGACTAATTGGTGCGCCGATATCTGGATGAATTTCAGCGACCATAAGTCCTTTGTCACCTTCCCCGAAGCGCACAAGTACAGTCTGCCCCGGACGAAGCTCAGTCAATCCATACCTGCGGAGCGTTTCCATATGTATGAAAATATCCTCTGTGCCCTCACCTCTGGTTAAAAAACCAAAACCTTTTGTACGGTTAAACCACTTGACCAACGCGCGTTCCAAACCACTTGTTGGGGTGACTTGAACATGTGTTTTGACAGGAGGAAGTTGAGATGGATGAACAGCAGTAGACGTATCCATGGAGATAATGCGAAATGTCTGATAACCACGGTCTCGCTTATGGACCTCGCAAACAATCCGCGTACCTTCCATAATTGTTTGGTACCCATCTCGACGCAAGCAGCTCACATGAAGCAAAACATCCCCCATGCCGTTATCTGGCACAATAAAGCCAAATCCCTTAGCAACGTCAAACCATTTTACAACACCGGTAATCTCAATTAAATCAACAGGATCGCCGGTAACTGCATTTACCTCAACATCATTGCCAGTTGACGATTTCTCCACCATATTTAGGTGCCCCACACTGTACATTCAAATCGTTAAAATTGATTCTATTGATACATTAGCATCGATGAAGGGTTATTAGGCAAGTCTTTTAGGCGATTTTATCTCAAAGTTCCCCAGTTTTGGAACCTAAATCCTATAAACATGAACCATCAATATTTCATTTTTGTGTCATGGGTCAATTAATACCAAAACCTACCATTTAGAACTAATAGAGAAATCAGAATCGCTTATATTGGCAAATATCGGTCAACTTTCGCGAAAGCTTAAGGTGATAATTTGTATAAGATCACCTTGGAAAAGCATTTTTCTTTATAATTTGGCTGAAAATAAGGACTGTTTATGAATTCGACAATTTATTGCCATATTTAAGTCACAAACGAGGTAGAGTGGGTAATAATTCTTAAAACTAGACTTTATATCACGTGCCTTCTCGGTTAAAAACGTAATACGCTGATGTTGAGGGGAAACAATTGCGCATAAGAAAGCATACAACTCGTCAGACTTTGTCTTTTATGACAAAGCTAGCTGTGCCTGTTGCAGTGGGACTTTTTGTATCTGGTTGCGTGTCGACAGAAACAAGCTTTCTGCCTACGGATGCGGACCTTCAACTTGCGCAACAAAATTCTTCTGACTCTATTGATGATCAAACAGGTTCAGAACTAGCTTCTAGTGACATTCAAGAAGGCGGTGTTCCAGTTCCTTACGATAGGAATGAGAATATTGTAGCGGCCTATAGTGGTCCGGCTGCCAATGGCAACCCGGCAGCTTCTCAAGACCAAACGAATACACCTGCTCAAATATTGGCAGGCGGAATTGTGGGAAGCGCTAGCGGATCGCGTACATCACTAATTCAGCAAACAAGCACAGCATCAAACAACGTAACTGCAGGTGCAAACCCGGCTGGAAGTCAGACATCTGTGGTTGCTTCAAATAAAAATATACAGAAACAAAGCTCGTTCTTCTCTCGTCTTTTTAAAACCAAAGAACCCAATAAGACGGTTCCGGTAGATAATGCACAAATTCAGCCTGCGCAGGGTCAAGAAGTTGCATCTTTAACACCTGAAGAACCTGCAAAGAAACAAATTACCGAAGCGAAAGAGGTTGCAAGTGCAGCAGCTACCCCGCTCCCTACAAAAACAAAAACTAAGAAGAAATCAAACGTCTTTGCATCTCTCTTTGGTCTAAAATCAGGAACCGACGAAGATGGTGTACCTGAAAAAACAGTTAAACTGGCTTCTGCAGCCATTGGTGGTCTTGCGAGATTGTCGCCCTTAGCATTACAGCGCCAAACTGAACGTGTTGACGTCGCCTGCCTAAAGCCTGAACTCGTCCGACTTTTGAAAAAAGTGGAACGTTACTACAAACGTCCCGTCGTTGTGACATCAGGCTATCGCTCTCCCAAGAGTAATAAGCGGATAGGCGGAGCATCTGGCTCTAAACATACAACATGCGAAGCGGCAGACGTACAGGTCAAAGGCGTTTCCAAGTGGGATCTTGCTAAATATGTGCGTGCTCTCCCAGAGCGTGGTGGTGTAGGAACCTATTGCCATACCCAATCTGTCCATATCGATATTGGCTCGGCACGCGACTGGAATTGGCGCTGCCGCAAGCGTCGTAAGTAATATTCTAACTTGACAATACTTGGTCCTCACACCATTTGATGTGAGGATATATAAGTGTGGGAGCATTTCATGTTACAATTAGCTGGCGGAATACTTATAGCAAGCGCTGTTATATGGCTGGTGCTCAAGGTCATCAAAAACCCTACAATGTTCCTCAGCGGCATCATAAAGACCGCTATCGTTGTTCTAGTTGCCATTACCATCTATATGATCTCAAGATCGCTATAGCTGGTCGCGCGAAGCGCATCTCCATAAAAGCTCTATCAGGTTACATTTTAGCGATACGCCCTATATCCGTACCGACTAAAATAATGCGCACAATACTCTATAGCGTTACTTTAAGTAACGCTTACAACAAGATGATTTACTTGAGAAAAAATTGGTACTCCCAACGGGACTCGAACCCGTGTTTCCGCCGTGAAAGGGCAGCGTCCTAGACCGCTAGACGATGGGAGCACACACGCGCCTTATAGTAAGAGGAATTGATTCAAGCAAGGTGTTTTTTGCATTTTTTTGAAAAAAAGTGACATTTATATGAAACTATTTTTGAGCATACGCCAAATCAATTGCGAATGCGGAAAAACCACATATTTTTCAAAGGATTTACTGAAAATAATTAACTGAAAAATCAGCAGAATTGAAACTAGCTCGATTCAGAACACAAAAAGACTACAAAGATACGATTTAGAGATCATCTTTTTCAGATTGAGATTGCATCTTGGCATTTACAACGAGCGTTGAGTCGCCAATATTATCTTCGGTAGATGAAAGCGTATTCATCGCTTGCACATGATCAGGCTTCTTATCGCGATTATTATTCGGGCGACCTGCACATTCATGGAAAATCCGCGCTGTACAGTTTGCACAAATATCATCATCCAACATCGGAACGATCTCCGCGATCGCTTCCCCCTTACTCAGATGGATATGGTGCTTGGTGAGCGCTTCCATAACCTTAAATCGTCCAAGTTTGCTGATTGTGCGTGGCGTTGTTGTTTGAAGGTGGAACGAACCGCCGCGCTTGTGGCGGCGTTGTGCTTCTTCGATAAGCAATTCGCCACCTGGTAGATCAACTTCACCAATCCCCTTAACAATAAGCATCATATGCTTTTGTTCAGGTCTTTCATGCTCGATATGGCGAAATTTACGGCGAACAAATTCGACGGAACCGAAATATAATGGACCATCGACCCGTGCCATCACCAATTGTGGACACTCAGGAAGGTTTGCACGTTCTGCATTTGTAAACTTACGTGTTTTGGTTGTTGGGTCAGGAGCACCAACAGCGATCCGCGGACGAGATGACTTATTTAGGAAAAGAGCCAAAGAAAGAAGAACACCGGCATAAATCGCAAACTCAAGATCGAACATCAATGAAGCTGCGAATGTAACACCAGCAATCCAGACTTCGGTTTTACTGGTTGCGAAGAGGTGCCTAATCTCTTTGACATCAACAAGCTTCCACGCCACAAGGATGATAACGCCAGCCATCGCAGGAATGGGAACAAAGGCAAACCACTTTGCAACAAACAACAAGATGATAAGCAGGAAAATCGCTGCAAAGACAGCTGATAGAGGTGTTTTCGCACCTGCTTCATAATTTATCCCACTACGGGTAAGTGATGCAGACCCCGGATAACAGTTGAAGAAGCTACCTGTTATATTTGATAAGCCCTGCCCCGTGAATTCTCGGTTCGCATCGATATCTTGCCCCGAACGCAGACCTATTGCGCGAGAAATGGACATAGCTTCAAGCAAACCAACAACAGCTACCGCAAAGGCAGGCGAGGCAAGATCTCGCATTTCACCAAAGCTGAATGCAGGCATCGAAAAGCTTGGAACAACGGAAGGAATAACACCTACAGTTTTTACATCCAAATCGGTCCAACCGAGAAGGTAGTATACACCTGTGCCAGCGCCTAACGCCACGAGATAGTTTGGCATCTTCGGCATGAGCTTCTTAGATATTATTCCGACAGACAGCGCGGAAAATGCTATAATAAGGCTATTAAGATCGGCTTCCGGCCATCGCTCCCAGAGTTGTATCATAAACTCGCCGAGTTCTTCAGGTCGCGGTAAATCAAGGCCAATAGCATGCCTAACCTGACTAAGCCCAATTAACAGCGCAGCGCCCGTAATAAAACCGGTCATAACCGAGTGAGAGACAAAGTCGACCAAGGCTCCCAAATGAGCGATACCTAATATGAGCTGGAATATACCCACCAGAAATGTCAGTAATATCACGGCTTGAATAAATTCAGGACTGCCCGGCGTATGTCCGCCAGCAAGAGCTGCAAACACTAGCGCTGAAATCGCTGTTGTTGGACCAGATACCGTATGCCAGGAAGAGCCAAACAATGCAGCGATGATCGGCGTGATCATTGCCGTATAAAATCCATACTCTGGCGGAAGGCCCGCAATGGCCGCAAAAGCGATACCTTGCGGCAAAACAATTGTTGCACCCGTGATAGCAGCAAATATATCATCGCGCACGGTGGACCACGTTACTGTCGATACCCAATCAGGTATGCCAAAAAGTAATCGTATCTCGCGAAGGACCGCTTGGGTCTCTTTTCCGTGGAGCGACTTGGCCATTCCACATTCCAATCATATTTTAGGGTGCAATACCACTCTCATAGACCCAAAATACGCAATGTCAATTGCTGCAAGACTGTATGAACACGCAGAATTGGCATTTTAATTCAAAAATATAACTAGAAACAATTAATGAGACTTTTAATCTCGGTAACTGGCCTTTTGAACATTTCTTGACCTAGTCTTCCGTTCTCGATAATTTACCCATGAAAGACTTGATGACTTCAGTCAGATACTCCGGTTGCTGCACAGTAGGGATATGTCCGCAATCTTTGATCTCTTCATAAAATGCATCAGGAATGGTTTTTGCCATCTGCTTCATCAATTCTGGTGGTGTGGACTCATCCTGATCACCTGCAATGCAAATTGTTGGGATGGAAATATCTTCTGCAAGAGTGGATAAGTCAGAATCACGAATTGCAGCACAAGTGCCGATGTAGCCCTGAACCGGTGTGCGGGTCAGCATATTGATATATCCATTAATTTCAGCCGGGTTCTCCTCACGAAATTCGCGAGTAAACCATTTTGACATCACTTCATTGGCAATGTGCGACAGACCTTTGGTTTGAACCGTTTCAATACGCATGTTCCAAATCTCATCGGAACCTATGTGCGTACCGGTATTACAAAGTATCAATGCGCCAGCAAGATCTTTGCGCTTGTGGTAAAGGCTTTGCGCAATTAGCCCACCTACAGAAAGACCGCAGATGATTGGATGTTGTACACCCAAATGATCGAGCAGACCTTCCAGATCTGCCACATGGTCATCCATTGTTTGACTTTCCCCCAAGTCAGAAAGACCATGCCCACGTTTATCATACGTGATGATTGCAACTTCACCCACCAAACGAACAATCACATCACGCCATATACGGAAATCAGAACCAAGCGAATTTACGAACACCATTGTCGGCTTGTCTTCAGGAGCACCGATGACCTGATAATGAAGTGAAATACCGTTGATATTTGCGAATTGCATAATGACACCTTTATTTAATCTGTAAGCGCGCGGCCAACGAAGACCTTTTGTGCGCTTTTAGAAGTTTGCGCGCAATTTAGGAAGCATTTGTTTGAAGGCTTCCGCTTCTTTTTGCCAATGGACCATATGGCCGCCGTTTTTTAAATTGTTAGCAGCCTTCTCACCGAGTATTTTAACCGTAGCTTTATAATCACCCATATGAATAAGCACATTTACAAGCATATCCAACAAACCAAGGTAATCATCTGTCCCATATGCTGCACAAATGATTTTCAAGCGTTGACCGCCCATAGCAAGATCGCTTGTGCTTAAACTACCCATATCATCGGACTGAAATGAGAGTGGCACCATCCAATATGTTAGATAGGCCAGGTCACGCAATCGGGGCGCGGGTCCGCTTAGGTCAAAATCGATAATTGCTGTCGGTGTGCCATTTCCATCAAAAATCAAGTTATACGGCGCAAAATCATTATGACAGATAACTTCATTGGGCGTGTCGCCTTGATGAGTAAATGCCCAATCTGCTGATTCCAATTCACCAAAAGATTCAGATGCGTCATGAAATTTTCGCAACATCTTGGCCGATGCAATAAGAGTCTTATCATTCTTCCACATGCCTTTTGGAAATTCCGACGAACCTGGCATGAACGACAGAATTTCCCGTTTCTTTTCATCAATACCCAAAAACCGCGGAGAGTACTCAAAACCTTGAACTTCAAGGTGTTTTAAAAATCGATGCACGATTGGACTATGCCAACTGGTCTTACGCCGAACTGTATCGCCAACCCTTACAACAGATGAATTCACATTGCCGCCGGACAGAGGTATCTCATTACCATCTCCAATCATGCCATCACCTTACGCCAAAATTGGCCAGAGTGATGCAATCAATAACAGCGCCATTATAATATTGAATATTTTTAACCGTTGATCGGTAGATAGAAAACGGCGGAAGTTAACGCCAAGGATAACCCAGGTGCCAACAGATGGCACGTTGACGATAACGAAAACCACAGAAACAAGAATAACAATCCAAAAATCCAGACTTGGTGCATATACGCTGAAAGCCGTGATTGCCATTGCCCATGCTTTGGGATTTACCCATTGAAATAGCGCAGCTTCCATAAAGGTGATGGGTTTTGCAGCTTCATCTCCCGTCTGAGGTCTGCCAGATTGCAAAATTTTCCAGGCCAACCAAAACATATAGATCACACATAAAACTTTTAAAACTGTGTATGACACTGGATAGAGATCAAACAATTTGATCAGACCAAGCCCCGTACAGAACAAAAGCACAAAAAAACCGGAACCTATGCCCAGAGCGTGCGGTATCGTGCGCTTTACACCATAGTTAACGCCTGATGTCAGCAACATTAAATTGTTTGGCCCCGGTGTGATGGAGGAAACGAAGGCAAAAAGGGAAAAGGCTAGGAGTTGTTCAATGGTCATTTTGTATCAGACATTTCTTGAGTGTGATTCAAATTTAAGATTCTAAAACTAATATCACCCAGCAGGAACAATGCCGTAAGAAACTAGCCACGGATGAAGCGCTTGCGCAAAAACCAGCGCTATACCGACTATCGCGATAGTCCTTTCGCTCGCCCCTAATTGAATTGTGGTTTTTACAGCTTTACCGTCCCAATATAGCTTTTTAGTTTTATAGTTCACACCTAATTTGCCTAGATCGTCGAAACTTATGGAATACACATCTTTAGGCCATTGTTCATCACGAACACCCGAATGCAATTTATCCTCCACTTTGTTCTCCTCTCTTTAAAGTCACATTTTAGGTTACGTGTTCTGTTCTTAATAGCTCTGCGTTTCACTTCACCCGTACAGCATCAAGCACACGAATTTGCACACTCTTTGCACCGCGCCAGTAATTGATGGAAATTGAACCTGCTACGTGGAAGCTTTGGCCGCGGCCATTTAAGAATGCCTTGCCCATGTCAT
Source organism: Lentilitoribacter sp. Alg239-R112 (assembly GCF_900537175.1). Lineage (GTDB taxonomy): Bacteria > Pseudomonadota > Alphaproteobacteria > Rhizobiales > Rhizobiaceae > Lentilitoribacter. Next base: position 67,352 of record NZ_LS999834.1, on the reverse strand, counting down.
TGTCGGCTGCGCGGAAGGCAATACCATCTATTCTGCCGCCATCTACACCAGCGAATGTTAGCTTCACATGATTTGCGCCTACAATACGCGCATCTTTAAGCTGGTGATTGGGCATTGCGAAAATTGGTTGTGAATGGCCAGAACCAAATGGCCCTGCTCGCTCGACAAGATCAGCCATATCAGCCGTCATGCCAGAGGCAGCTAATGCACCATCTATTTTAAGCGACCGTGTTTCCTCTACTTCTCCAGAATTTTTGGCGGCATATTCCTCAAAATACGTGCGCAATTCACCAAGTTTTTCTTTTTGAACAGTCAGGCCCGCAGCCATAGCGTGGCCACCACCTTTTTCAAGCAGGCCATCATCAACAGCCTGACGCACCATTTTGCCTACATCAAAACCCGGAATTGAGCGGCCTGAACCAGATCCTTTGCCATTTGCATCAAATGCGATGGCAAAAGCAGGGCGATGTTCGCGTTCTTTAAGCCTCGCCGCCACAAGGCCCACAATGCCGGGGTGCCAGCCATCATTGGCCGAGATGATTATCGATGGCCCCTCGCCCGATGCCATTTCCGCCATCACTTCGGCTTCCGCCTGTTCCAGCATTTTAGCTTCCATGGCTTGGCGCTCTTTGTTAAGACTATCCAAGTGTTGGGCAATTTCGTCTGCTTCTTCAGGATCATCAAGCGTGAGTAAGCGGCTACCAAGCGCTGCATCACCTATCCGCCCGCCTGCATTAATGCGCGGGCCGATTAAAAAACCTAAATGATAAGGCGTGAGCGGACCATCTATGCCAACAATACGCATAAGCGCAGCAATGCCGGGATTATGCATTTTGCGCGCTGCAATCAGTCCTTTAACCACATATGCGCGGTTTAGAGTTTTGAGCGGCACAACATCGCAAACAGTTGCAAGCGCCACTATATCGAGCTGCGCAAGAAGATCAAATGACGCCGCCTTATCATGTTTTCTTTGGCGCAGCAGCCTTTGCGTGGCAACAAGCACCATAAACACGACACCTGCTGCACATAAATGCCCAAGACCAGATAAATCATCCTGTCGATTGGGATTAACCAGCGCTACGGATGGCGGCAGCTCGTCATTGACTTGATGATGATCGATAATCACCACATCGCAATTGAGTTCTTTGGCCTTCTCTAAAGCTTCAAAGCTTGTGGAACCGCAATCAACAGTGACTATGAGCTGCGCACCCTTGTTAATAAGTTCCTCAATGGCATTTGGGTTTGGACCATAACCCTCAAAGATCCGATCAGGTATATAAATCTCGTTTGGCACATTAAAGTGTGTGAGAAACTTGGATAAAAGTGCCGATGAACAGGCCCCATCCACATCATAATCCCCGAAAATAGCAACTCGCTCGCCCAAACCAATCGCCTGTACCAATCGCTCAGCACCAGTATCACAATCAGTCATGGTAGATGGATCTGGCATCAAATCACGGATGGATGGCGACAGAAAATTACTCGCCTCTTCTGCTGCAACATTGCGAGCGGCCATAATTCGCGCAATAATTTCTGGGATATCAGTAGTTTGTGCGATATTAAGTGCCGTATTTTGCCCACGCGCATCAAGCCGTGCGACCCATTTCTGGCCCAGAAGCGATTGTTCTACATTTAGGAAAGCATCATCGGACATTGCATATCAATTTTCGAAACAAAACAGGCCTCATTGATAATGAGGCCTGTTGGTAAATGCAACAAATTGATTTGCTGTTCCTTAGGCGAACTTATCTCCACCCAGGCGGTGTGTCGCTTTAATTTCGCGAACTGTGCCTGTTGAAGAGCGCATTACAAATGTATGGGTTGAAATAGATTCACCCCTAAAGCGAACGCCATCAAGCATATCGCCATCAGTCACGCCCGTTGCGGCAAACATGACATCACCACTGGCAAGTTCTTCAAGCTGGTAGACTTTGTTTGGATCTTTAACACCCATGGTTGCTGCACGATCAATTTGATCTTGGTTTTTAAACAGCAAGCGCCCCTGCATCTGACCACCAGTACAACGAAGTGCAGCTGCCGCCAGCACACCTTCTGGTGCGCCGCCAGTACCCATATAAATATCAATACCTGTTTCGTCTGAATCTGTTGTGTAAATCACGCCTGCAACATCACCATCACCAATCAGACGAACCGCAGCACCACATTCGCGAACTTCGGCAATGAGTTTTGCATGCCGTGGACGATCCAAAATACACGCGCAAACCTGACCAATTTCAACGCCTTTAGCTTTTGCGACAGCTGCAAGGTTTTCTGCAGGTGTTGCATCAATTGAAACTGTGCCCTCAGGATAACCCGGACCAATCGCAATCTTATCCATATAAACATCGGGTGCATATAAAAGGTTGCCTTTGTTGGCAAACGCAATCACAGCCAATGAATTAGGCATATTTTTAGCGCAGATCGTTGTGCCTTCAAGCGGGTCAAGTGCAATATCCAGATGTGGGCCATTTTTAGTGCCAACCTCTTCGCCGATATAAAGCATTGGCGCTTCGTCGCGTTCGCCTTCCCCGATAACGATTGTGCCGTTGATATCCAGCTTGTTCAATTCTGTACGCATGGCATCGACTGCCACTTGGTCAGCAGCTTTTTCGTCACCACGGCCACGAAGCTTTGCAGCAGCTACCGCAGCGCGCTCTGTCACGCGTGCAATCTCAATTGATAAAACGCGGTCAAGATCCAAATCGGTATCCGCCATGATATTTATTCTCCATCTCGTGAGCACATTTGTGCAGTTTTACAAGATCTTACTGACTGTTACATATACAGATTTACGATGAAGATCCGAGCTTGCCGTCTTCTATCCATATATTTTAAGATGGCGCCAGCACTAAATCGATTAAACTATTTTAAAAAATTTAATTATGTTTAATGGTGTGGAAAACTAAGGGAAATAGTCATCCTTGTGCCTAAAAACCGGGGCGTTTCGCCCCGACTTTTAAACATGATCTAAAGATCAACGTCGAGAATCGCCATTGAGAAGTTAAATGAACGATCGCCATCTTCATCATCGAGATAGATCACGCCAATAAATTCGTCCCCTGCATATACCTCAGCAGAATCGTCTTTCTTAGGGCGAGCACGCACTTCGATGGTGGGGTTTAGAACGCGTTTTAAGTAATCGTCGAGCTTTTTAATTTCGTCAGGATTCACGAGTATTCTCCATTTAAGATTCGTGGCAGCTTATTGCCACGAGATGAGCTACATTCAAAGTCTAAATTGACCTACATCAACGTTATTTAGAAACAGAGCCCGTGATTAATCATTTTTATCACTGTCGCCAACTTCAGCTTGCGTTGCAGGATTAATAATCTGATCCATGGCGCGAGAAGGCTCTTGGCAACCCGCCTCACCCACAATACGCGCTGGCACACCGGCGACAGTTGTTTTTGGTGGTACCTCCTTAAGCACAACCGAACCTGCAGCAATGCGTGAGCAATCACCAACCTTGATATTGCCAAGTACTTTTGCACCAGAACCGATCAAAACACCGCAACCAATTTTAGGGTGACGGTCGCCTTCTTCTTTACCAGTTCCGCCAAGCGTCACATTTTGCAGAATAGACACATTATCGCCTATTGTTGCTGTGCGACCAACGACAATTCCGGTTGCATGATCGAAGAATATCCCCTTGCCCATTTTCGCAGCAGGATCGATATCCGTTTGGAATATTGCTGAAGAACGCGATTGCAAATAGAGAGCAAAATCTTCTCGCCCGTTATTCCACATCCAACTTGCCAAACGATGCGTTTGTACAGCGTGAAAGCCCTTGAAATATAACAGCGGCTGCAAAAAGCGGCTGCATGCGGGGTCGCGGTCATAAACAGCCTGAATATCGACACGCAAAGTCGTCGCCCAATCTGGATCTGCCTTGCGCATTTCATGAAAATTCTGCTGCAAAATGCTTGAATTCAAATCCTGGTGATCAAGTCGTTCGCAAATGCGATGGATAACAGCAGCTTCCAGCGAAGGCTGGTTGAGAATATTTGTATAAATAAATGTCGTCAAAACAGGATCATTTGCGACAACTTCTTCCGCTTCTTTGCGAATTGTGTCCCAAATCGGGTCCATAGAGTCGACTTTACCCTGATGAAGCTTGCCAACTTGATTGGTCATTTTTTCGTCCTTACCAATGGCATCTTTGCCTATTTGCATCGCGAACTAAATATTCACTAGTTCTATAAATATGTCAGAAACTGGATTTTGCAAACATTTGATCTGATTTTGTTTTATTTTCACTTAAGGAAATGTGCATCAAAACTGCGATAGTTGATCCAAAACAGCCGCTTTGAATACTTTATCACCTACCGTCAACATATGATCCCTACCCGGCACATCAATCGCAGTCGCATTCGGCATAAGTGCTTCCAACTCTTCTGGTGAACCGGCAATATCATCCTCGGTTCCGACCACAATAAGCGTTGGCATCGCCATCTGCGAAGCTTCTGCCTCAGTTACCAACACCCGATTGGATGCGATACATGCTGCAAGTGCATAACGATCGCTTTTGGTTTGATCAGCAAAGGCGCGAAACATGCGCCCACGTTCATGGGTCACCTCATCAAGCGAAGGTGCAAGTAATGCATCGGCTATCGGGTCCCAATCGCCCACACCTTCTACCAAGCCGATACCTAATCCGCCAAAAGTCAGCGAACGAACATATTGCGGCTCACTTTTTGCAACGAACGCAGATACGCGCGCGCCCATTGAATAGCCAATAAAATGCGCATCTGCGATATTCAAATGATCAAGCAGATTTGTTGCATCTCTCGCCATAAGACTGGGCGTATAAAACTCTGGCTCATGTGGCTTTTCGCTGGCACCGTGCCCTCTATGATCAAGAGCAATGACCCGATAACCCGCGTCAGTCAGTGTTTTCACCCAGCCTGTGAACACCCAATTGACATGAGCCGATGACGCAAAGCCATGAATGAGAAATACAGGCACACCTTCACGCGGGCCAACATCAAAATAGGCGATTTGGATGTCCTTACTCTCTGGACCTTCTGGATTGCTACTTGCAAAATTTAACATCTCTTGGGGTTTATAAACCATCTTCACATCACCTGATCTGTTTATTTAGCAACAAAACTGTCGCAGCATGGCTGAAAGTTCTACACATTTACTGTTTAAAGCGTTAAAGATGACTCGAAATATAGATAAAAGCAGGAGCTTGATAGCATGGCTGGCCATAAAATGCCTTATTTCCACAACAGTGCAGGTTACCCGTCTATCGATATCGGTACGAAAAAATTTATGTGCGTGGGCGCAAAGCCACCTTTTGATCACCCTCATGAATATTTAGAAATGGGTGATGATACTGAAATTGTGTGTCCATACTGCTCAACTTTATACAGATACCGCTCAAACTTGGGCCATGAAGACACAGCACCTTTTGGCTGCTTATGGGAAGACCGAGAAAACGCCTAACCCGCTGCGGCACAACACAAAGCCTTGAAAAATGTCATCAACTGACAATATTCCACCCCGTCCAAACACGCCTTTAGTGGCAATAATTGGTGCGGGTATTGCAGGACTATGTACAGCTATCGCCTTTGCCAAATTTGGCGCAAAAGTCGCCATCTTTGAAAAGGCGGATGAACTAGGCGAAGTTGGCGCAAGCCTTCAGCTTTCCCCCAATGCGACGCATATCCTTACTGATCTTGGCCTATTGCCAGCGTTGCAAAAACACTGGATTGAACCGCAATCAATCTGTATGACAGATGGTGTATCGCTTAAACCAATAAAAACATTGCCAATAGCAAGACTGAGTCGAGATGAATGGCATGCACCTTATGCACTCATGCGACGCACTGATTTGCAGCGTGAACTGTTAAATGCCGTACGAGATATGCCGAATTGCGAATTGCGACTGTCATCTGAGCTAAATTTTGCAAACATCGAGTCACTTCAAACAGATATTGAGCAACGTCTAGAACAAAAGCCAGATTTGGTTATTGGTGCTGATGGCGTTTGGTCTGATACCCGCAGCATTCTACCCAATGGGGCTGGTGTAGATTATACTGGCTATGTTGCATGGCGGTTCATGACCGATACCAAAGCGCGCGCGCACATGCCAGCCAACATCAATAACAGCAGCAACATTATGCTAATGATGAATGGTGACGGGCATATCGCGCTTTATCCATCGGACCAATATGAACAAAGTAATATTGTCTTTGTTACCGAGCATCTGGGCGACCCGCATGTTACACCCGATTTTGATGCTATGCTTTTGTCCATGTCACTTAACCCTGCAACGGTAAGAATGCTTAAATCTTCCGATCATCTCGGCTGTTGGACAATTAATCATGTTGCCGAGGGCGCCTGGACAAATGGCGCGAATATAGCCCTTATCGGCGATGCCGCTCACGCTATGTCGCCTTTTATGGCGCAAGGAGCTGCTATGGCAATTGAAGATGCCTATGTGTTGGCAAATCTTATCTGCAATTCAGGACAGGCGGTCTCTCAGGGTCTTCAACAATACGAAAAGCGACGTAAGGCACGCGTGGACAAAGTTCGAACCCGGGCCATGACCAACCGCATTGCCTATCATGCGAAAGGGCCAATTCGTGCAGCTCGCAATTTGGTACTAACACTAAAATCACCTGAAAGCCTATGCCGCGATTTAAACTGGCTTTATGGCTGGAGAGCTGAGCGTGAGTGATATGCAAGCGCACCAACCTGTGGAATCTGGCAAAATAAGATCCCGCATATTGGCGCTGGATTTTGCGCGTGGCATCGCCATTATCGCAATGGCGGTCTTTCATTTCACATGGGATTTGGAGTTTTTTGGCTTCGTAGAACGTGGTCTTACGCTTACAATCGAATGGAAAAGCTTCGCGCGCTCCATTGCAACAAGCTTTTTGTTTCTGGCAGGATTTAGCCTTGTTCTGGGACATGGGAAAGCTATTCGTATTCGGTCATTTGTAAAACGCTTCGCAATGGTCGCAGGTGCTGCTGCGATTATCTCAATTGCAACCTATCAAGCCATGCCGCAAGCACCGATATTTTTTGGCATATTGCATTCTATTGCAACCGCAAGCGTTATTGGCCTGTTTTTTCTGCGTTTACCCGCGATTATCTTGGTTTTAACGGCAATTGCGGTCATTATCGCACCGTTTTACTTGAGATCAGAGTTTTTCGATGCCCCTTTGCTCTGGTGGGTAGGTTTAAATGCCAACATCCCAATATCCAATGATTATGTACCAATATTGCCATGGTTTGCGCCATTTCTGCTTGGAATGGCATTTGCAAAATACATTGTTGATCGTGATTTTTTTGGTACGGTCAAGCAGTGGAATAACAATAATTTTGCCATACGGTTACTCGCATTTCTAGGGCGACACAGCCTCATCACATATCTACTACATCAACCAATTTTGCTGGGAATTGTCTGGGCATACTCTAAGTTAGTTTTCGGTTTGATCTAAATTAGATCATTCATTCAAGCGCAAAGCGCTACAATGCACTTAAATATCTGCTATGCATCTTTCGTCAATCGAATGATTATTTCGGGACTGTCAGCTACCAACGGTTCTCGTTGCCAATTCCCGAAGACCTCCAATAATTTTAACCCGCACTTAGTCGCTATGCATTTTAGTTCATCAAATTCCATAAAACGTAAAGTGCTTTGAGAGGTCAATGTTCCGAGCTGATCATTAAAACTATATCTTTCCTTAAAAGTCACTAAATCGTCTTTAACCTCCAGAAGCTCGTGAACCACTTGAACCGATCGGCCTCCTCCTAGAGCAATCGGTCGAGTGGCATGTTCGGGTGTCCAACGAAGCCAGCTTTTGGCCGCAGGATTGCGCGTTTCTAACCAGAACGATCCTCCAATAGGCAGGCGTTTCTTAATTGCCTTAAAAAGCGTAAAAACCTGGGTATCGTCTAGAAGACATTGAAAGGCGTGACCCGTCATGATTGCCGCATCGAATTTGGCATTACCAGGCAAGTCAGAAACGAAACCAGTGACCCACTCTACTGAGCCATGAGTATCTTTCTGCGCGGCTCTGGCGACCATCTGAGGTGCGGGGTCGATAGCAGTGACCATATATCCACGCCTTGCTAGATCGAGCGCAAATGTACCCGTACCGCAACCGATGTCTAAGACAGTAGCTGGAGCAATTGGCAATTCCCCAATATAAAAATCAAAATCTTCGCGCGATGTATTTATTGCATCATAGACTTCAACAATGTCAGTGTTATGATACAGCGCGTCCATCCCTGACAGTTTAAATGTTGAACGGCCGTTTTGCAACTAAGATCAATATTGCAGTTCGATCGATTTCAAGGCAGTTTCTCGGTATGTATCCACAAGCCCTTAAAAATATTGAACTCAGAAAACTCTTTATCGCACAGCTACCTGCAGATTTTTCTGACTGGCTGGATTTTGTAGCGATTGGAGCATTGTTAGCGTTCGTATGGGATGCGCCTAGCTTTGCCTATGCAGCTTTGGCAGTCGGTCTAGGGGCTCCATACTTGGTAATAGGGCCTTTCGCGGGTGTGTTTGTAGATCGCTGGTCTATCAAGTCAGTTCTGATTTACAGCAATCTTGGCAGAGCGATCGTCACCGGTACATTTTTCTTTGCGGGAGATTGGACTACACTGATCGTGCTGGTGACAGTGCGCAGCTCCGTAGACTGTTTCTTTACCCCCGCCAAACAGGCCGCGATTCAGGCACTGACTACAAAAGAAAACAGAACCTCCGCAAATGGCCTGAGCCACGGCATTAATCAAGCCTCCAAAATTGTTGCACCAAGTGCTGGAGGTGCATTTTTGATATGGTTCGCACCCGATGTGATCTTTATTCTCAATTCAATAATTTCAGCATCCGCCGCAGCTTTTGCGCTACGCCTCAACAAGATTGAACGCAAGTCTTTTCAAGATGAGAATAGTTCAGACAGTGTGTTAACGGGTGTCAAGAATGGAATGGCTATTGTCCGGCAAAGCCCTGTGATAAAAACGGCCCTCTTCATGATGGCTATAAGCTATTTCGCCATCTTCATCTATGACACTTTCATTGCTCCTCTAACCCGTAACTTGAACTTTGAGCAGCAGCATTTGGGTTATGCACTTGCTGCGGTAGGGATAGGTGGTGTATGCGGATCAATGCTTTTTTCTTTACTTCCTAATGTGAAACGCCCGCAATACTGGGTTGCCGCTGGCGCAACTTTGTCTGCTATTATTCTCTTGATTCTTGGAACATTTGATTCAAGCAATGCGGATATGAGTACTGTACTTTTAATCAGTCTTTTTCTAACATTGGGCTTTGCAACTGCAATGTCAGTCGTACCGGTGCGCATAGTGCTACAAAACACAGTGCCAGAAGAACGAATGGGATCAGTCACTGCGTTGAGCGAGGCGGCAAACACAACGGCTTTGCTATCGGCACCATTTTTAGGTGCAGTTTTAGTGGATACGTTTTCGGTAGGTGTTCCTTTCATTGTTGGCGGGATAGTCATATTCATTGTCGCAATCATTGCTTTACGGTTAAAACTGGATTGATCGATCGAGGCAGGGCTGCCACCACCCGATAGTGTTATCTTTATCTGCTTTGTGCAAACTAGCGACAATATCAGATAAGCCTGATCGCCTCAGCTACTCAGATCTGACTTAAATTTGTCGAATTAAAGCATCAAAACCGTTAACCCGTAAAACAATGAACAGAAATTTTAGTTCATGTAACAAAGGCAGTTGCATTTATCCGGTAATCATCATAGTTATGTAATAACATTACATAGTTTTATTGGAGATACCCCTTGTCTGATGCTCGCCTTCCCGTCACAGTTTTGTCTGGTTTTCTCGGCGCTGGAAAAACCACGCTTCTCAACCGCGTTTTAAACAATCGCGATGGTCGCCGCGTGGCGGTTATTGTCAATGACATGTCAGAAGTGAACATCGATGCCGACCTTGTCCGTGCTGATACAGAACTAAGCCGGACCGATGAAACGCTTGTGGAAATGTCCAATGGCTGCATCTGCTGCACACTCCGAGATGACCTGTTGGATGAAGTTCGTAAATTGGCGTCCGAGGGCCGTTTTGACTATCTGCTCATTGAATCAACAGGCATATCAGAGCCCCTGCCCGTTGCGGCTACATTTGAATTCCGCGATGAAAATGGCCAAAGCCTCTCGGATGTTTCGCGCCTTGATACGATGGTGACCGTGGTTGATGCGGTTAATCTGCTCAAGGATTTCTCATCTCATGATTTTTTGAAAGACCATGGCGAGTCGCTTGGTGAAGAAGATGACCGCACGCTGGTACACTTGCTGACTGACCAGATCGAATTTGCGGATATTGTCATTTTGAACAAAATTAGCGACGCTGGACCGGAACGTGTGGACGCGGCCCGCAAGATCATTCGCAGTTTGAATGCTGATGCCAAGATCATTGAAACCGACCATTCCGATGTGGATGCGAAGGCCATTCTCGATACTGGAATGTTTGATTTTGACAAGGCGCATGAACATCCAATGTGGGCGAAAGAGCTTTATGGTTTTGCCGATCACGTTCCGGAAACCGAAGAATATGGCGTTGCCTCCTATGTATATCGCGCCCGGCAGCCTTTCGTGCCGGAGAAGATCGGAAACTTACTAAACGGTTCATTGCCCGGTGTTATTCGCGCCAAGGGGCATTTCTGGATTGCTTCACGCCACGAATGGGTGGCTGAGTTTTCGCTTGCGGGCGCACTTTCATCAGTATCGCCTTTGGGCCAATGGTGGGCAACAGTGCCAGAGGCCAACAGGCCAACCCATGAAACCGCTGTCGCTTACATGAAAGCCCATTGGCAGGAGCCATGGGGCGATCGACGTCAGGAAATTGTCTTCATTGGTGCCGGCATTGATTGGCCAGCACTCAAGACCCGTCTGGATGATTGTCTGGTGCCTGTTTCGGAAGCGACCTCACTGGATGATCTTAAAAACTATCCCGATCCCTTCCCCGCCTGGCGGCGCGCGGATCAAGCGGCATAGGTCTCAAACGCTATGAATTTTATTTGCGAAGAAATCATTGAACACGCCAAAGGCGTGGTCATTGCCAGGGAGCCGCAAGACCTGATCGCTATTCGCGAGCACAATTGTGCGGCAACCCTGTGGAAACGGAAGTTTCAGTCCGATTTCCAAACCTGGATCGACCAACTTCCGCCAGAAAACCTGCCGGAGGGCCGGCTGATTCTGCCGCAGAACCGCATTGCCGATGCTGTGCATCAATTGTGCGAAATTGCCGGAACCCCGGAAGGTTCGGCGTGTGATATGCTGGTCAACGACATCGATGCCTTGGCGCAACTTTTCTCCGCGCTCATGGGGACGGAATATTTGCGCCTGCGGCTAGAAAAGGTGACAGACAACGCCTGCAGAAAGTTTCATAAAGACGCGATCACAGCCCGCCTGGTCTGCACCTATCGCGGCCAGGGAACGCAATATGGAACCTCGTTAGAAGGTGATGAGCCGCAGCAGATTTTCAACGTGCCCACTGGTGCACCAATCCTGCTGCGTGGAACCCTTTGGCCTGAAACACCAGAATCCGGCCTGCTGCATCGATCTCCCCCGATTGACGGCACGGGCGAAACACGTTTACTTCTGGTTCTTGACCCCGTTTCTGATCCTGAGAATGATGTGTGATCAGAACGTTTTACTGCCAGCTATTAAAATATCTCACTGGTGTCGATGACTGCTATTGGTCTTATCGAGAACGAATTGCATGTTAACAACGCTTGGAAATGGGAGGCTTCAAAGGCAGAAGGTTCTGAAACAAAATCGCTTGTTAGGTTTATGGTCACCCGTTTAATATCGGGTGACCAATTTTATTATAGTGAATAATCATAGGCTGCTGGTACAAAATCATACCCATTTGCAGTTTGATCCACATAACCAAAGCCAGGAAACTCCAAATGTGCACCCGTTACCGGCACTCTATCCGCTGCTGCCATATCTAACATTCTGGCGCGTGTTTTAGCTGTCTGCGCGGGGTCCATATCAAAGGCAATCAGCCATTCGGGATTATTGAATTGTAATCGCGGCAGATGAATCAGATCTCCCCAAAATAACAGGTCCTCACCAGCATCATGTAAATGGAAACCAACATGCCCAGGCGTATGTCCTGGCATGAACTTGGCCTGAATGCCTGGCAATACCTCTGCATCATTATCGAAAGTTCTTAATCTGTCTTTATAAGGCTCTGTCAAATCACGCGCGATCTGCACGAAGGGTTGAACCTGACTAGGCAGACCATCTGCAGCTGAGCCATGCCAAAAATCCCATTCGGTAGAATTGACAACAATTTCCGCATTTGGGAACAACCGCTTTTTATCCGCACTAAGCCCGCCAATATGATCAGGATGAAGGTGGGTTAAAAGAACAGTATCAATCTCAGTCACATCGATACCTGCTTGTTTTAGTGCCGCATGGTATCCTCCTGTCTTGGGTGAAAATCCAGGCAGCGTGCCTGTGTCTATGGCAATCTTCCGCTCACCGGTGTCAATGACATGACCAAGAACCGGTAGTGGTCGTGTACTCTCAAAAGCAGGCAGATGCTGCTGTTTTAGCGTTTTATTCGCTTTATCTTGATCAAACCCAACAATTAAATCTTGCCCGACATCAATGGTGCCATCCAATAGAACAGTTATCTCTGCCGATCCAACGCGACGCTTAGCATAGGAGGGTATCGCCCCTGCATCTAGACCAACCTCATGGGCGGAAAGCAGATTGGGACGCACGATAAAAGGCGCAGCAAGGGCAGCAGCTCCCCCCATGCCAAGAAAGTTTCTTCGACTAATGTTCATAAGCATCTCCTATGGATTTTTCTGGAATAATTAGTTGATTCATACTATATCCAATAAATCAGCTCGGCATAGGAGGGTTCATCTTATGTCTCCCATAAGTAATACTTAGAGGATTATATGGATCGCCTTGGATATTTTGAGAGTTTTCTAGAAGTACTGGATCAAGGCTCCCTTAGTGCCGCTGCCCGAGTTCGGGGTATTAGCCAACCGGCAATTAGTCAACAAATGGCTGCATTGGAGGCTGATTTTGGAACTCCTTTGCTCCAGAGAAGCGCTACTGGCACCACTGCGACACGGGCAGGCCGGATTATCTCGCGGCATGCGGCGGAACTTGTGACCACACACAGACGAATGCGAGCAGACATCTCTGCCCTGTCAACGACACCAGGAGGTGAGATACGCATTAGTATCAGCAGGGTCATGGCCGAAAACCCTGTTGGGATTGCGTTGCAAAAACTGCATGGAGCTTATCCAAATTTGCAGCTGATGGTTAAAGTTGAAGATCGGCTCGTGGATGTCGTCGATGAGGGGTATGATCTTGCACTACGCACAGGCGAGATTGGCAATTCTGATGCTATCGTGCGCAAAATCGGCCAATTCGAAACTGTGCTTGTCGCAGCGCCGTCATATCTGGATCGAAACGGTCGACCAACCGATCATTCAGAAATGGGGCAGCATGCTTTTGTACAATATGCTGATCACCGTGCACATGGATTTCACACTGTACAGAAGGGCGGTGAAGACGCAGAGATTGAATTGGCAACCAAGCTGGTTGTGGATACCCCCTCACACCTGATGAATGCTTTAATTGATGGTCTTGGCTTTGCCCGCTTACCGCGGGTTTTAGCCAACGACTATATTCAGAAAGGAACGTTAGAAGTGATGTTACCTGACTATGTAGTCGAACCGAAGAATATCTATCTGGTCTATCCCCATCGGCATGCTGTAACTAAGAATATGCGCGTAGTTATTAATGCGATCTATGACGGACTGCATAATTATGGGCGTACACGGGTGATCCGTCACCAAGATTTACAGATGAGTGCGTAGATAGAAAGCCATAGCCTGAAACACCAGAATCCGGCCTGCTGCATCGACCTCCCCCGATTGAAGGCACGGGCGAAACACGTTTGGTTCTGGTTCTTGACCCTGTTTCTGATCCTGAGAATGATGTGTGATCAGAACGTTTTACTGCCAGTTATTATAAAACACCTCATTCGTGTCAATGACTGCTATTGGCCCCAAAGCAATAAAACTTGCCTATACCGTATCACCTTTAATTAGGGCTTCTTGTTTGGTCATTTCTGCTACAAGAAACCTAACAAAGGTCATCACTCGAACTGAAGAACGCAAATCGGGATGGGTCAAAACCCATCCTGGCCGCGTAGAGACAGGTCCAGTTCCGGGAATACGAACCAAGCCATTTAACGAGTCGGCAAAAAAGCATGGAGAAACGATCATCCCCAAACCTTCTTTCGCCGCTTCTGCCTGATCCAGTAAATCAGAAATTTGGTGTTTCACTTCCGCATCAGGGAACGGCCCCTCCGTGATCCACCTGTGGCCGGGATCGATTGTACCCCGCCCAATCCAGTTTGCATTTGTCTTATTGTCTTCAAACCAATGATTGGCGATATATTGCGGTGATGCATATGCGCGTTCCACAAAATCAGGAAGCCGCCGACCTACCAAACTATCATCTGGATTAAACTGGAACCGGAACGCAACGTCAGCCGCGCCCCTCATCAGATCGTCAATTGAATAACTTGTATTAAGCGAAATCTCAATTCCAGGATATTTTCGCGTGAAGGAGGCAAGGTGTGGCATCAACATGTACTGGGACAACAACGGTGGCGATGTCACACGAACCTGGCCTGCAAGTTCCGTATCCAAGCTCTCTGCCTCACGTTGAAAGTCAAGAACCTCACTTTCGACCTGTTCTGCCTTTGTAAAAACCTGTTCGGCAACTGCGGTTGCCAGCAAGCCGTCGCGCGAGCGGGTGAACAACACTGCGCCTAAACTTGTTTCCAAATCGGTTAGGTGTCTTGAAACCGTTGAATGGCTCATCAACAACTCTCCCGCTGCTGCGCGAACAGAACGGCCTCGAAACAGCGCCAGAAATACCTTGATGTCGTTCCAATCCAGTTCGGCCATGCAGGTCCTCCATAGGGGTGGTCGATTATTGCACCATAAACCTCCATATACCGCAATTCCAATTCATTTTAAATGGACTAAGTTCAACACAACACAAGAACTGGACACTAAGCATGGCGAGCAAAATGAACCGCACAGAATTTAAAGAGATCATAAATACATCAAAGGAGAGAACCTGGGATATGCTCTTTAACCAGTATGGAGACATCCATATCCATAATCCAACAATGATTAAATCGAACTATTTAAATGAGGGTTCTAAAAGCGAACTAAACGCCGTAAGGCATTGTGAGTTTAGTGAAAAACTGTTCCTGGATGAAAAAATTACTGAAGTGAATGGTACTGATAGCTTCAAAATAGTCGTTACCGAGCATAACCTCCCTTTTGTGAAGGAAATGTCAGCGATTTACGAATTGACAGCCATTGCAGATGAAAAAACCGAGATCAAGATGATCTCATTCAATTCGTTTTCTCCTGATTTCATGAAGTACCTGATGAAGGGGCAAATGGCCAAATCGCTGCTCAAACACTTGTTTGGTCTGAAATATTTCGCAGAAACAGGTAAGATTGTGAACAAGGACAATTACACAGAAGTTCGCAAAAACTACCCGTAAATTCTGATTTCGACCATCGTTTTATGATGCTGACGATGGCCGATCTAACTCCATAAACACTAGGAACCGGCAATTTTGAACCAACTGCCGTCCAACTAAGTATTGCCCTAAAAAAATAAGGAGAACAAATATGACAAAAGAGCTTAATCTGACGGCCGACAGTCTCATTGAGTTTGGCTTTGGTACTGTGAAACCCGAGAAACAAGAATGGATGTATGGCGAATATTTTCCATATATGGCACCAACTATGGCCAAACACGGGCTTTCGATTCTTGCTGGCTTTGGTGTGATTGCGACAAATTTTGCAGGCGGCAACCCGCAGACAGGTAGTTTGGCCAGTTGGCCATCAGCGGATAAGCGCAAAGCACTTCACAACGACCCCAAATTTCTGGCAATTCAACCTGCAAGAGACGCGGCTATGGATTTCCTTACAGGAGGACATCTTTTTGAATCGATGGATGAAGTGATTACACTGAACACTGATAGCGACTATGCCATCATAATCACAGAAGATAGCAATTCGATATCTGATCCGATATTCGCACTTCCTCTCGCTAGCGATAGTCCGGAGCAAACCTATGCGGGAAAATCCCTTATCCTTCGGCCCTGGGGTGATGCTGACGAAGCATTACTGACGTCCTCTTCAACAGAGAAAGAAGTATTTCGTATCAGGTTTAGCAACTCGGCTAAATAGAGCTCTGTTCATACGGTCGCAGAATCGCATTTTGGGGCAGTAATTGCCCCAAAACGGAGTTTCAATTTGCAAGCAAATATCCGAATTTGTGACACGAGACTGAAGTCACGAACGCCAAAAGAGAGTTCTGCTCAAGAGCCGAAAGCAGAGCTAAAACTATATGACAAGCATCGTTGAAAGTGGCCCACTGGAGACATTGGCTTGATTTTGATTTGTCGCTTAATCCGCCATCGCGAACAATTGTTTCGAGCGACTAGTTCCCAGTGCAATGAATTTCTTGGATATCAGCTTTCACGCCGAGCCTTTTCTATCAGGAGTTGCTTAAATTAGGAACTACGTATAATTTGTGGTTCTACTTTACGGCGTTTCGTATTAATTGCGCCTAAAAGTCGAGATGAACTGAGATTCAACTGGAGCCATCAGTATGCTTTCAAGACGTAATTTTTTTAAGGGCACATTAGCTACGGTTTCACTTGCCACTATACCATCCTTGATGCCAACCCGTGCAAATGCGTGGGTTGTAACAGCAGTTATCGCTGTTGCCTCTTTAGCCGTTTCACTAATGTCGCGTGGTAAGAAAGCACGAGCTGCCGCACTCGTTGCTCAAGCAAACCTTCAGATATTAACTTCAATATCAAAAGAAGTTGGTGCCATTAATGTTGGCTTACAGCAAGCATTGGTCGAATTGAATGAAATACGAAAATTAGTATCAAAAGTACCACAGGAGACCGTTGCACTTTCGAATCATAATGAGATGGCAGGGCTTTGGCGGCGCTACCGAGAAAAGCTTACATCTTTTCTTGATCCTGCCAATACCGATACGACTTCAGAAAACTACTACACTTTCCTCAAGTCTCTATATGAATCCTACGCTCTAGCAAGAAGCAGACTGATAGAGATTACTCCTGAAACGGCATACGATTACGCTATCCATGTAGCGGTTGCGCAGGAACACGAAATGATGATTGCGCTCGAACTAGTTTCGGACGAAGCAAGGGAAGTGGGGATATCATTTGATCTCACTGAGGTAAAAGTCGCCTTGAGAGATTCATATCTGCCATTTCTGCGTAATGCTGTTGATCCGAAGTTACCAAACTCCATTCCTGCAACTATTACCTCACTCGAAAGAGCCATTGTGGATTTCCGTGATCAGCAAGCAAAAAATCCCGTTGGCAAGTTTTTCCTAGATGGAAAGACGGGCGGCATGGTTTGTAAAAAAACTACAACGAGTGATTTCCGAGTAGATCCTTTTTCATGCCCTTATCTGATAGATGATGGGGGGGATAACGGTTGTAAAACCACACTTGTAAGGGAACACACCCTAACGCCACTAATTTTAGAAAAAACAGAAGAAATCATTTCTGAAAATCGCTCTCTCACTTCGAGCAGTATATCCCG
Organism: Lentilitoribacter sp. Alg239-R112; assembly: GCF_900537175.1. Lineage (GTDB taxonomy): Bacteria > Pseudomonadota > Alphaproteobacteria > Rhizobiales > Rhizobiaceae > Lentilitoribacter. Next base: position 49,696 of record NZ_LS999834.1, on the reverse strand, counting down.
TGGTAAGCCTTATCAATACGCCGCAGAAGCAGAAAACATCGTCCTCAATAAACATAAAATCCACAATAAAATATGTGATGGGAATATCGACAGCAAATTATTTGACGACGCCGAGAAAAAATTATTCTCAGACTGGAAGAGCATCGAGAAAGAAATCGATGCTCGCGAGCTTGCTATTGAATCACTTGTACATGCCAAGAGAGTTTGTGAGCTAACAATAAACAATGCCGAATGTCGTATTATACTACTTGAAACTGGAGAGAACACATGCGGTTTATAATACTCACAACATTCCTCTTGTTGTCTTTTCTTACTCCCTCCTTGGCAAACCCCAGTGCTGTGAAAATTATTTTGGAAGGTGTCTCTACTATTGAAGCCGCTGAAAAACTCGCTGGCGTTGTGAATGACATCACTGAGGCAACTGATGATGCCGTCATAAACCTCATAAATTCTAATGAGTTTGCCAATCATTATTCCGAGGTTCTTAGGAGTAGTAAATTTGCTACAGGTACAGGATTACTTTTCGATGTCACCGTCTTAGAGTCTTCCAGCTCTAACAAAAGATATGTGATGGTTCCAGTTCTGGTTGGTGATGGAATAAATGCAAACGATGCCGCATTACGTAGCATAATTGGTAGCAGAGTGGTTAAACATGACACGTTTGGTGCGGATATAACATTTCTAAAGAACTTTGACGAAATAGGTTCGCTACCTGAAAACCTCTCAGTAAGTGACAAATCGCGGGCGATCTGGGTTTACAAAACCGACGATAAAAAGATTTCATTTCATGTGATTGATGACAGCAAATCATTCTGGGCAGATGCTCGATTGAAGCGTATAAAGATGCTGCTTCAAAAATCTGTTATTAAAGGGCTTCCAGAAGCTGAGGCCGTGGAGGAGCGATCCAGACAATACTCAGAACTCGCAAATCTGTATCGCGAGCAGATAAAAAATGCTGGAATATCTGGACAATTGATCTCGCTCAGAGCGGCGCGGTCAAAAGCTGCTGCTGATCTTGTTGACGCGATGCATAAGCTAGATCAGGCTAGCGGAATAATGCGCAGTTTAAAAGGTGTTCAGGTAATCCAAGATATCTTGAGCGTGGCATCCATTGTTAATAATGCTGCTGCATCCGCGGCCAATCAAGCTCAACTCGATCAAATCCAATCAGATGTCACTAGTTTGAAAGGAGAAATGGCGCAGCTGCAAAATTCGGTCGTCAATATGGAAACTCGGATCAACTATTTAGAGACTTCAGTTAGCAATTTTTCTGGGCAGTTAAATAGCCTAGAAAACTCGATCAATCAGATTTTTCTCGAAAAACTAAAATTAGACTCAGGAGTTGTGCCAGACCCACAAGTAATAATCAACAACAACCTTTAATAAAAGCCACTTCGGTACACGATATATCAGATGTGGTATGAGGCTATTGCTCAAGTATGGCTATCCATAGAAAGTGGTATTTAGCGGATTTTCGTAGTTAATTTCAACACTGTTGATAGATCAATTCGCCAAGCAGTCCTTGATAAATTTAGTTTTACCCCTAGCTCTATCTCGTAAAGCTGTCGTCTAGCATAAAATTGGCTTATATTTATAGAACACCCAAGAATGTCCGAAATTGGCACAAACATGAAATCGCACCCGTTACGTCTAATGTCTGTTACCCAAACGAAAGCGGATAATATCCGCACTCGAGATTAGGCCCTTACCCTCAGTCAGGCATCACAAAACCCGAACCGCGCCAAAGGCCGGAATGAGCACTTCCCGCGCCCAAGGGTTAACGCCTGCTACGAGGCCCAGAAAGTTGAACTCCAACCCGGTGCTGCCACCCAAGACAATGCCAAAATACCCGCCTAATGTTGCAAACACAGCGCCATCGCTGCGGCGGCCTGCCCATTTGCCATCTGCGGGAAAATCCCGCCCCACGGCGGTGCTGGGCGTTGATGCGGCGAGGCTTGGCACCTGCCTTAAAATGCTGGCCACAAATGTGTTGGAATTCGGCCCCGGCCAAAGCGTATAATCACCCCGCTGGCGCCAGCGATAGTTGCTGATTGCCTTTTCGATTTGCGGCAAGAGCCGTTCGGCCTCTTTACCAGTTATCTGATGGTTGATAACCGGCTTGTTGGAATACCAATGACCATCCGCATCATAAGCATTCTTGCGCAGCGGACTGCCCCACCCCACAACCTCATAGCGATCATAACGCCGCGCACCCGCGGACTTGAGCACCAGCCAGGAATGGGTTGCAAACGCGCCCTTCATGCCGCCGGTGCGAGCCGTCAGCACATAAATCTCGGCTTTGTTTATGGGTGGATTTTTTGGCAAAACCCCTGCACTTGACCAATTTGCCTGCCGCCAGCCTTCTGGCCGATCCCCCAGGCTCCAGACACCCAAATGGGCAAGCGCCGGCAGAACAAAAAGTACCAGCAAAAATACGGCAATCCGTAGGCTCAAACGAAACAGGGGTTTTATGAATGACAACATAATTGTTTTAAATTACACAATTATGGAATGACTAAGGCAGTCGCCTCATCCTAATAGTAGCTCAACCATACAGGTTCAGCGCAGTCAGCCGAACAGGCGACTTCTATTGAAACAGGACTATAGGCAAACAACTATTCAGTGAGCGTTACACCAAGGTCAACCAAATGGACAAAGGCAGTGCCAAAACAATAATGACCAGAGCAGCCAATACCAATGCTCGAAATGCACGCGATGCGTTAGATTGGTCCAGTTCCTGCCGTTGTTTTTCACCGGCCACATTCGCGGACTCAGCAGGAGAAAGACACTCGGCTACACGTTTTACAAGATAATCTCGCCTGTGAGCCGATTTCGCCATAAATAACATATTTGAACCCCGCTAGAAGCTACTCTAAAGCTAGAGTATCAAGGAAATTTAATAAATTCTAACATGAAATGTTGGTGATTACATCGGTATAACTGCTGATGTATGCCTGAGATTATTTTTGGACCTGCGCTGGAACTTACCCTCAAAAGCTGAATTCCTTATAACGTCTGGAATTATGATTGAGTGTGGTACTAAACGGACGCAAGCGGTCGATATGGGCAATTTTTTCAGTCAGTTGGGCAATGTCCAAGTTAAGAAGCTGGTCGAACGACAGCAGTTGAGGTGTGAATTGTGTAGCGCGACAACCCCCTTCTGGAACAAAGCTTCGCTATTCACTCAATGCTATGATCTCTACTTATCTTTCAACATTGGACACGACCATTTTTTGCACCGTCCATGGGAGAATGATGTTTTCAAGTCGCTCGCTGACATGCTGCCGGTGATCTCCAGCGTAAACATCCAACCTATGAGGTATGCGCTCTTGTCCGAGGCGATGCGAAAATTCAAGCGTGCCGGTTGGGATATGCAAAAACTGATCACCAAGGCCCACCCCTATCGCTAATCCACGTAGATCGCGAAGCGCCTTTCGAGTATTATGCACTTGACGTGATGGCAAAGCATCTAGATAGCGATCATATAAGAGATCATCGAGAACAACCTCTCCGCGCACAATATCGAATGGGAAATTTGCATAGACGGGTGGTGCCTTCGCGTTCGGACTGAATGCATTTAGAATGCCGATGGTCGCGATCGGATAGAAGTCGCGTTTCTCAATAAGGTCGAGCAGATCTTCTTCAGAATTAACAGCAGCCGCTCGTTTCCATGCGTCATTTCCAAAACTAAGATCATCTCTTGCACTGAGGCAGCAGGGACTAAGCGCCCAAACCACCGAAAACACTCCCGGTTGAGTCATTGCTAGATTCAGTGCGCCATATCCACCCATTGAGTGACCAATGATAGCGCGGCTATCAACTTTTGCTAGCGTGCGAAAATTCTCATCGATAAAACTAACGAGATCGTCTGCTATATAATCTGCCCAGTGTCCGCTGACCGTTGAGTTGCGATAATAGCCACCACCATATTTGTTGCCACCATCTGGCATAACGACAATCAATTCCGGGATCTTGCCTGTTGAGATCAAACGATCTAGAATTTCTGGCACCTTGTAATTTTCGCTCCAAACCCCACGGTCATCAAAAATCCCGTGAAGCAGATAAATAACGGCATAATTTTGCTCTAAGTTTTTATCGTATCCGGGAGGAAGATAGACTGCTACATTTTGGATATCGGGAGTTTTAAGAAGGTTTCCAGTTAATGCTGGGGCGGGTACCTTTACTTCTTCTATTCTTCCACTCAAATTATCTGTAGATTGAGCCATTGAAATTCCGAGTGTTAGAAATATGGCACCAATTTGGAATAGAAAGAATATGAACAATTTTCGCATGCGTAACCTTCTCTATAGACATATTTCATACGTGGGAATTAAACGTTAGATTTTCAATGCTGCCTGACATAATGATATAACGTAAAATTATGCTTTTTGATGTGGCAGTCATTATCAGTTTGAAATCGTGCATGTCTCCCTATGGCGCCTTACAGACCTTCATCAACTCATCAAATTAATCAATTGCAGACATAACTACCCTTGCCAGCGGAGCTATCCTCTCCCTAGTTTGAAAGCTCGGCTTTTAGTTTGGCGAGGCGGTCAAGAATGGCGTCTCGTCGTGTGTCCAGCTCATCCCGCAAGCGGTCGATATGGGCAAGTTTTTCAGTCAGTTGGGCAATTCCGCCTTCACAAGGGCCATCAGCATCATCTGACAGGCAGGCGCTCATAGCCAGTATTTCACGGGTGGAAAAGCCCGTTGCAATGAAATCACGGATGCGACCAGCGCGGCGTAAATCGGCTTCGCTATAAATGCGATAGCCATTGTCTGTCCGGCGCACATCCAAAAGACCAACCTTCTCATAATGACGCAAAATGCGCTGTGTAATGCCGAGCCTGTCGGCGGCTTCCTTGGCCTGCATTATGTTTCCTTTTAAACTCACTTCCATATAGATGGTAAACTCGTGGTCGAAGATCAAGTATATCGGGCGGGTGCACCGCTCCTACCCGATATCGCCTACGGTTAGCTACGATCTGCCCAACCACCGTCCACGGTGATTATCTGACCCGTCAGCCATTCGTTATCCGAGCTGCCAAGTCTCAGCACCCAGGGCACAATATCAGAAGGGACACCGCGCCGCCCTAGCGGAACCTGGCTGGCTTCCTGCTCTTCGATTTGCTGCGCCATCTCGTCCGGCAATCCCATCATGCCTGTCAACGCACCGCTTTTAACCGGACCGGGTGCAATGGCGTTAACACGAATACCATCGCCTGCCATCTCGATGGCCCAAGATTTCGTCAGATGCTCCAGAGCCGCTTTTGTCGCCGCATAATGGGCCATCATGGGAACTGCGTTCCGTGATACTGCGGTGCTAATGTTCACAATCGCGCCCTTTGTTTGCGCAAGTACCGCTCGCCCTTCGCTCACCAGCATGGAAGGCGCAATAATGTTCACATCAGACATGTTCTTGATCGCGTTGGCATCATATGCGCCCATTGGCATGGGCTGGCCCGCACCTGAATTGTTGACGATAAGATCAAGCTGCCCCCACCGGTTCAACACAGCCTCAACAATACGTTTGCCACTATCAGGGTCAGCACTATCGATTTGCAATGTTTGCACGCCTTCAATTGCCCTTGCAGCGTCAGTGAGCCTTTCGGCATTGCGCCCGGTTATCAGAACCCCTGCCCCACGCTCGGCAAGTGCCTGCGCGGTGGCGTGTCCGATGCCAGAGCTGCCTCCCGTCACAATTGCCACTTTATCCTGCCAACTATTATTCGATATCATATCGCATTTTTCTCCTGTTTTTGAATGCAGCACACATTGATGCGAACGGAGATTTAACGCATTGACACTAGTGTAAGGGTCAAGGGTTTTTTACGAAATTTATTTAGTGAACTGACCAGAATAACAGAAGGTTTAGATTAACGAACTCTGGAACAAGGCTGACCTATATAGGTTCATCAATCTCAAAGATTAGAAACACATTTGCATTTGTCCAAAAGCTTAAACTGAACTACCTAGCTTCTCTCACTGCAAGGTCAGCCATTTTCATTATTGCTTCGCGTGAATCTGCAACCGCGATAAATAGCGCATTGTGACAAAATTTAGCACCTTTGACCCCGCAAGCGTCTTCTAGCGCAGCGTCTGTTAGCCCTGCCCATGCAGCGGGTAAATCTGCGCGTTGATCGAATGTGTCTTTTGACAACTTAATACCATTGAGCGTCCAATCTTCTCCGCGCGGATTAACAACAAACAGCATGTGATCGGCACCTACCTCATCAAGCGCTGCACCATAAGGCATGCCCATGGGTAATTCCAGAATAGGTGATGCACCAGCTTTGGCGATGGCTTCCATCACGATATTTTTCGCGCGGGCTTTTGCTGTGATATTACCGATTTGTGCCTCTACAAAACTACGCGCGATTGGCAAAGTTGCAAAAAAGGCATCGTCGTAAGCTGTTGGCGAGGTATCATCAAACACGGGCTTTAAACTTTCAAAAAACGCTGGGAGTGTTAAATCTGACAATGGGCCCGCCACAGATGGCTCCATCGCACCATTGTCCAACAGATCGATGGGCAGCACAAATTTCCTATCAAACGCTACATGAATTGCCTCAATATTATCTGCGGGCACGTCCAAACTCGTTAAATATTGATGCCCATAATGCGCCCAAATCAAACCAAAAGAGCTAAATGGTTGACCATCTTCTCGTAAAGGACTGGGCCGCTGATGATGATCGAAGACTTGCGCATCGGCATTGTAGTCACCGCCTACATCGTAAATGATTTTATCATCGGCAGGTGCCAGCCATTTATGATCGCGCGTTCGTTTAAGTTCAGCCTTAGGGAAAAGACGGGTTAGGATGACAGAGGATAGCAATTCGTCTGCATGAAAGCCGCCTGAATGGGTGACAAGATGGGTGATCGTCATGATTGGGAAATACTCCAAAGGCATATGGTTCAAAAGCCAACCAATATGGCTGCTTATGGGTTATCTGTAAGGCCCTGTTTACAGGCAATTGCGCCCATATCAACCGTTTTATTCATGTTAGATAGAAACGTTTAAGCAAGATCCATCAGCAAATTCAACCAGATTAGGTTCCAACACCAATTTCAGCGAGTTTTGCCAGGCAGGAATCTTCGAGATTATCCAAATCATCAATCACCAGCTCCAAGTCGCGACGCTGCTGCCTAAGATCGGCGCGTTTTTTCTCAATGCCATCCATTACACCGCGCAGCTGATTGGTAGTATCAGGTAGTTCGACTTGAAGCTTGAGCATCTCCGCAATTTCGGCGACAGAAAACCCTACCCGCCTTGCACATAAGATTTTATCAATCCGGCGACGATCAGCACCTGTGTACAGCCTTGTGCGGCCCCGGCGCTCGGGTCTAATCAAGCCTTCATCTTCGTAAAAGCGCAACGTGCGAGTAGAGATATCAAATTCTCGGGTTAGCTGGGTGATTGTATATAAATTAACCATGGATGCACCTATAAGAACGAGAACCACCATCCCGCAAGCCCCAAGAAGGCAAAAAATCCAACGACATCAGTCACGGTAGTAACAAACACAGTGGACGAAATAGCAGGATCAACGCCAAGTTTATCGAGCATGAGTGGCAACAAGATACCTGCAAGCGCTGCCGAAATCATGTTTATAATCATAGCAATCCCGATTACAAAACCAAGATCAATATTATCAAACCAAAATGCGGCAACAACGCCGATAAGCGCAGCAAAAAGCACTCCATTGACCGCGCCAACAAGTGCCTCACGTTGGATAATACGCCCGGTATTGTATATATCAAGGTCACGGGTGGCGAGCGCCCTCACCGTCACCGTCATCGTTTGAGTGCCAGCATTACCACCCATAGAGGCAACGATAGGCATGAGCACCGCGAGTGCGACCATTTGCTGGATGGTTGCATCAAACGCACCGATGACCATAGAAGCGCCAATTGAGGTGAGTAGATTGATCAAAAGCCATGCGAAACGCGATCGAAATGCTGCAAAAACATTATCAGACAATTCCTCATCGCCCACGCCAGCAAGTGCTTTGATATCTTCTTCGGCTTCTTCGTTGATAACATCAACAACATCATCAATGGTAAGAACACCTACTAGGCGCTCGTTATGATCGATCACGGCTGCGGAGAGCAAGTCATATTGCTCGAACACGAGTGCCGCCTCTTCCTGATCCATCAGGGCCGGAATGGGGTGGATCGTATCATTTAGAATTTCTTCGGTACGAACCTGCCGTTTTGTGCGTAAAATTTTATCGAGATCAATGGAACCTACAAGTTTATAGGTCGCATCAATTACAAAAATTTGGCTAAAGCTTTCCGGCAGGTCTTTGTCTATGCGCATATAGTCAATTGTTTGCCCAACCGTCCAAAATGGCGGCACCGCAACAAACTCACTTTGCATTCGACGACCAGCAGAATCTTCGGGATATTCCAGCGAACGACGAAGACGAACACGTTCTATAAATGGCAACTCGGCAAGAATTGCATCTCGATCCGATGCTTCAAGATCTTCGAGAATGAAAACGGCATCATCCGAATCAAGCTCACCAATCCGGCGCGCAACATCCTTGTTTGGAATATAGTCGACAATTTCAACACGAATTGCCTCATCGACTTCTGTTAATGCAGCAAAATCAAACGAATCTCCAAGCACCTCAACAAGCTTCTGCCGTCGCCTTGGTTTAAGAGATTCGAGCAGATCACCCATCTCAGACTCGTGAAGAGCTGCAACCAGACCATTAAGATGATCTATATTGCCGCTATCGAGCGCTCTACCGACTGTTTTTCGGAAATCGGATCGAATACGGCCTTCATCATCATAGATGCTGCCATTATCATGGGAATCTTCGAGTGTCTTCACCGCAATATCCACATCCTGATCGTTATGACTATCTGTTTCGACCATTTTGATACCTGCACATACAAGAGTCTGATGTAGCAATCAGTCCCGACTCAAGTTTTAATCTATGTCAAAATAACCACAACGCCACTACCTGACAAAAGGAAAGTGAGTTTTTCCAGACTATGCCAATTATTTGGCCCATCTACACTGCGCCTTGGAAACTATTTTTATCGCCAAAAGCTATAAGTCATGTTTATGACGGGTTCGCAACGACTGGTATGGATACACGACAAGCCCTCAGCGTGATGTTGGGAGCGGAGAAATTCACATGGGCTTGTACAGTAAATGCTTACTTCAAAGCTACTATGTTACGGATAACTCCTACGCGCCTTCGCAACGGCTAGTTTTTTGCCTTTGGCATCTCTGGCTGTGGCGGTCCACTCATAGGTATGTTTACCATTGGGAGGACATGGACTTTTATATTTAAATGCCCCGCGTGCAATACTTGATCCACCTTTATATTTAACTTTGCCCCCGCCATGATTGTAGGACGGAACATTTCGATCCTTCATCTTGAAATCAATTCTGGCAGTTCCAGTAGGTACGTTCTTAAGCGTAAACGGTGGGTTTTGTACCCGATTGGGCTTACCGCTGGTACATTTTTTTAGACCGCTCCAACTAAACCCAATACTAAAATCCGCAGCAAATGCATGATTGATAGGTAGGAGTGATAGTGAAATTGTTGTGAATATTACGCCAGCACTTAACTTAGCCATTATAACTCTCCATTTCGATTTAGCGGATAATGCAACCAGTTTAGTATAACAGTTAAGTATGACACTTCAACGTGTAAGTAGTTTTACTTTTACATCAGGTATGGCATCGACGCAGAGGATATAAGTCCGGCAATTATAAAGCACCAAAAACAAAAAAAGCACGATCATCGACCGCGCCTTATGTACAAGCAAACTTCAAAGATAGTGTGGAAAGTGAAAAATGGCGCGAGTGACGGGACTCGAACCCGCGACCTTCGGCGTGACAGGCCGACACTCTAACCAACTGAGCTACACCCGCCATTTTTCATTTTTGATTTGCTTTTCAGCGAACCGTGATGGGTGATTAAGCTTTATCGTAGAATCTGTCAAGCACTCTATTCATGCTTTTTTGCAAAAAGGAGACATTTTTTCAAAAATACATTTTCTTTGAAAAATGTGGATTTTTCTCTTGCACTTATCTTCACAAGAGCCTAAACGAGACCTCGCAAATGGGCGATTAGCTCAGTTGGTAGAGCGCTTCGTTTACACCGAAGATGTCAGGAGTTCGAGTCTCTTATCGCCCACCATTTGCTTCGCAGGGTTTTCAACCGTTCTTTCAATTATAAGAACTTTGCCTGTGAAAGTGTTAGGTTAACCTCCTCAAAAAAAACGCCTCCCCCCTATTCGCGCGGTAAGTTTCGGCATGAATGATTAAAGTACAACTAAAATGTCTAACTTGCGTGTGGAAGCTTGCGGTGTATTCAATCTTTAACCACTCTACTTCAGTGATTGCAGATAGCGTTCACCAGTATAATCGCCCTTCTTTAGCATCAATTTTGATATGGCTTCTGCCTGATTAAGTTTATTATTTTTGACAAAGGTAAAGAAACGCTTTCTCAGCTTTGCAAGATGAGCATCATCGGTAGATTGCTCAATTTGCCTCGTTTTGATGTTTTGCTGCTTAATCATGTCTGGAATTTGATTTATAATTCCTGTGGCGTAGCTTTCCGTTATCTTGTCTTCCCAAAAAGCAGGATCTTCAAATTTGGGGTCAATGTCTTTAGCACTCGCTATGAAAGAACATGCGCAGCAAATAACGGTGATCGGTATATAATAGATCTTATACATCTGCATTTCCAATAGTCTGTTCAGTAGGCAGGATAACATTTTCTCATTTATTTGGTGTTAACTGCCCCATAATAACAAAAGCCGAGCAACAAAGCCCGGCTTAAATATTTTGATGTTAAGCTCAATCCGACCGCAACATATGTTGCTGTCGCGATCGCATTTTGCTCACTCTGAATTAAAACTCATCCCAACCATCTGCCTTTTCAACAGCTACAGCGCTATTTCCATTAAAGGCATTTGCCACTTTCTTCACCATAGCTTTGGCGGGAGATGGTTTTGGATCGTGCTCATCTGTGACAGATGCAGGCATGACGGGCGTTGCCTGAGCGACGGGGCCTGACGACGAAACATTTACTCGTTTTGCAGCGACTCCGTTGCCTATATCAAATGTCTGTATTAGCTCGGCAAGCACTGCAACTTCATCGGCAATATGTTGTGTGACAGCCGTGTTTTCCTCAACCATTGCAGCGTTTCGTTGTGTAACCTGATCCATAGAGTTAACAGCGCTATTAACCTCTTGAATTCCAGTCAACTGTTCTGCCGCACCTTGGGATATTGTGCCAATCTGGGAATCAATCGTTGCAACATGTGTTGATATTTTCTCCAACACTTCACCTGTTTGCTGTACAAGTTGAACACCATTGGCAACCTCATCACCGGATTTGGTAATCAATTCCTTGATCTCTTTTGCAGCGGACGCAGACCGTTGAGCCAATTCGCGCACCTCTTGCGCAACAACAGCAAAGCCCTTTCCTGCCTCGCCTGCACGTGCCGCCTCAACACCAGCATTCAATGCCAGTAGATTAGTTTGGAAGGCGATTTCGTCAATAACGTTGATAATATTTGAAATATCGCCGGAGGCTTTTTCAATTCCCTCCATCGCAGCAACAGCACTGATCACAACTTTGCTTGATTTTTCAGAATCTGCACGAGCATTACTTGCACTAACAGCAGCTTCATTGGCTCGTTCAGACGTTTCGCGAACTGTTGCGGTAATCTCATCTAGTGCAGCCGATGTTTCTTCCAATGATGCCGCTTGTGTTTCTGTGCGTTGCGATAGTTCATTTGTCGCATTACTAATTTCAACGGAGTTTTCTCTCAAATTTGTTGAGACACTGTTCATTTCGCACATCGTTTTAGCAAGTTTGGCAACTGAGCCGTTGAAATCGGTACGTAACTGATCAAGTTTACCTTCAAATGGTGATGGTATGTTTGCCGTTAAATCACCATTAGATAACTTTGTTAAGCCGTTTGCCAATGTCTCAATAACATTTTGCAGTTTTGCATTTTCCTCTGTGCGCTCTGCTTCGCGCTGAGACTGCGCTTGTGTATTTGCATCTTGAGCGTCTCCAGCAATTTTAGTTTGCTCTTCCGCTTCTTTCTGAGCAGCTTGCGCCTCAGAAATCGCCAATTGCGTAGAAGCAAAAGATCGCCACATCATATTCGTAAGTGCTAATAACACGCCCGCTTCTGCGACAAGAATTACAGCATGTAAACCAACACGAAGGACCGAACTTTCGCCGGGAAAAACTGCGGCAGGAATAACAAAATAAAGTACGACATGATGAACAGCTGTCAAACCGGTGAAGGCAAGTATGGGGCGCCAATCGATGCATGCTGCACAGATAGCTAGCATTGCAAAGAAATACATATGCATATCTATTTGAAGATCAGAACCGGAAAACGCGCCAACAAGTAATGCCACCTGCGCGGCTTGCGTCAAGCCAGCAGTTGTTCTTGCAACTACACCAGCCTTATCGGCTCGCCATGTAAATGTCCCCAATAATGCCATCGTTAGCCCACCGGCAATAAGTACGATCATCTGAGGATGTGCAACAAATATTGCCCGAACAGCAATTAAGGCTGCATTCACCCATAATAGGGTGACTAAGACCTTCATGCCTATATGCCGAATATCTTCAATAGATTTCATTTTCTGTTTCCTCTCTAAAGACAAGCGGCAGCAATGGAGCCATCAATTACTATAACTGCGCCCGCCTGATAAAGTTTACTAACAAAGTCGTCTGATTCTGAGGTAGTGACAGCGATCCAGTCCAACCGTCCGCCATTGACGAGTGCTCCCCCAGCATCTGCGATAACCTGGATAATCTTGCTTGGTTCGCTCCATGGCGGCAGAATAACGGCCACCTTTTCGCTCTTCGGCATAAGTATTGGGATGACTAAAACAACAAAACAAATGAAAACATTCACGCCAATGACGATTCTCATGTTCCGATTTTTATTATTGGTTGCTGTCATCAAGATTCATAACTAATTGAATAAAATAGAAAATACTTAATTCACGAAAAGTACTCGCACTATTTCAAAGTAGAATTACAACAACATTGTTCATTTATGATTGATTATTTATTAAAATTTGTACGAGTTTCTTACTGGTAGGAAGTGAGAGCAATCCGATTTTGCTAAGTTCAAACCCACAAATTTCCGCAAAAGCTTCATCTAATCCATAAACTAATAATCCAATTTCAATAAATATAGTCACCTTTTCTCGCAGCCAGATCACAGAAACGTGTTGTAACTTGAACATATTGGGAATATTTCCCACTGGATATAATATTCCCGCGTGTTAGTTTTTTCAAAGAATTAAACTTAACCTAAATTCAGGGAAATCTCATGAAACTCATTTCATCCACTCTATTCGTCACGCTTCTTGCAAGCACAACATTCTCTCTGGCTGAGAATGCTATTCAGCAAACGAAAGATACTGCTTTTGAGCGCATCGAAGTTGCACAATCTGCCGCTGCTGACGAGATCAAGAAGAAAGCAATGATGCTCGCAGAAGACGCAAAAAAAGCGATGATGATGGCTGAAGAAGCGGAAAAAAAAGCCATGATGGCTGCCGAAGGTGAAGATAAAAAAAAGGCTATGATGATGGCCGAAGAAACGAAAAAGAAAGCCATGATGGCAGCTGAAGAAGCTAAGAAAGCTGAAATGATGGCCGCAGAAGAAGATAAAAAGGCCATGATGATGGCTGAGGAAGAGAAAAAGAAAGCCATGATGATGGCGGCTGAAGAAGCTAAGAAAAAAGAAATGATGGCTGCCGAGGAAGACAAAAAAGCTATGATGATGGCAGTTGAAGCTTGTGATGCGGCCGAGTTTGCGGTCACGGGCTTTGGCAACGCAACAGCTGCTGCCGATTCCATCGCGGATGTTGTCATGAAAGTTAAGGAGCTTTCAGGTGATGCGGCTTGCGCTATCGAAATCACTGGCTATTCAAGCAAAGCAGGGCCAAAAAGCGTAAATATGGCTTTATCTGAAGAGCGTGCGGAATGGGTGAAAGGTGAGCTTATGTCCGCAGGTGTCGATCTTTCCCACACAATGGTAAAAGGTGCTGGCGAAACTGGTCAATTTGGTAGCAGCTCTGCAAACCGTCGTGTTATGATTTCTGTGAAATAGTAACGCTAGTGAATATGACAAAGGTCTCTATGGGTCCCATAGAGGCCTTTCCTCGCAATGGATTGTTGCATAGCACCATACCTTATAATAGAATAGGATTATGGTCCGTACAAATACAAACATGCGATATTATACAAACCGCTCCAGATAGAGGTGGTTGACGTTTAATGTGAAAACATGAACCGCCCAATGAGTAAGTTGGAGTGGTTTTTTTATGCCATCAATTTATTCCAAAATCTAAAAGGATAAATGCAATGGCTCGTCCAACTGACCCCAATTTAACCATGCGCAAGGCAAATAAGCGTGATTTAGATTTTGCATATCGGCTCTATGAGCAAATCCAAGCAATTCACGCCGATGCGGAACCTAAAATTTTTAAACGTCCGCAAGAGAAGAACAATTACGCGCCATTATTCTCCAATCTACTGGAGGTGCCAAACGGAAACTTGCTTATTGCAGAAAATAACAGCGAGGCAATTGGGCTTATCTACTATCTCATCACTGAAACAGAGGACAGCCTTATAGCATTTAAACACAAACGTGTACAAATCGAACAAGTAGTGGTGTCTCAACAACATAGGGGAAAAGGATACGGGACCTATATGATTGAGTATGTAAAACGTTGTGCGAAATCAGCTGGTGCAAAACGGGTCCAGATAGATGCTTGGACATTTAACGAGACGGCACGAATATGTTACAAAAAAGCTGGATTCAATACGGCTCGGAAAATCATGTTTTTAGAGTTGTGATGCGCGCTTATCAGATATTCAATTTTATGTAGAATGTATGTGCTTACACTCCATGTTCACTGTGGGATGAGTACGGGGCTCAAATTAGATTCGCCAACACTCCACCCGAAGCAGGCATATTTACGCCAGTTGTTGAAGGATATGTCAGTGGTAGACCTTTCATCGAGCGTATTGCAAGGTAGGCCCATGCTTCGGCCTCGACTGCATCGCCGGAAATTCCTGCCTCTTCTGCCGTTACCACATTACAATCAGACGAGAGTGCTTCTTCAAGCTCTACAATGATGGCTTTGTTTAAGCGTCCGCCGCCACACAAAATCCATAGTTTCGGCTCAAGCGGCAAACGAGCAACAGAGGCGGCAATGAGTTGTCCAGTAACATGAGCGAGCGTTCGCGCACCATCCTCCAATGAGGCACTGGCTTTGTCTAATATGGGGAAATCAAGCCGGTCTAAAGATCGTCCATCCGAGATAAGCTCCTTAACATTTCTAATGTAGTCAACAGCAACATCTGAAATAACTTTACCACGCAAACCAATCTTTCCGCCATCATCATATTTTTGACCCGAATGCGCTTCCACCCACTGATCAATCAAAATGTTACCTGTTCCGCAGTCAAATGCATGCAATTCACTATCCGACAGGTTCGCAGGAAATACAGCCGAGATATTTGAAATGCCACCGATATTAACAATCGCCACGCCATTGTTGGCAGAACTCATATTCGCAACCAGTGCTCGGTGATAGGCGGGCGCAAGTGGAGCACCCTGCCCGCCATTCGCCATATCATTGGCGCGCATGTCATAAACGACTGGAATTCCTATTCGCTCAGACAGCAAATCACCGTTACCAAGTTGAACTGTTAGCGCCTCTCCAGGCTTATGTAGAATAGTCTGACCGTGAAACCCGATCAAATCGACGTCGGACATGCGCAAGTTATGCTGTGCAAGAAACTCTTCAATTGCATCTGCATGTCGTCCCGTCAGTTCTCGCTCAAGATCTGCCAGCCCATCGGGCCGCTCATCACGTGACTTTATAACCTTTGCTTCAACTAAAGCCTGCTTAAGCTGGTTGCGAAATTCATCATCATAGGGAATCGATAAAAACGGGCCACGTTCGAGATCGTTTTCACCATCTGATCTCAAAAGCGCTACATCGATGCCATCCAGCGACGTGCCACTCATCAGACCAATTGCATTTAGATGTTTCTGATTCATTGAAACGAATTTAACTGATCTTCTGACTTAATCAAACAAGAGGGGTGAAATCTTGATAAAACAGTGCTAAACGCTGACAAATATATGTTTCGAACTTATTTCTATGCAACATTTTTCGTTGGAAGACCAAAAGGCAATTCGTTATGTCCGCGTTCAAATCTGAATTTCTGCACACTCTCGCAACTCGTGGCTTTATTCATCAAACAACTGATGATGCTGGGCTTGATAAACTTTTTCAAACGGAAACTGTGACTGCCTATATCGGCTTTGATCCAACTGCAGCGAGCCTGCACGCTGGCTCGCTTACTCAGATTATGATCCTGCACTGGCTACAAAAATGCGGACACAGACCAATTTCTCTTATGGGTGGTGGCACCGGTATGGTGGGTGATCCTTCTTTTAAAGAAGAATCTCGCCAACTGATGACGATCGAAAAAATTCAGGAAAATATCGATAGTATTCAGAAAGTATTTTCAAACTATTTGACCTATGGCAACGGCAAAACCGATGCCATGATGGTCAATAATGCTGAATGGTTGGCAAAACTGAATTACCTCGATTTTCTTCGCGATGTTGGTAAGTACTTTTCAGTCAATCGGATGCTGTCCTTTGATTCTGTGAAAACTCGCCTTGATCGCGAGCAATCACTCTCATTTCTTGAGTTCAATTACATGATCTTGCAAGGATATGACTTTGTAGAACTTGCAAAACGTTATGACTGCCGCGTGCAGATGGGTGGATCAGATCAATGGGGAAATATTGTTAACGGTATTGATCTTGGCCACCGCATGGGTACTGAGCAACTTTACGCGGTTACAACTCCGCTTTTAACCACATCTTCCGGTGCGAAAATGGGTAAGTCAGCCAATGGCGCCATCTGGCTAAATCCCGATATGTATTCACCTTATGATTTTTGGCAATATTGGCGCAACACTGAAGATGCGGATGTTGGTAAATTCTTGAAACTTTTTACAACATTACCAATCGATGAGATTGAACGCCTTGCAGCACTTGGCGGCAGCGAGATCAATGAAGTTAAAAAGATATTGGCAACTGAAATCACCGCTATGGCGCACGGTCGCGAGACCGCAGAAGGCGCAGCGGAAACAGCTCGCAAAACCTTTGAAGAAGGTGCTGTTGCGCACGATCTACCAAGCATTAGCCTACCATCTTCGGATATCGCAGAAGGCGTTGGTCTATTGTCGCTTATTGTAAAAGCGGGTTTTGCCTCTTCCAATGGCGAAGCACGTCGTCACATTAAAGGTGGTGCGATCAAGATCAACGACAAGCAGATGACCGATGAACGCATGCTCGTGAATGAAAGTGCCATTTCCGATGATGGTGTTATCAAACTTTCTATGGGTAAAAAGAAGCACGTCCTAATCAGGCCTGAATAGTCCTAAAACCGAAGTATTTTTGTTAAAACTCAAAGATACTTCGGAAAATACCCGGCGCTATAATTGATAGCGGGTTCACCTGTATTTGTGGGTTATCAGCATTTCCGCTAACCTTAAACGTTATACCTAACAGTGCCTTGTCCTTACCGTTGCCCAACAAGGCACCCAAGATCGGGATCTCACCAAAAAAGCTGTTAAGTGCATATGCGGGCATGAATGTGCCGGAAATGTTGGTATTGTCTTTTCTGTCATAAAGCATGCCATCAAAAGCCGCACCGATTTGTGGTCCACGCACGATACCTTCTTTAATATCAAGACGCCCGTTATTGAGTTGAACACTAATATTTGCTTGGGTGAAATTCACGCGGCTTACGTCCAAGCGACCTTTCAGTGCTTCATTTAAGCTGCGTTCCTTTGCACTTGCACGCGTGGAGACAAGCGTCTTAAGGCGCTCATCACCAATGACTTTGAAATTACGCATATTTACATTGCCAACATGAGGCCCGTTGCCGCTTTTGGTTAGGCGCAGGTCCACAGAGCCACCTTGAACAAAAGCATAGATGTCAAAAAACCGCCAGAAACTGCCAGAATCATCGCTGGCAACGGTCACGACATCGCCGTTTTTGTCGCCTTTTAACTGTGCCGCAACTGATCCACCTGCGCTCGTTCGGCCTGTGAACTCAGCTAAGCTAGGTATCCCGCCACGTTCAGAATATTTCATGGTTGAAACTGATAAAACTTCATTCCCGAAGCCATAAACTTTGTCGATCTTACCTGTCAGGTCTATTGCCGCTTGGCTACTGTCATACTTTAACGTTGTCGTTTCGTCTGCCTTCAATTGAGCAATCAGAGGGCGCATATCAAAAGATTTACCACTAATGTTGATCTTGTAACCATTCCCCTGTCTTGTGACAGTAAAGCCATAATTATCTTTGGGTGATAGTTTCACATTAGAGAAATTAGCGAATTTTACGCCACTCGCATCTAAATCAAGCGCTCCGATTGCAGAGAACCCTTTTCCGAAAAACTTGAAATCTGACAATTTCGCAGAATTTCCGTTCTCTATGACAACAAAAGTTGCTTTTGCCGGAACACCCTTTGCTTTTTTCCATGCAGTGCCGGGCGCAATAACGACGCTGTTTTTGAGATCAATCTCAATATTATTTCGAACGCCGTCAACACGCTCTTGCTTAAACCCAACTTTGCCAATGATCACATCATTTACATCTAAGCCGAATTTAGTTCGATCTTTTGCATCTAGAATACCGTTCAACGCAAGTTTGCGAGGGACATCGGAATTACGGATGGGTTCCGTCACCTGTGCATTTAGGTTTACACCATCAACTCTGAGCTTGGCGTCCATAATTGCGCGTTCGCTATTAACGTCAACTTTACCCGTAATATTCGTCAAAATATGTTTCTCAATCGGCACAGAAAGATCAACACCATTTAGATCTAGCTCAACTTCCCACACAGGATCTGGTGGGTTTTGATCAGGGATTAGGCCCAATTTGGCGATGACGTGCGCATCCACTAAGCCTGAAATGTCTTCTGGTACGATCCCAATATCATCCAGCGCATCGATAGGATTAAAGCTGATAAGTTCCGCGGCGGCATCAGCCCAGCCCGTCAGGTTAAAGTCCACATCTGCCATAAGCGGCACTTGGTTCGTATCAGGAATTGTGATTGTTCCATTTACAATATCCATCTTCCGGTTTGACGGGAAAAAGGAAGTGCCCTTATCGACAGAAACAGTGACTTTGGTACCACGCAGTTTCATATGCCCGTTGGCATTTCTGACGGGCGGAACATCTCCGACAATATTCACTCTGGCGTTGGTGAAATCATAATCAACTTGATAATCTTCGTCCTTGTGCATGATTGGTCGAACAGGATTTGCAAAACGGCCCGCATCGACATGCAGATATAGATTTGCATTCTTTATATTCCCACCAAATATATTGTTAGTTGCCCAGCCACGCGTACCGCGACCTAACCAAAACGGCCAAAATTGTTTGGCAACCGCTGTCTCGATTTCCGGCACCTGAATAGCAATATTTAGTTCGGGAGAACCTTTGCCCATAAACCTGATAATGGCATTGCCAGCTGCATATTTTCCGCCCGTTGCTATAACTAATTCTTCAGCATTAAGTTCGCGCTTTTCAAAACTGTAATATCCAAATGCTTTAGCCGAGAAGATTATCGGAACTTCATTGGTATCAATTGGTGCCAAGACCCCCTCGCCGACGACAAAGTCAAAAACGATACCTTCTTTGCCCTTATCTTTAAAATTTTCGGCATCAATTAGTCCGCCAGAAATTGGAAAAACAGATTTAGAAACTGCAATGTCAGATTGAGCGAGTTCGATTGCTTTTTTGCCTGCATCATAGAACCAATTGAGCTGAGACTTTTTAAGTTCAGCCAATTCACCACCCATTTTAAGATCACCAGGATCAATATCTAGCGACAGTTTAAACTCCGGCAAGCTGGTTTCGCTCGCACGCTTGAGATTAAAACTCGCAACCATTGTTGTATCTAGACCGGATCGGAACTCGGGATTTGGGTCATTCGTTTCGAACTGAACGGTAAACTTTCCAATACTACCTTCAATGGTTTGATCATCGGATTGCACTTTTCGTGTGAATGATAACGGAAACTCATCTTCGCCCAGTTGGATAATACCATCAACAGCTGATAAATGCCCTTCAGTACGAAGCACAGTCGCTTCCTTTATGATCAAACCACCAAAACGCTCAAATGCCAGATGGCTTATCTTTACATCCTCAAACGTAATCGAATCGGCATCGCGTAAAATATTATTTCTCTCAGCACTTTCAATTTGAGAGAATATCATCTCAATGAAACCATCAAATTCCTGTATTTTTGGGATAAACGTACCCTGATCGCTTGTATCTGTTTGCTGGTTTGGTGTTAAATTGAGTTCCACATCGGAAATGTCTACCGCCGATATTGTGGCTGTACCCCGAGCGAGTGTAATCGGATCAATTTTCATTTGAGCACGATCCACATTAAGCTCGTAAGCTAATTGTGCATCACGACCACCGCTAAACGAAAACTCACGTGCCTCGACTGAAATGCGCCCATCTCCCGATAGTCGCAACGCTGTTTTTTCAATATTTATAGCACGGTTTTCGCCAACGATATTCTTGAAAGTACTTTGTGAATAGTCAGAAATGTACGTATCAGCCATACCGCTTTGCAACACGCCGACGGCCACGCAGAATAGAATTAGTACTACAATGACACCCCAGGAAAAGTAATGGACGCAATTATAGCATAGGCCCAGAAAGGAACCTTTGCCATATTCGACATTTCCATTTTTCTCCAATTGTCGCACCTTATTGTCTTTATCTTGTTGATCAGAGTTTAATTAGAACCCAAATCACTTCTCCCCGTCTTGTGAAGCAGATAATACAATCCAGTGCGTTTCAAAGATAGGCTTGAAACTCCAATAATATTATCAATGAACCACTAATATGGACAGAGGATCCACCAATGAGCGAAATCATAGAAAATATGACAGCCCCAAGTTTTAATTTACCAGGAGATGGTGGCAAAACTGTGAATCTTTCCGATTTCAAAGGCAAGAAAGTAGCACTATTCTTCTATCCAAAAGATGACACCAGTGGCTGCACTAAAGAAGCCATAGAGTTCACAGAACACGTAGCTGACTTTGAAGCAGCAAACACCGTTGTTATTGGCATGTCTCCTGATCCGGTGAAGAAGCATGACAAGTTTATCGCCAAGCATGAACTCGGCGTAATCCTTGCCTCTGATGAGGAGAAGACAACACTTGACGCATATAATGTTTGGAAAGAAAAAAGCATGTACGGCAAGAAATATATGGGCGTTGAACGTTCGACGTTTTTGATCGATCAGGATGGAAAAGTTCAAAAACTTTGGCGCAAAGTAAAAGTTCCAGGACATGTGGAAGAAGTTTTAAAAGCAGCACAAGAGCTTTAGCCCTTCCTACAGGAGCATTTTAAGGTGACGGATCATGAATAATCAAGCTACAGCTCCATTATTTCATTCTCTCAGAGATGGTGCAAATCGTGCCATTTCTTCACCTGATCTTGAAGAGAAGATGTTACTTGCACAAACCGCCGCCACCAAATGGTTTAGTGGCACGCTTTCCTTGAAATCGCCGCTAGACAAGAAAAACGTCCTGCGACCCGGACGACCTGAAAAACCTGAGCTCGTCCCTCCCATGCAAGTTGGCCGTCGGGCTATCAGTACCGTAGAAGGTCGTATAGCTCTCATGCATGCTATTGCGCATATCGAACTTAATGCAACAGACCTTGCGCTCGACATTGTTGCTCGATTCGCATCTAAGCCCATGCCGAGATCTTTTTATGATAATTGGATGCAAGTAGCGTTCGAAGAGGCCAAACATTTTAAACTGATACGCGATAGATTACGCGAAATGGGCGCAGATTATGGTGATTTGTCTGCTCATGATGGCCTATGGGAAGCCGCCCACGATACACGCAATGATTTGACAGCGCGACTAGCTGTAGTTCCGCTGGTTCTTGAGGCACGTGGGTTGGATGTAACACCTGCACTACAGGCCAAAATGCGTCAAACCGGAGATCATGAGAGTGCTCGCATTCTGGATATTATCTATGAGGATGAAAAAAAGCATGTAGCGGTGGGCGCCAAATGGTTTAGGTTTTTATGTTCACGAGAGAAGAAAGACCCAAGTGCGACATTCAAAACTTTGGTTCAGGCAAATTTCCGCGGGAAATTTAAAGCCCCCTTCAATGAACTCGCAAGAGCAGAGGCTGGAATGACTCCTTCTTTCTACCGCACTCTTTCCCCTCAAAGTAGATCTTGACCTGCCCGTACTGTTAAACTTGGAAAAATTCTCATATTGTGATGATGATGAGCCCAGCAAAAATAATTTGTTAACCATAATAAGGCTTAATGACCCTACCAAAAGATTCTCATAAATGGTGGAGTTAGATTGCATAACAAGGGCAAATCAGTTTTCGGTCAAAAAAAGTCCAAACATGTGTTGATCCTCGCAAATGATGATAAAGTTCGTCATATGGTGATCAAGCCATGGATTTTGGGTATTGCAGTTAGCTTTGTCGCGGTTATGGTGATTGGCCATTTGCTTGCAACAACTTATCTGGTTGTTCGCGATGACCTGGTGGGCAGCTCTATGGCCCGTCAAGCGCGTATGCAACATTCATATGAAGACCGTATTTCGCAACTCCGCTCCGAGCTTGATCGCGTAACCAGCAAACAGCTCCTGAATCAACAGCTGGTTCAAGATAAAGTTGCAGAATTGATGCAACGTCAGACGACCCTATCCGATCGACATGGGCAACTATCGCCTATCTTGGATCGCGCAGGAATTATTGACGTAGAACCACAACAAATCCCCATTCCGATGATTAACCCATTAAAACGGGCTAAGAGCGCATCTCTTAATCGCAATGTTCTGCAGGACCATGTCTCAAGCAATAAAAAACCAAAGATATCTTCATTTGATACAGCATCTATTTCAGCTGTAAGCGCTTTTGCTCCGGTCCAACAAATTACCAACTCAATATCACCTACTCAAACATTCGTAAAAACCAGTTCGGATAATCTATTTGGCAATGTTGCATTATCATTACAAAATATCGAACACGAACAAATAGCTCGCATTCAAGCCTTAGCGGAAAACACCGCTACTAGAACCGCACAAATCACGCAGATACTTAAAGGATCCAAACTGCCTGCACCAAAAATTGATGCGGACGATGAAAGTGCCATCGGCGGACCGTTTGTGCCTCAGAGTGAAGGTGACACATTTAATTATTCTCTACGTGGTCTGGATTTAGCACTCCGCCAATATGATCAGGTCCTCACCCATATTGAAAACCTACCACTGAAACATCCGGTTATTGGTTCAAAAATATCAAGCAAATTCGGCAATCGTCGCGATCCATTTCTTCGGCGCTACGCCTTTCATGCTGGCATTGATTTCAAAGCGCGCACCGGCACATCTGTTAAACCAACAGCAAATGGACGTGTGATAAAAGCCGGATGGCAAGGCGGCTACGGGAAGATGGTTGTAGTCGATCATGGAAATGGCACAACAACGCGCTATGCTCATCTGTCACGCATTCTAGTTAACCATGGCCAAATGGTCTCAATTCATACGACCATTGGAAAAGTTGGCAGCACAGGTCGATCAACTGGTCCTCACCTGCATTATGAGATTCGGGAAAATGGCAAAGCAATTAATCCATTGAAGTACCTTAATGCGGGCTCAAAGTTACGCCCTATCTTGAAATCATCGTAAATAAATCGATTTGATTTAAAATTGAGTAAAATTGTATAGACAGATTTTTGATTTAAATCAATTAATTCAATTAGTTAACTCACTCAATGGTACGATTTCTCACGTGAACTCCAACTAAATTCACCATCATTCCGCCATTATCAAAAACCTTACTCTGGGGCTAATGTCATATCATTGCCACAATGGATCAAAAACATTGCGCAAAGCGCCTGCAATTTCTTGACTTTAGAGCTGTTAGCTACTACGCCACGGTAAAATTAAGTGGCATAAAACGTTAATTTAAACTTTAAAAACGGAAGCTAGCTGCATTTGACAACTTTTTCAGATCTCGGACTTAGCACTAAAGTACTAACAGCAGTTGAAGATGCTGGTTATACAACCCCAACACCAATTCAGGCGGGAGCAATTCCACCAGCATTGCAGCGTAAAGATGTTTTGGGGATAGCTCAAACTGGTACGGGTAAGACAGCCTCATTTGTTTTACCAATGCTAACGCTTCTTGAAAAAGGCCGAGCTAGAGCGCGTATGCCGCGCACCTTGATCTTGGAACCAACTCGTGAGTTAGCTGCTCAAGTCGCCGAAAATTTCGACAAGTATGGCAAAAATTTACGCCTCAATGTTGCGCTTCTTATTGGCGGCGTCTCATTTGCCGAGCAAGATCGTAAACTTGAGCGTGGCGCGGATGTGTTGATTGCGACACCTGGCCGATTGCTCGATCATTGTGAACGCGGCAAGCTTTTGATGACAGGTGTAGAATTGCTTGTGATCGATGAAGCTGACCGCATGCTGGATATGGGCTTTATTCCTGACATTGAGCGAATTGCAAAACTTATTCCGTTTACACGCCAAACATTGTTTTTCTCCGCAACTATGCCGCCAGTAATTCAAACATTAGCGGATCAGTTCTTGCAGAACCCAACACGTATCGAAGTCGCGCCACCATCTTCTACTGCAGCGACAGTAACCCAGCGTTTGGTGAAGTGTAAATCTAAAGACTATGAAAAGCGCGAGACTCTACGCGAATTAATCCGCACTCAAGAAGATGTGCAAAATGGTATAATCTTTTGTAACCGAAAGAAAAGCGTTGCTGACCTCCACAGATCGTTAGAGCGTCATGGGTTTTCGGTTGGCGCACTTCATGGTGACATGGATCAACGTTCGCGTATGACGACATTGCAAGGCTTTAAGGACAATGAAATCAAGTTCTTGGTTGCCTCCGACGTTGCTGCACGTGGGCTTGATATCCCCGCAGTAAGCCATGTATTCAACTATGATGCGCCTACGCATGCAGAAGATTATGTACACCGCATTGGCCGCACGGGTCGTGCTGGTCGCGAGGGAGCCGCTTTTACAATGATCGGTAAGTCTGACAAAAAATATATCGATGCTATCGAGGCACTTATCAACACTAAGATTGAGTACTTTGAACTAGCTGGCGACACAAAAAATAGCGCGCCGGAGGACGCTAAAGCCAAACCTGCGAAACGCACTCGCAAGCCAAAAAAGCAGGATACTAATGAAGCGGCAGCGCCAGTACGATCAAATAACACACTGGATACAACCTCAGAAAACGTGGTTAGCAGCGTTGGCAACAACCGCAACGACAACGTAAAAAAACCACGCAACAATAATCGCCGAAAAAATGACAGAGATGATGGGCCAACGCCTGTAGGTTTTGGTGATGAAATCCCAGCATTCATGTTGATCAGCGCAAAAGCGAGTTAAAAGCTCATTTTTGACACGAAATTGTGCTATTGATTCTGACATCAGATTACTGATTTTGGAGAATGTAGTCGCATGTTTAAAAAATTTATTATAGCCCTCGCACTCAGCATTGCTTTTAGCACCAGCATGTTGTCGCTCAATATACAGACGCTGAGCGCACAAACACTAGAGGAAGCGCTTGCACTCCCAACTCGACTTCTTTTTACCATTAGCGGAGGCTCTTGGGCTGAAGAGCTTGAGGTAGACGGCACCGCCACGACACGCAAAGGCTATTACCGCCTGTCAGCATTTCGCCAACAAGATAATACAAGTGCTTTGTTCCTTCAAAAAATTGCAAATACGGATCAGGGACCTGAAGAGGTTCTCACACTTGAACTGGAAGAAGTATCTGCAATGAATGCCTATATCACAGACATGCGCCCTGAAAGCTCTACAGGCAGCAGTTCAAATGCAGGCTTTGCTGCATATGTCTATCTAAAAACCGATCCAAGCATTGTCGAACCTACGACCTATTCTATCTATGTTGATGATTTAGATGATATTTTTATTGAACAGGCTTCAAACTAGACCGAGGTAGAGATTGCTGATCGTGAAACATACGGGACTAAAGCGCATATTTTCAGCAATAGGCTACTCGATTGATGGCCTTCTGGTGCTTATGAAAGAGCCTGCCCTTAGGCAAGAACTCATCCTATCTCTTCTGGTGCTGATTTCTTTTACTCTTGTTGGCGCAAGCGCCATTCACTTTGTCACCATGTCCATATTACTGCTTATGGTTATCGCAGTCGAAGCCCTTAACACGGCAATAGAAAATATTGTCGATAGGATTTCACCCGAAATTTCCGATTTTGCAAAACGGACAAAAGATCTAGGTTCCAGCGCAGTTTTTCTACTGATCTGCGGTATCGTAATCTATTGGATATATGTCTTGGGGAGCACACTGAGTGTATTCTAGAGCCTGAATTGTGTTGCCACTTTAAGCATCTGCACCTATCAAATTGATTCATATAACTCATTTAAAGCATTGAATTTAATCGATATCTTCGACACTGACATTGCCGCCAAAGGCACGATGCGCAAGTGTTGCTTCCATAAAGCCGTCAAGCTTTCCATCCAACACGTCATTTGGAGACGTGCTTTCATACGCAGTTCGAAGATCTTTGACGAGCTGATATGGCTGCAAAACATAAGAGCGAATTTGGTGCCCCCAACCAATTTCGGATTTTGACTCAGCCTCGGCGTTTGCAGCATCTTCACGCTTTTTAAGCTCGTTCTCATAAAGCCGAGCTCGCAACATATCCCAAGCTTTTGCCTTGTTTTTATGTTGTGAACGCTCTTGCTGACACTGTACCACTATGCCTGTGGGTTGGTGGGTAATCCGAACTGCGGAATCAGTCGTATTAATGTGTTGACCGCCCGCGCCCGATGCGCGATATGTATCGATACGGCAATCACTCTCTGCGATTTCGATATTGATTGAATCATCAATAACGGGATACACCCAAATACTGGAAAATGACGTGTGCCGACGCGCATTACTATCAAACGGTGAAATACGTACAAGGCGATGCACACCTGATTCTGTTTTCAACCAACCATACGCATTGTGGCCTTTGATGTGTAATGTGGCAGATTTAATACCCGCCTCTTCACCATCATGGATCTCCATGAGTTCCACTTTCATGCCGCTGCGCTCGGCCCAACGTGTATACATGCGCAACAACATGTTTGCCCAGTCCTGACTTTCCGTTCCACCAGCGCCGGAATGAACTTCCAAATAGGCGTCATTTGCATCCGCTTCGCCGGAGAGCAGAGATTGCAGCTGTTGTTTGGCGGCATCAGCCTGCAATGCGCGAAGAGCATCTTCGGCCTCGGTAACGATATCACTATCGCCCTCTTCTTCGCCCATCTCTATCAACTCAACATTATCAGAAAGTTGAGATTCCAGATTATTCAGTCCATTGATAGACTCTTCCAAGAACTGACGCTCTCGCATGAGTTTTTGCGCTTCAGTTGGATCATCCCATAATGTTGGATCTTCGGCTTTGTTGTTTAGATAGCCGAATCTCTTAATGGCTTGATCCCAGTCAAAGATGCCTCCTTAGCAGCCCGATTGTCTGCTCAATGTCATCGGCAAGTGCTTGTATTTCTGCGCGCATTTTTTATCTATTCGTATTGGATTATCTATAGAAAATGAATGTTGCCCGATGTTAGTCCCGAGCTTCAGCGCGGAACTTAGTCATCAACCGAATGAATGTAAAGCTTTGGTTTCAACCATATTGGGGTAAGCGCAAGACGCCTAGTAGAGACCACCCGTCCCGGAACCAACGGCTCTATTAGCTTGTGGCGATACTTCCAAAATTTCATCGCCTGTCGCAAAATCTTCCATGCCAATTACAGAGAAAATATCTGCAGGACCGGTACCAGGCTTAAATGCTTCCAAGATTACGTCTTGCTCGCCCTCAAATGCCTCCATACCTGTTTTGCGGTTAATTGGAATGAACTTCATCCCCTGTGGAATACGAAACTCGACAGGATGCGCATCTTTAAGAGCCGTTTTCATAAACTCATTGAAAACTGGTGCAGCTAAGCCACCACCTGTTGACCCGCGCCCCATTGGTCTTGGCGTATCATAACCAATGTAAACGCCAGCAACGAGATCAGGCGTATAGCCCACGAACCAAGCATCGCGCTCGTCATTTGTGGTTCCGGTTTTACCCGCTGTTGGCTGGTTAAGCTTGATTTTACCTGCCGCAGTTCCGCGTCTGACAACGCCTTCCATCATGGACGTAATTTGATAGGCAGTCATTGGATCTAGAACCTGTTCACGCGTATCTGTGATTTCCGGCTCTTCCTGTGAAAGCCATGCCGTTGCCGAGCAAGCTTCACAAACGCGCTGCTCGTGGCGGAAAATTGTGCGTCCATAGCGATCTTGAATACGGTCAATCAATGATGGTGTGATCTGCTTACCACCATTTGCCAACACTGAATAAGCTGACACCATGCGCATAACTGTTGTTTCAGCCGAACCAAGAGAAGCCGCCAAAACAGGGTACAATTCATCATAAAGGCCGAAACGTTCCGAATATTCTGCAACAAGGGGCATGCCCATGTCATTGGCAAGACGTACCGTCATCAGGTTACGGGATTTCTCAATTCCAAGACGCAAAGTTGATGGGCCAGCCGAACCGCCACCATAGTTCTTAGGTCTCCAAACCTTACCACCGGAAACAAGCTCAATTGGGGCATCTAAAACCACAGAGGCCGGTGTATATCCATTGTCTAGTGCTGCCGCATATACAAAAGGCTTAAATGAAGAGCCTGGCTGACGCATTGCTTGCGTGGCGCGGTTAAATTCACTTTGCGCATAGGAGAAACCACCAACCATGGCCAAAACTCGACCTGTATGAGGATCCATAGCAACTAGGCCGCCCTGAATTTCCGGCAACTGGCGAAGACGCCAATACTCTTCTCCATCTTTGTTTTCTGTTTTCTGAACGTAGACGACATCTCCAGGAAGAAGAATATCACTAACCTTCTTAACTTTGCGACGTTTTCCATCTTCGGAAATTGTAAATGCCCATTTCATCGTGCTACCCGAAATGGAAATTTGCTCGCGCGCTTTTTTCACATTGCCTGCAACATTCTTGCCCGGGTTAAGGCCCAGTTCTGCATCCTCATCCGATGCGGCCAAGACAACAGCTAAATTCCAACTCGGCAAGTCAGACAATCTATCTATCTTCGATAAAGCCTCGCCCCAATCAAGATTAACATCAACCTGTTGAATAGCACCGCGATAACCACGTTGCTGGTCAAATCGCATGAGGCCATTTTGAAGCGCATTGCGGGCTGCAGCCTGTATTTTGGGATCAAGCGTCGTGCGAACGGATAAACCACTTTCATACAGCGCTTCATCACCAAACCTACCAATTAAACGTCGGCGGACCTCTTCCGAAAAATATTCAGATGCAAAGAGATAATTGCCACGCGGACGCGGGTTTACATCCAGTTTTTTCTCTTTTGCTTTTTTTGCCTCTTCAAAAGAAACATAACCATTGTCCATCATCCGATCGATAACATAATTACGCCGCTCAATAGCTGCTTCGGTTTTACGATAAGGATGGTAATTGGAAGGCCCCTTTGGCAAGGCAGCCAAATAAGCAATTTCGTGCAATTCCAACTCATTGACCGATTTATCATAGTAAGTCAGCGCAGCGCCAGCAATGCCGTAAGAGCCTAGACCAAAGAAGATCTCATTGAGGTAAAGCTCCAAAATGCGATCTTTACTATAGGCTTCTTCAATGCGGAATGAGAGAATGGCTTCCTTGATTTTTCGGTCAATTGTTTGGTCAGAAGTCAGAAGGAAGTTTTTGGCCACTTGTTGCGTAATTGTCGATGCGCCAACCAAACGGCGACCTTTGCCGTAATTTTCAACATTGGTAACAATAGCACGCGCAAAACCTTGCCAATCCATACCACCGTGAGAGTAGAAATTCTTATCTTCTGCGGAAATAAAAGCAGCTTTCACACGATCTGGAACGGCCTGAATGGGCAGGTAAAGGCGTCGTTCACGGGCATATTCTGCCATCAGCTCACCTGTTGATGAGTGAACCCGTGTTGTCACAGGAGGTGCGTAGGAGTTCAAAACTTCGAAATCAGGAAGATCTTTGGTTACATCAGATACATACCAGGCAACGGCAGCTGCAATGATGAAGAAAAAGATTGTTCCGATGCCAAAAAAGTAGCCGATAAGACGCATCATTTGATTCTATTTAACCCTTATATGCCGCAGTGGTCAGTCATTATGAAATCCCCAAGGTGGAGAAAATTTATGCCAAGATTGTGTACAAAATTAGGCTCTGGCGACGAAAATACATATCGTCAGTTACGCGAACCATTACGTCTGGCTCCTTTTATAGCACGATTCGTGTTTTTCAAGCAGAAAAGCTAGTCTGCACATTAATCCACCGGGCAAAGTTTCACAATGTGATCAAGCTTGACTTGGTATCAGTCTTTTGAAAATCGTTTCATGTCCATCTGTTGGGAAACGAGGGACTAAAGTTGCCAAGACCAAAGACACACACGCCATTAATGCGGCAAGCGTATAAACCATGGACGGGTCATACAGCCAAAGATACCCAAGGGCGGCAGGTAAGAAAACCGCAGCGATGTGATTGATCGTAAATGCAACGGCTGCCGTTGCAGCTTGATCTTCCGGGCTTGCAATCTTCTGGAAATAGGTTTTTTGCGCAAATGCCATGGCAAATAATATATGATCGATAATGTAAAGCACCGCTGCCACTTCCCATGGCCAGCTAAACCAGTAAACACCTGCATACAGCAAGAAAACACCTAAAAGACCTATATACTCAACAATAAGAGAGAATCGCTCGCCCATTCTGGCAATCATTTTGCCCACTAACGGACTTGCGATCATTGTCGTCAGGTGGTTGATCAACATAAGGCCAGCAATATGGTGGAGTTGAAAACCATACAATTCGACCATCATGAAAGCGGCGAAAACCACGAAGATTTGCCGCCGCGCACCGCCCATAAAGACCAGCGCATAATAAAGCCAGTAACGCTTCTTAAGCACAACCTTCCGACTTTGAACGGTGTCTGGTCGAAAATTGGGAAATGCAAACCAGCAATAAAGCGCAATAATCATTGATACACTGCCAGAGGCCCAATAGACAGTTCTATAGTCCAGATCAAACAGCTCCCAAAGACCTATAATAGCTGCATAGGAGATGAGTGCACCAAAGGCCCCTGCGGATACAATCCAGCCAAGTACTTGCGGTGCTTTTTCTTTTGCCAGCCATTGTAATTGCAGGCTTTGCGCCACGGTTTGATAATAATGAAACCCTAAAGATGAAACGAATGTAATAACCAAAACGCCCTGTTGGGTGGGGAATTCTGCGGTCAATGCCGAGCCTAATCCAAGAAGAAACAGCGACATAATGCCAAAGGATTGTTCACGAATGAGCGCATAGATGAAAATCGCCAGAAACGCCAGAAAACCCGGAATTTCTCGCACTGTGTGCATCCAACCATTGTCTGATCCGTCAAATTTAACGACCTCAATAACAAAATTGGCAGCAACGGCCATCCACGTTGAAAATGTCATCATCGTGGCAAATGCCATGAGAACCAGCATAGCTTCCGGTCGTTTATACAATGGGAAAGCCTGCGCTTGTTTCAGCGAAACTTCAGATTTCATGAACAATTTTGGGACCTTTATTTCTTTCTTCGACAAATGTCTTAGAAAACACCTGATTAACTATTCTATTCCTGATTACCGATA
This sequence comes from Lentilitoribacter sp. Alg239-R112, assembly GCF_900537175.1. GTDB lineage: Bacteria > Pseudomonadota > Alphaproteobacteria > Rhizobiales > Rhizobiaceae > Lentilitoribacter. The sequence continues at coordinate 17,871 of NZ_LS999834.1, read as the reverse complement.
AAACAAACACCTTTTAGCAGCTAATCGACGACCCTCTTCAAGTTATTAATTTCATTAAAGTATTTGTGTGAACGATACGAAAATCATCGAAACTTAATCCTCAGACACATAGTCTCCAGAAAATTTCTTTAAATCATCATCGATTTCATACCAGTCTGGTTTTGAAGCTGTGTGGATGTGAAGTGAAGGACGTATCTTGGGATCATCATCCAGAGCGGAAGCTGCGACCACATATATATCTCCAGAATTCATATCACCCAATGATGTGCCGCATTCCTTACAAAAACACCGCTCAAATTTGGCATCTGGCCCAGCTTTGAATTTACCAATTTCATCTTGCCCATCCGTGATGACAAGATCATCGGACTTGCCAATCAGCACTGCGGAGAACACGCCAGCAGCTTTGCGGCATCTTGAACAGTGGCAATAACTGAGCGAATATGGTTCGCCAGAAATTTGAAACTTAATATTCCCGCACAGACAACTTCCCCTGATCATTAAATTCTCCCTAATTAGATTACACACATTACAGAACATAAAGTGAACAAATCTTCAAGGAAAATCTCATCGTTTTTTGGAATGACCGCTAGTCGGATATGAAAAGGGCGGCGATTACGCCGCCCTCAACAACTATAAATTCAACGTGGATCGTTGTCTTAAGACTTGAACTTTTTGATCTCGCCCGACGCTAGGCGCGCACTATAAGATGCCAGCTCTTTTCTTACCAAACCAATCAGGAAGTACAGAGCAAAGATGTTGACAACTGCCATTGCAAAGATCGCGGCATCAGAGAAATCGATAACCGGGCCCAAGCTAGCTGCCGCACCAATCACAATGAAGATACAGAAGATTGATTTAAACGTAAGTTCAGATCTTTTTCCTTCTCCAAAGAGGTATGTCCAGCTTTTCAAGCCATAATACGACCATGAAATCATGGTTGAGAATGCAAACAACACAACAGCAATTGCAAGCAAAAACGGGAACCATGAGATTGATGCTCCGAAGGCTGCAGATGTGAGGGCAACGCCTGATGTACCACCTACCGTCTGAATAGCATTACCTGCCTCATTCAGCACAAAGTTTCCGGTTTCGGCATCCATAACCAACTGACCGGAGATTGTGATAACCAACGCCGTCATTGTACAAATAACAACTGTATCGATTAGCGGCTCGAGTAGTGACACAAACCCCTCAGTAATAGGCTCATTGGTTTTCACCGCAGAGTGCGCAATCGCTGCAGATCCCACTCCGGCTTCGTTGGAGAAGGCTGCTCGTTTGAAACCCTGAATAAGAGCGCCAACAAAACCACCTGCAACACCTAAACCAGTGAATGCACCAGCGAAGATTTGACCAAAGGCCCAACCAATTTTGTCATAATTGACAAGAAGGATTATAAGCGCTGCGCCAACATAAAGAATACCCATGAAAGGCACGACTTTTTCAGTAACACTGGCGATTGACTTGATGCCACCGACGATGACGGCAAAAACAACACCGGCAAAAATAATGCCCGTGATCCAACCCGGATAATCTCCAACAATTCCGCTAATTTGCGCATGCGCCTGATTGGCCTGGAACATATTACCACCGCCAAGTGCACCCAAGATACAGAAGACAGAAAATAGAACCGCAAGAAATCTACCACCTGGTAAACCAAGTTCTTTGAAACCTTTGGAAATATAGTACATCGGGCCACCGGAAACGGTGCCATCTGCATATTCATTCCTATATTTTACACCCAGCGTACATTCGGTAAACTTTGATGCCATACCTAAAAGGCCAGCCAAGATCATCCAAAAGGTTGCACCGGGTCCACCGATGCCGACAGCAACGGCAACACCTGCGATGTTACCCAGACCAACCGTTCCGGAAAGCGCTGTTGCCAAAGCTTGGAAATGGCTAACTTCACCGGCATCATTTGGGTCTGAATAATCACCCTTAACAAGGCTGACCGCATGTTTGAAGTAACGGAACTGAACAAACCCGAAATACAGCGTAAACACGGTCGCAGCTATGACGAGCCACATTACGATCCAGGGGAATGATGTCCCCGGAATGGGTGCGAAGATCAGACTTACAAATGGTCCGGTTACAGTTGCAAATACCTCATTTACTTTTTGATCAAGTGTCATTGCTTCTTGCGCATAAGTCGGCAAGACAACAGATAAAAAGGTGATTATTGCTAAAGAGATTGTTTTAAGCATTTTCATTTTGGCTGCCCCCTAGTTTACGACGGTTACAGGCACGGATGCGCTCATAACCAGGTTAGAAGTGGAACTGCCGAAAATACGGTTGGATATCCCCCCTTCAGATGAACGCGCGACGATGATTTGTTCCGCATTTTCTTCATCAGAAATACGACTCAACGTCTCTGCAACATCACCATGCTTTACCAAACCACGTACGGTTAAACCGCTGTCGCGAAGCTGAGCAACGGCAGGATCAACAACCCGCTCCATAGCCAAGGAAATTTCTTGTTCCCTGCGTTTATGACGTTCGGCGTTTTCTTCTGCGGTTTGGAATGAAAATGGTGACCATTCCACCACATAAACGACCAGCACTTCACAGCTGCCAATGAGTTCGGCCAGTTTTTTGGCATAAGCAAGCGCCCGCTCGCCCGAACCATGTCCGTCAAGGCCGACTACTAATTTAGTAGACATCATATCTTCTCCTGTTTTTGTCCCCTTTTATATGAACTCACGGACACTCATCCATCAGTTCATTGGGTAGAATCCGGCATATAGACGAAAACTCCCACGTGTGATGGTACACTAAATGGAAAAGGAAAATTACCTTTTTTAAAAAGGTTAAGCTAAATAGTAGACTGAATTTTATAACTTTTTGAGCTATATTGCCTGATATATGCACGTTAAGAGTTGGATAGCCCAGAAAGAAAACAAGGAAAAATCGAGATGTATATTCTGGATAACACTCAAAAAGTGTATTATTAAACACTCATAAACTGGAATAACTAAGAGCATAAAACTTGCTGTCTGGGTTGGGGAAACTTGTCAGCATATGGCATATTAAACCCATACAGATTATCAATCTTGAATTAATTTTTGAATGATGATCTTAATTATGATGAGAGATTTCTGACAAATCCAACCATACGGAATTATGTTGTTCATTGCGAGCATCGGTAAGACTGAACATTTTGATCCCCAACTCCTGTTCAGGCAAAACTGAGCTGAGACTGATTAGGCGCTGTTCATCTATGTGATCAAAAACAAGCGATTTTGGCAACCAAGCGACGCCATAACCGTCAATCGCAAATTGTAACATGGCAAGTGTCAATGATGTTTCAGCTTTGGGGTACACTGTTACACCCGATGGCAATTGGGGAACAATTGCCCGTTCAAACACCTTCCCCAAGAACACATCTGACGGATAACTGATGACTGGAACTTCATTCTGCTCCGCTGCTGAGCGCATGGATGGTGCACATACTGGTATCAGCGTATCCACTCCAAGTGATATAGATTCAAATGCCTTGGGAAGGACAGCCTTACGAATACCAAGCGTGTCATACATCATTGCAAACTCAACTTCCCCCGAAAGTAAAAGCATTAAACATTCATCACCATCGCCAGATCGAACACGTACTTTTCGTTTCTGTGGCCGAAGAACCCCAGCAAGTTTTGATGATAGCAGCGTTGTTAGTGCGTGTTGACATGCTATTGTGACCGTATGACCATGCGGGTTTGATACTTCTCTCATTGTATTTTGCAAACGTTGCAGCCGGCTACACAGGTCACGTAGTTCTGGCTCCAATGCGGCAACACCGGGCATTAATGTGACGGGCTTACGAGTGCGATCAAACAGAACTGCGCCAACACTATTTTCAATAAGTCGAATACGGCGGGTGAATGCGGATTGCGTCAAAAACCTTTTTTCCGCAGCGTGTGCAAGTGAGCCATGGTCAAGCACAGCCAATATGTCTTCTATCCATTCAAGTCGCATAACTCACCTCATCCATAACTTGCATTTTCTGCATATTATATGCGGAATTTCGCATTATGAAACGTATTTTTCAATTGATAATATGAGCAAAACAAAATTTTGGAGAACACCATGCGTCTCAATAAAATGCAAATGAAAGATACAAAGTCAGTTAAGTTGCGCCGCATCGGCATGCTTGGCGGCATGGGTGTTGAAGCAACCATTGCATTGATGCAGCGTGTACATGGGGCAACACTTGCCGAAGATGATAAAGATCAGGTTCCGATGATTATAGACATGAACCCGCAAGTTCCGTCTCGTATTGAGCACCTCATTAAACAAAGCGGGGTTAACCCCGGACCTACCCTTGCGGATATGGCAGCGCGCCTTGAAGTTGCCGGCGCGGAGGCATTAGTTATACCCTGTAATACAGCGCACTATTATGCTGATTGGGTGGAGGCAAGCTCTGAAATCCCGCTTATTCACATGCCAAAATTAACTTGCGCACATCTTGCAAAGCTACTTCCCGCAGGCTCAGGAGTAGGGATTTTAGCATCTCCTGCCACAGAACAAATTGGTCTTTTTCAATCGCTGCTTGAGGATGTTGGCTTAACTGCCATTTATCCAAAAAATACAACAGCCATCTTAGCGTCTATTCAGCGGATTAAGAAGGCCGGTCCATGCGCTGATGATCTTGCTTTGCTAAATGAAGAAGTTATACGGCTGAAGAACCGCGGCGCTTGCGCAATATTGGTAGGTTGCACAGAATTTTCATTGCTCAGCAAGCAGATAAAATCGGACATTTCGATCGTTGATGGCCTCGACATTCTAGTAGATGAGATTATCGCATTCTCAGGAGCCAAAAGAAGGCAATAGTGCCAGGTTCGGAACACCTAATTTGTTATCGATCTTACAATACGATGACCCGGCATATGAGATAAAATAACATGAGTCACTGCTTTATTGGCAATCCATGTCTGTCTTTCTAGATGCATAAGCGGAGAACTGTGCGGTATATTCAAATGTTCCTGTTGGGATTTACTGGCTGAACCTGCATAGATTGTCAAAGCTGCCCGATCATACGAGATGTTTTCCAAGAGCCATTCATTTGCAGAATGAATGGTGAAATCCACATTTCGAGCTTCCGGTACCGTGCTTAGACTTATCCAGCGATCTTCAAGCGCATAAGGCGCGCCATCAGCCATATGGAGCGCAACGATATGCAACATCTCCTCGCCACGAGATTGTTCTAACGCAAAGGTAACGCCATTTGGTGGCATCTTAATTTCGCGCCCTAACATTCCATAGCTATAAACGGACCCGCGATCCTCTACTTCATGTCGCACGATCTGGATATCTAAAACAGCTTTTGCAACGGGATGCCTTGCAACTCGTGTACCCGACTTTCGTTTCCGCTCTAGAAATCCATTTTCGGCAAGCTCTCTGAGTGCGCGGTTGACGGTGGAGCGAGAACATTCGAATTCTTTAGCAAGATCCATTTCGTTGGGGATTTGCGCGCCGGGCTTCCAAACACGGTTTCTGATGCGGCGAAGAACTTCCTCTTGAACGCCCTGCCAGGAATTAATGCTTATCTGGTTCAAAACTCTTCCCTCAACCCCATTACAGCGCGTAGATATTCGTTGGTAATTTCGTCTTTATGTATATGCCTGCCAGATGAAACCATATGCCGTCCTGCACTCCACACATCTGTAATCATCCGGTTATCTCCGGTAAAGACAAAACTATCGATCAGTTTGTCCTGTTGAAGTCCGCAAAGATCTGCATGCTTCATATCGAACGCTAACATGTCGGCCCAGAAACCTGCTTTTAATGCTCCAGTCTGGCGACCCGCACTTGCCGCCCCCCCATGCAGGACGGCATCATAAAGCCTGCGCCCGGTTGAAAATTCCGACGTTGCCAATGCCGCGCGAGAATTGTCCCGAAGCCTTTGAGAATAATCAAGAGTGCGCAATTCCTCACAAAGAGAGATACGTATATTGCTGTCAGACCCAATGGCAACGCGACCACCTGCATTAAACCACCGCGGCCCGTCGAAAATACCATCGCCAAGACTAGATTCAGTAATTGGACATAAGACAGCCGTTGCACCAGTTTTCGCCAATTGTTCTGTTTCATGCGGCAACATCTGCGTAAGATGGATAAAATGCCAACGTGCATCTGGTCCAATTTGGTCCAAAATCCATTCAACAGGACGACAACCAAGCTCTGAAACGACTTCTTCAACTTCTGGAATTTGTTCGGCCAGATGCATGTGAATGGGGCCATTTGGAAATAACGTGGCCATTTGTTTAAGGTCCGAAGGCATAACAGCACGCATACTATGAGGCGCAACACCGCTGGACCAGTCACTTGCGCCATTGCGAACCAAGCCAGCACAGTCTGACGCTAATGTCACAAAGCGGTCTAAATCGTTGCAAAATCGATCCTGACCACTCACGGGAACGCGTTTGTTTAATCCACCATATTGATAATGAACTGGTAAAAGCGATAGACCGATGCCTGTTTGCTTTGCGGCTTCTGTAATTCGCATAGCCATTTCGCCAAGTTGATCATAGGGTTGGCCGCCTTGCGCATGGTGAAGGTAGTGAAACTCCACATTCGTTGCGTATCCTGCTTCCAGCATCTCCATCTGTACATAGGCCGCAATTGCTTGAACCTGCTCTGGTGTTATCTCTTCCAAAAAACGGAACATGAGGCGTCGCCAGCTCCAAAAGCTATCACTTTTGTTTGCGCCGCGTTGCTCGGTTAATCCAGCCATTGCTCTTTGAAAACTATGAGAATGGGCATTGGCAGGCGCAGCCAGGATGCAACTATATTTTTCAGCATCCCCTACAACATCTAGTGGTGAATCGGGCGTCACCTGCTTTATTCTCCCATCTTGATCGACATCAATCAAAACATTGGTTTGCCAGCCGTCCGGTGTAAGTGCACGTTCTGCCCAAATTTTCTGCATTTTGTTCTCTTGACTCCAATTCGTGTATATTCTTATATGTTTGCACATAATAAAAAAATGAGCAAACATAATATATTTGAGGTTCAGTAGAATATGCAAATATTGCTGCACAATTTAACCGCTGCAACCATGTCCTTGGACGGCCCATATGGACTGATCGAAGATGCGGCAATCTTTATTGAAGACGGTAAAATTGCATGGGTCGGTCACCAAATGGATGCACCAAAGAACAGTGCAGAACCGATAGACTTGGAAGGTCGCACCGTTACGCCCGCTTTGATCGATTGCCACACACATCTGATCTATGGTGGGAATCGCGCCAAAGAATTTGAGATGCGTTTGCTCGGGGCAAGCTATGAAGAGATTGCACGCGCCGGCGGCGGCATTAACTCCACGGTATCCGCGACCAGAAATGCCAACGAAGACGAACTTGTTGCATTGGCACTTCCTCGTCTGGATGCTCTGCTGGCCGAAGGGGTCAGCACCATCGAAATCAAATCCGGTTACGGCCTATCGCTTGAAAGTGAGCTTTCAATGCTTCGCGCCGCACGCCGCCTTGCAACCTTGCGCCCGGTGCGTATTAAAACAAGTTTTCTTGCCGCTCATGCCGTTCCAAAAGAGTATATTGATCGAGCAGATGCCTACATAGATGAGGTCTGCATACCTGCCCTCGCTGCGGCCCATGAAGAAGGATTGGTCGATGCTGTTGATGGGTTTTGCGAAGGCATAGCCTTTAACACAGCCCAGATAAGTCGAGTTTTTGATGCAGCACACAATCTAGGTCTACCGGTCAAACTGCACGCAGAGCAGCTCAGCCATATGGGTGGCACCCAATTGGCTTCGTCCCGTGGCGCACTATCGGCAGATCATTTGGAATATGCGACGGAAGAGGACGCGAAAGCGATGGCAGAATCAGGCACCGTCGCAACGATTTTGCCCGGCGCATATTATACGTTGCGTGAAACCAAACAGCCACCCATCCAAGCGTTTCGCACTCATGGAGTGGATATGGCGGTTGCAACAGATGCCAATCCTGGCTCATCTCCCATGTGCTCCTTGCTTTTGGCAAAAAACATGGCTTGCACAATGTTCAAAATGACACCGGAAGAGACTTTGCGTGGCGCAACCATAAATGCAGCACGTGCATTGGGACTAACAGACTGCGGAACCCTTACAAAAGGCAATCGCGCAGACCTTGCCATTTGGAATATCTCACATCCATCCGAACTTGCTTATCGTATCGGATTTAACCCCCTTCACTCTCGTGTTTTTAACGGAAAGCATATTTTATGATCCTCACCCCAGGACAAGCTACACTCGAGCAACTGGAAACCATTTGGCGAAGTTCCTGCCCGGTAAAACTCATACCAACCGCGCAACAAGGCATCAAAGCCTCTTTTAGCATGGTGGCAAAAGCGGCGGCGGCTAGCGCAGCGGTATATGGCGTTAACACAGGATTTGGAAAACTCGCTTCGGTCAAAATTGCCCACGAGGATACAAGCACCCTACAGCGTAACCTGATCCTATCACATAGCTGTGGCGTGGGTGATCCAATTGAACCATCTACCACGCGCTTGATGATGGCGCTTAAGCTTCTTTCCCTCGGGCGCGGCGCATCAGGCGTAGCACTTGAAACAGTGACACTCATTGAGGATATGCTTGCGCAGGATGTTTTGCCTCTTATCCCTGAGCAAGGCTCCGTTGGCGCATCGGGTGATCTTGCTCCGCTTGCGCATATGGCAGCTGTGATGATTGGAGAAGGTGAAGCCTTTTATAAAGGTACTCGCATGTCAGGTGCACAAGCTCTTAAAAAGGCGGGACTTACACCCCTCGCCCTTGGCCCGAAGGAAGGTCTAGCCCTGATCAACGGTACGCAATTCTCCACCGCATCAGCTTTGGCAGCGCTGTTTGATGCATGGCGCATGGCCTGCACTGCACTAATCACAGGTGCCATGTCGACCGATGCAATTATGGGTTCCACAGCACCACTACAGCCTGAAATTCACACATTGCGTGGCCATCGTGGGCAGATCGAAGCCGCTACTGAGGCGCGCCGTTTGCTCAAAGGAAGTGAAATTCGCGAGAGCCACCGTGAGGACGATCTGCGAGTGCAAGACCCCTATTGTATTCGTTGCCAGCCGCAAGTCGCGGGTGCCGCAATAGATATCTTACGTTTTGCCAGCCAAACACTGGAGATTGAAGCAAATGCCGTGACCGATAATCCACTTGTTTTAGCTGATGCCGGAATGATTGTCTCTGGTGGTAATTTCCATGCGGAACCGGTGGCATTTGCAGCTGATCAAATCGCGCTCGCAATTGCCGAAATCGGCGCGATATCTCAAAGACGAGTTGCCATGATGGTTGATCCGGTGATGAGCTTTGGTCTGCCTGCATTCCTCACACATAAACCTGGTCTTAATAGTGGTTTTATGATTGCCGAGGTTACAACCGCAGCACTCATGAGCGAAAACAAATTTCTCGCAAACCCCTGCTCCACAGACAGCACGCCCACCTCAGCCAACCAAGAAGACCATGTATCGATGGCAGCTCATGCCGCGCGGCGCTTGATGCGTATGAACAAGAATTTTTCAACCATACTGGGCGTAGAAGCACTTTGTGCCGCTCAAGGGATTGAAGCACGTGCACCGCTTAAAACTGCACAAAACCTTGCATCCGTGGTCGCATGTATCCGCGCCAAAGTACCAGCTCTTGATGAAGATCGTCATATGGCGGCTGACTTGGAATTGGCTTCAAAATTAGTGCGTGAGGGTGACCTAGTAGCTGCGGCAAGCTGTGAGGTGAGGCTTTGATCAATATTGAAATTACCGAAAGTAGTTCGCCTTTAATCCTTGGTTTGCCGCACACGGGAACTATTGTTCCAGATGATATTACCGACAAACTTAACCCGGTCGGCCGAGCTTTGGCCGACACCGATTGGCACATTCATAAACTCTATAAGGGGCTAGCAGATGCAACCACAGTGCGCACTCCTATCCATCGCTATGTTATTGATGTAAACCGTGATCCAGCGGGAAAAAGCCTCTATCCGGGACAAAATACAACAACGCTCTGTCCGCTGACTGATTTTGATGGTCGTACAATCTATAAAGATGGTCTTGAGCCGGATGAGGATGAAATTAATCATCGGTGCGAGAGTTACCACAAGCCCTATCACACAGCGTTGGCAGACCAGATAGCGCGAGTTAAATCCAAACACGGGTTTGCTATCCTATATGACTGTCACTCAATCCGAGGGGAAATTCCCTTTCTGTTTGAAAATCGCCTGCCGGATCTTAACATTGGCACCAATAACGGCACGACATGCGACGGCTCCGTTGAAGCGCTTGTTACAAAAGAATGCCAAGATTCCGAGATTTTTTCAAATATCTTAAATGGGCGGTTTAAAGGCGGCTGGACAACACGCCATTATGGGAAACCCAAAACGAGCGTCCACGCAATACAAATGGAAATTGCGCAAGCCAACTACATGATAGAAAAGGCACCATGGACGTATCTGCCAGAGCGAGCGGAACCACTACGTGCCCTTCTAAGCAACATCTTAATATCCTTGACAAATTGGAGACCCAATTGACCGATCAGCGCAAAAATTCACGTGACATATATCCGCCAACAGGCACAGAGTTGAACGCAAAACATTGGACGACAGAGGCTCCCCTTCGCATGTTGATGAACAACCTGCACCCTGATGTTGCTGAGAACCCACATGAACTTGTGGTTTATGGTGGCATTGGCCGCGCTGCGCGGACATGGAAAGATTTTGACCTGATGGTCGACACGCTTAAAAAACTGGATGAAGACCAAACCATGTTGGTGCAATCTGGCAAGCCTGTGGCAGTTGTGCAAACACACAAAGATGCACCCCGTGTTTTGATAGCCAACTCAAATCTTGTGCCGCACTGGGCCAATTGGGAGCACTTTAACGAACTCGATCGCAAAGGCCTTATGATGTACGGTCAAATGACCGCTGGAAGCTGGATTTACATTGGCACGCAAGGCATTGTTCAAGGCACCTATGAAACCTTTATTGAAGCTGGTCGGCAACATTATGATGGTGATCTAAAGGGTCGCTGGATTTTAACTGGCGGTCTTGGCGGCATGGGCGGTGCGCAACCGCTGGCAGCCGTTTTTGCGGGCGCGTGTTGCCTTGCAGTGGAATGTAATCCAGACAGTATTGATTTTCGCCTGCGCACCAAATATCTGGATGAGAAGGCAGAAACGCTGGACGAAGCGATTGAGATGATCGAACGCTGGACAGCAGCAGGAGAAGCAAAATCTGTCGGTCTTCTGGGTAATGCAGCCGATATTTTTCGGCAGATTTATGATCGTGGCATTCGCCCGGATATTGTGACAGACCAAACCTCCGCGCACGATCCAATCAACGGTTATCTACCGCAAGGCTGGACGATGGCTCAATGGAAAAACATGCGCGAAACTGACCCCAATGAAGTTGAAAAAGCAGCAAGAGCCTCGATGAAATATCAGGTTTCTGCCATGGTGGACTTTTGGAATGATGGCGTACCAACTGTAGATTATGGCAACAATATCCGACAGATGGCACTGGAAGAAGGGTTGGAAGACGCTTTCGCTTTCCCGGGTTTTGTTCCAGCCTATATTCGACCGCTGTTCTGCAAAGGTATCGGCCCATTCCGTTGGGTTGCATTGTCGGGTGATCCCGAAGACATCTATAAAACCGATGCGGCAATGAAAGAATTATTTCCTGAAAACAAACATCTGCATACCTGGCTGGACATGGCGCAAGAACGAATTTCGTTCCAGGGATTACCAGCGCGGATATGCTGGATCGGGCTGGGAGATCGCCATCGTGCCGGACTAAAATTCAATGAAATGGTGGCAAACGGCGAACTAAAAGCACCCGTTGTGATTGGTCGTGACCACCTTGATAGTGGCTCAGTCGCATCGCCAAACCGCGAGACTGAAGCTATGATGGATGGGTCCGATGCCGTATCTGACTGGCCTCTCCTCAATGCGCTGGTCAACACGGCCTCTGGCGCGACGTGGGTATCCATTCACCATGGCGGCGGTGTTGGTATGGGCTTTTCTCAACATTCTGGTATCGTAATTGTAGCCGATGGTTCAGAAGATGCCGCAAGGCGACTAAACCGCGTTCTTTGGAATGACCCGGCCTCCGGCGTGTGGCGACATGCTGATGCTGGATATGAGGACGCCAAAGATTGTGCCCGCCTTCATAACCTCAACTTACCCGGAATTCTGGGTTAAGAACTTCCCAGCCCCCTCATAATGACCTAACTATAGATTGGCTCTTGTGAGGGGCTGAAGAGTTAGAACCCTCGACCTACTTTTTAGACCGTGTTCAAATTAATTATTAAACTTCTGGCGGAAACATAAATTAGATGCGTTGTTTCTTTTGAAGGCGAATACTACGTTCTTGTTCAAATTACCTATATCGACCGAAAGCAAACACATTGTGGTTAGCTGGATAGGTTTGTCCAAAATTCGTCAATCAAGCTTGACCTATCTATTACATGCGGTTCTCCCACGAATCGAAAGAATTTAGCGAACGTGCATTCTAAAGACTTCCACTCTGAAACCAGCACTTAACTCGTAAATTTACGATCACCAACTGAACTCTGGACTTCTACGCCAAAAATGTGCGAAGACACGCGACATGTTTAAAACGCTAAACCAATCCATAAAGACAAATTAAACGATCAAGTTTACGATCGGTTGTGTATGCTACTGCGAGAAGGTGAGTTTACACCTGGCGAGGCTGTTCGTGTTGCGCGTGTCGCCGAGGCCTTTGGTGTCAGCGCAATGCCCCGTACGTGAAGCGTTGACGCGGCTTCTTGCCATTGGTGTGGTTGCAAATGTCTCAGGCCGCTCGGTAGGTGTGCCAAGCCTGGGGTATGAAGAATTGACAGACTTGCGCGATGTTCGCCTTGAGGTAGAGGTGCTAGCTGTCAAATGGGCACTGCAGAATCGGAACGATGCTATGTGGGCATTGTTACATCGGTAAACTGTTCGGCGTCGGCGGCAAAACTATTGGCAAGAGAAGCCGAGCTTTCGGGCCTGTTGGAAAAATACCCGGGTGTGGACGGTATTGTTCCAATCGTTCATGGTGCGGGATGCTGCATTGGTACCGATGACGACGCTTTTCGCAAGCTCCAGCGCGCAATTTGGGGATACGCCACTCATCCTAATTTCGCATCCGTCTTGATGTTGGGCCTTGGCTGTGAGGCCAACCAAATTCGTCTAATGCTTGAAGCTTATGGCAGGCCCCTCGATGAAAGTTTTCATTACTACACGCTACAAAGTGGAGGTGGCACACGCAAATCAATTGAGAAAGGTTTATTGTGGCTGGAAACCGCTTTGGAAAAGGCCAATAAGGCCGAGCGCGAGCCAACCGACGCGTCCCATCTAACTGTCGCGTTACAATGTGGTGGTTCGGATGGGTATTCAGGGATAACCGCCAACCCAGCGTTAGGTTATGCTGTTGATCTATTAGTTAAGAACGGCGGAACTGCCGCATTGGCGGAAACACCTGAAATCTACGGGGCTGAAAATCTATTGACTGATCGCGCAGCCTCGCCCAAGGTCGGCCAGAAGCTAGTGAATTTGTTGGAATGGTGGGAAGATCATGCCCAAAAGTATGGCTCTGAGATGAACAACAACCCGACACCGGGCAACAAGATGGGCGGCTTGACGACAATTTTGGAAAAATCTCTGGGAGCCGTTGCTAAAGCAGGGACAACAAATTTGAATGGTGTTTACCAGTATGGTGAGAGGATCATCGAGAAGGGCTTGGTGTTTGTCGACAGTCCCGGTTATGATCCAGTTTCCATCACCGGAGAAGTTGCTTCGGGCTGCAATATGATCTGTTTCACCACTGGACGCGGGTCCTGCTATGGTAATAAGCCCGTGCCGTCGATCAAGATTGCATCCAATAGCGCGATGTACAAGCGGATGCAGGACGATATGGACATCAATTGCGGAACATTTGCTGATGGAAGCGAAACGGTGGCGGAAGCCGGCCAACGAATTTTCAACACAATGCTGGAGACAGCCTCAGGTAATAAAACGCGGTCAGAAGAACTTGATATTGGTGATGCAGAATTTGCACCTTGGCAAACCTATGCTCAGATGTAGTTTACAAGATGCACGAAGCCCAACGAAATACACTATTGCAACTCTTTAAAGAGGCTGTCGCAGCGGTTAAAGGCGATGCGAGCGTAAATGCATGGCTAACGACCAACAAGCTTCACCAGCCGACACACATTCTCGCTGTTGGGAAAGCTGCCTCCGCAATGTTTGAGGGACTGCCAAGTGAATGGCGTAAATCCGTGCCAACATATCTCGTTACCAAAACCGGTCATATCGGGCGCGCAATATATAATGGCAATGTAACAGCACTTGAAACAAGCCACCCCCTGCCCGATAAAACCTCATTGGACGCAGGTAAAGGCGCGTTAGATTTCATCACAAATTGTGGCGCAGATAGCCGCCTGCTTATGCTCGTTTCAGGAGGCGCTTCCTCACTTGTCGAGCACCTGAAAACCGGGTTTCGATATGAAGATTTGAAAGCCCTGACAAGTGCTGCGCTGACCGAAGGTTTGGACATTGAAGAAATCAACAAACGTCGAAAATCCATTTCTGCTATCAAAGGTGGTGGATTACTGGCGTCTTATAGAGGCGCAGAAGTCAATGTTCTCGCCATATCAGATGTGGCTGGCGACAGTATAGGGATCATCGGTTCAGGAATTGGCTCACGTCCCGATGACGCACGCTTTACGTATAGTTGCGACATTGTTGCTTCAAATACGGTTGCACGAAACGCAATTGAGCAAAATGCCAAATTGAACGGGCGTACCGTTATTTCTAACGAAGAAAATATGTATGCGAACGTACCCGAAATCGCAGCTCAGATTGCAAATGAAATCATGAATGGGAAACCCGGATTATACGTCTACGGTGGTGAACCAACTATAATTCTCCCCCAAAACCCCGGTCGAGGTGGCCGCAACCAAGCGCTCGCGTTGGAGATTGCGCGGCACATAAGCAAGCGGGATGACATTGTTGGTTTAGTTGCCGGCACCGATGGAACGGATGGCCCTACCGATGCCGCTGGAGCTTTTTTGGACGGAGAAACTTACTTAAAATTACCTGGCGCAGAAGGAGCACAAGAACGCGCTGATTCAGGCTCCTACCTTGCACAAGCAGGCGATTTGATCATTACAGGTCCGACAGGAACGAATGTGATGGACCTGGCAATTTTCCTAAAGCACACATAACGATTTAATCGAGATCTCAAACCGCTCTAAGGAGATTTACAATAAATCGCTTAAGTGCCTGAAAACAATGGCAGGGGCAGAAGGGTTCGAACCCTCGACCTACGGTTTTGGAGACCGTCTGTGTTCGTACTAAGAAATTGTTTTATTGTCTTTTTTCAAACAATTTTCTTTCTTGGGTAACAAATTGGGTAAATAAATCACATTTTTGCGATTTCGTTTAATTAGCTCTTTCAACAGATTTGCGCCACAGGTCCCGTGAATGCTTCCATAATTTACTCCAAAGCAGAAGTTAATCTGCTTTGGGAACTATTTATCTGAGATTAAATGAACTTGAAATCATCCTGATGAAGATCAGCAACTAACACATTGTTTAAAACAATAGAATTATCAGCATCAATAGTAATTGTTGTATTGGTTCCATCATCAACTGCAGCCGCGAGAACCTCGGCATAGGTATCAAATGCCGCTAACCCTTGCAACTCAACAACATCATCTGAACCCGCACCAGCTGTGAAATCAGTAATAACATCGTTGCCCATATTTGCTGCAAACACGAATGTATCATTGCCTATCCCACCTATGAAACTCTCATCAGCAGTAGTGCTTGTAAAGACGTCATTATTATCTATTCCCGTCACCGTCACCACAACATCATTGCTCACGCTAGCACCATGCGCATCGGTGGCTTGAACTGTGATTGTGATATCACGTGTTTGGCCATCACCAAGGTCCTGAAAGTCTGAACCTGGATCAAACACCAATGATGTGCCTGAGATCGTCGCTGTTCCTTCTGATGGCGCAACGGGAACTGAATAGATCAGCGTCGTCCCATCATCATCATTATCAATATCAGCACCCAGAACAGATAGATCAACAGTGGCCGTACTATCCTCATCTGTGGCACCAATGCCTGCTGATAGAGTTGGCGTGTCATTGACATTGGTAATATCGAGATTAAACACCTCGCTCACATCAAGCACACCATCACTGGCCGTGACTTTAACATCCAAGGCACCTTCAAAGTTCAATGGTGGCGTGCCTGTGAACGTCGTGCCATCAAACAATAGCCATGCTGGTAATGCTGTATCATTGGCAAGCGTTGCTGTCAGCGTCAGCGTATCACCCTCAGCATCAGAGAATGTGCCTGCAGGAACCGTAAAGCTAAACGCTGTATCCTCATCAGAGACCTGATCCAYAATGGCAATCGCAACAATCGGAGCATCATTCGAACCCGTCACCGTCACCACAACATCATTGCTCACGCTAGCACCATGSGYATCGGTGGCTTKAACTGTGATTGTGATATCACGTGTTTGGCCATCACCAAGGTCCTGAAAGTCTGAACCTGGATCAAACACCAATGATGTGCCCGAGATCGTCGCTGTTCCTTCTGATGGCGCAACGGGAACTGAATAGATCAACGTCGTCCCATCATCATCACTATCAATATCAGCACCCAGAACAGACAGATCAACAGTGGCCGTACTATCCTCATCCGTGGCACCAATGCCTGCTGATAGAGTTGGCGTGTCGTTGACACCTGTAATATCAAGATTAAACACCTCGCTCACATCAAGCACACCATCACTGGCCGTGACTTTAACATCCAAGGCACCATCAAAGTTCAATGGTGGCGTGCCTGTGAACGTCGTGCCATCAAACRATAGCCATGCTGGTAATGCTGTATCATTGGCAAGCGTTGCTGTCAGCGTCAGCGTATCACCCTCAGCATCAGAGAATGTGCCTGCAGGAACCGTAAAGCTAAACGCTGTATCCTCATCAGAGACCTGATCCAYAATGGCAATCGCAACAATCGGAGCATCATTCGAACCCGTCACCGTCACCACAACATCATTGCTCACGCTAGCACCATGSGYATCGGTTGCTTGAACTGTGATTGTGATATCACGTGTTTGACCATCACCAAGATCCTGAAAGTCTGRACCTGGATCAAACACCAAWGATGTGCCCGAGATCGTCGCTGTTCCTTCTGATGGCGCAACGGGAACTGAATAGATCAGCGTCGTCCCATCATCATCATTATCAATATCAGCACCCAGAACAGACAGATCAACAGTGGCCGTACTATCCTCATCCGTGGCACCAATGCCCGCTGATAGAGTTGGCGTATCGTTGACGTTGGTAATATCAAGATTAAACACCTCGCTCACATCAAGCACACCATCACTGGCCGTGACTTTAACATCCAAGGCACCATCAAAGTTCAATGGTGGCGTGCCTGTGAACGTCGTGCCATCAAACAATAGCCATGCTGGTAATGCTGTATCATTGGCAAGCGTTGCTGTCAGCGTCAGCGTATCACCCTCAGCATCAGAGAATGTGCCTGCAGGAACCGTAAAGCTAAACGCTGTRTCCTCATCAGAGAYCTGATCCAYAATGGCAATCGCAACAATCGGAGCATCATTCGAACCCGTCACCGTCACCACAACATCATTGCTCACGCTAGCACCATGSGYATCGGTGACTTGAACTGTGATTATGATATCACGTGTTAGACCATCACCAAGATCCTGAAAGTCTGAACCTGGATCAAACACCAATGATGTTCCCGAGATCGTCGCTGTTCCTTCTGATGGCGCAACGTGAACTGAATAGATCAACGTCGTCCCATCATCATCACTATCAATATCAGCACCCAGAACAGAC